>NZ_JABFMQ010000008.1:74543-76917 GCF_013359625.1 Herbaspirillum sp. C9C3
ACGAGTGCGCCTGCTACCAGTACGCCTGCCGCGAGCACACCGGTAACGAGTGCGCCCGCTACCAGTACACCTGCCACGAGCACACCGGTAACGAGTGCGCCTGCTACCAGTACGCCTGCCGCGAGTACACCGGTAACGAGTGCGCCTGCTTCCAGTGCAGTAGCTCCGAACATGCCGGTGGCCAGTGCACCGGCATCCGGCACGTCCACCGGGAGCGTGCCTGCAGCGGCGGCCGTAGTGGTACCGCCAGCACCGGCAGCACTGGCAGCACCGCCAGCACCCGCAGTCAAAGTAGCCCCGGCAGTGCGTACTCCGATGGCAGTCGCTGCCGCCACTGCTGCGGCTGCGGTGGCGCCGGTGCTGGACCGTCAGATCCAGCGTCCCTCCAGCGCCGATATGGCGCAGGTCGTCACTGCTCTGGGACGTCTGCCCGACGCCACCAGCGTTCTGCGCGCCGCCGCCCAGACCCTGCCCAGCAACATCAGCGACAACGCCATCCGTGGCACCCTGGCTTCGCTCAATCGCGTCATTGCCACGCGCATTGATGCGGGTAATGCTGGCGGCGGTATGGGCGGTGCGGGGCGCGGCGTGGGCTATGGCGAGGCCGGTGGCGATCGCCAGGTCTGGCTCATGCCTTTCGAATCGCGTTCGAACCAGGGGGATCGCAATGGCGACTCCGGTTTCAGCGCCAGCACCCGGGGCATGGCCGCGGGCACCGAGGTGGAGCTGGACAGCGGGCGCATTGGATTTTCTTACGCCTATGCCAGCACCAGTGCCAGCGGCAACACCGCCATCACCGGTACCGGCAGCCGCAGCCGTATCGAATCCAACATGGTGGCCGTCTATGGCAGCGTCCCGCTGGGTGAGCTGGCGCTGTCCTGGCAGGCCGACGCCGGCTGGAACAGCAACCGCCTGGCACGTGAGCTGCGCTTCGGCGGGTTGAACCGCGTGGCCAGCAGTCGCTACGACAGCTGGAGTGCGCACGTGGGCGCAAACGTATCGCATACGCTGCCCTTGGGTGAAGCATTGAGCGTAGTACCGGCCTTGCAGCTTGATTACACCCGTCTGCAAAGTCCGTCCTACGCCGAGAGCGGGGCAGGCGATCTGAGCCTGGCGGTGCAGGGCAAGCGCAGCCAGGCCTTGTTGCTGGGTGTAGGTACGCGCTTGAACTATGCGCTCACGACGGCTTCGCAGATCAGCGCCAATGTCGGTGCCAGCTACGATGTCATCAACGCGCGCGACGAACTGGTGGCCACTTATGCCGGGACGCCGGGCCAAGCCTTCAGCGCACCCGGTGCGGCACGTTCTGCATGGTTGTTCAAGGCGGGTATCAGCTATCGCCACCAGTTGAGCACCGCCACCGATATCTCGCTGCGCCTGGATGCGGAAGGTCGCAGCGGTTTCATCAACCAGTCCGCAGCGCTCAAGGCCAGCTGGCGCTTCTGATCTGCACGCGGCCGCCCCCAGCAGCCTGGCTGAGGGCGGCTTCTCTCTCTCCTTCCATTCTCGCGCAAGGCATCAAGGCGCATGGTGCTGCATCCTGGCTAGCACCAAAAGACAATGTCCAGAAAGGCAGTGCCCCTCGACAATGCCTCCCTACAAAAACCGGTTCAACCGGTACGCAGGGAGGGATAACAACAAGGGCGGGGGATGGGTCTAGCTTCCCGATGGCCTCGCCCAAGATCGAGGAAGGTAAGATGATGAATCAAAAGAAGCAGCACAATTGTGCCTGCATCATGCCGCCTGCCGCTCTGCGTAAGCACAGTCTCTATGCTGCCATATTGCTGACCCTGGGCCCGGCCTTGAGTGTGCCGGTGGGCGCGCAGACGGCGTTGCTCGCGGATGTGGAACTGGCAGTACCAGCGGTGTCGGAGTCACCGGCAGAGACAGCAGTACAGGAGTCGCCAGTGAACTCTCCAGCACCTGCATCGTCGGCGACACAAGAATCACCAGCGGCACAGGGGGCAGCAGCATCGGCTGCGTCGACCGCACCTGCATCGTCGGCGGCACAGGAATCAGCAGTAGCACAGGGAGCACCAGCATCAGCCGCATCGGCCGCACCTGCAACGTCGGCGACACAAGAATCACCAGCGGCACAGGGGGCAGCAGCATCGGCTGCGTCGACCGCACCTGCATCGTCGGCGGCACCGGAATCAGCTGTAGCTCAGGGAGCCCCAGCATCAGCCGCATCGGCCGCACCTGCAACGTCGGCGACACAAGAATCGCCAGCGGCACAGGGGGCAGCAGCATCGGCTGAATCGGCCGCACCGGCGGCATCAGCGACACCGGAATCACCGGCGGCACAGGGAGCGTCAGCGGCATCGGCCGCACCTGCATCGTCAGTGATGCCGAAGCCGCCAGCAGCACAGGGAGC
>NZ_JABFMQ010000008.1:77014-208228 GCF_013359625.1 Herbaspirillum sp. C9C3
TGCATCGTCAGTGACACCGACACCACCAGCAGCACAGGGAGCGCAGGCAGCACCAGCATCGGCCGCACCGGCGTCGTCAGCGACACAGGAATCACCGGCGGCACAGGGAGCACAGGCAGCGCCAGCATCATCTGCATCGGCCGCACCGGCGTCGTCAGTGATGCCGAAGCCACCAGCAGCACAGCGAGTACCGGTTGCACCAGCAGCTCCAGCAGATCCGGCAGCACAGGCAGCACAGGGAGCACAGGGAGCACAGGCAGCACAGGGAGCACAGGGAGCACAGGGAGCACAGGGAGCACCAGCAGCGCCCGCCGTCCGCCCATCACCCATCACCCTCGCCGCCGCTGCAGCAGCGCCGGTTGCGCCGGTGCTGGGCCAGCAGATCCTGCGTCCGTCCAGTGGCGATATGGCTCAGGTTGCCACAGCGCTGGGTCGGCTGCCTGACGCTGGCAGCGTGCGCCGCGCCGCCAGCCAGACCTTGCCCAGCAACGTCGGCACCAGCGCCATCCGGGGCAGCATGACGTCCCTCAATCGCGTCATCGCTACCCGCAACGAGGCCGGCAATGTCGGTGGTGCCGGTCTGGGCAGCGGGCTGTCTTCGGGCGAGGCGGCTCGCGATCGTCAGGTCTGGCTCATGCCCTTCGAGTCGCGCACCAACCAGGACGACCGCAACGGTGAACCCGGTTTCAGCGCCAGTACCTGGGGTATGGCCACCGGCGCCGAAATGGAACTGGAGCGCGGACGCGTCGGCCTGTCGTACGCCTACGCCAGCACCCGGGCCAGCGGCAACACCGCCATCACCGGTGCCGGCAGCCGCAGTCATACCGAGTCCAATATGTTGGCCCTCTACGGCAACGTCCCGCTGGGCGAACTGGCACTGACCTGGCAGGCCGACCTGGGCCGCAACGGCAATCGTCTGTCGCGCGAGATGCGCTTCGGTGGTCTCAACCGCATCGCCACCAGCCACTATCACAGCTGGCATGCGCATTTGGGCGCAAACGTATCATTCACGCTGCCCTTGAGTGAAGCAATGAGTCTGGCACCTGCCCTGCAGATCGACTATACGCGGCTGCAAAGCCCGTCCTACGCCGAGAGCGGGGCAGGGGCGCTGAACTTGTCGGTACAGGGCAAGCGCAGCGAAGCACTCTTGCTCGGTACCAGTGCACGACTGAACTACACCCTGACGTCATCGTCGCAGATCAGCAGCTACCTCGGGGTCAGCTACGATGTCATCAACGGTCGTGACGATCTGGTGGCCACCTACGCGGGGGCACCCGGCCAGGCCTTCACCACGCCCGGCCCCGCGCACTCACCCTGGCTGTTGAAGGGCGGCGTGAGCTATCGCTTCAAGCTGCCGAAGTCGGCAGAGATCTCTCTGCGCATCGATGCCGAAGGGCGCAGCGGTTTCATCAACAAGTCTGCAGCAGTCAAGGCAGGCTGGCGTTTCTGATGATTCATGCACTGATACGCTGAAACCCTGACACTTTGAAACCCGCCAAGCGGCCGCACTTGTAGCGGCCGCTTGGCGTTTGCAGGACTCGGTGTGCCGCCGGCGGAAGCGGGTCGGGTACTGATCCGCATGGGCCGGCAGCGTCCGTTTGTTCGGCATGACATCAAACGGGCTGGGCTGGATGCCCGCGACAAGCGCTCACAAATCCTTGCTCAGTTCAGCCACCAGATAATCGAGGAAGATCTCCACGCTGCGCGGCAAGGTCCGTCCTGCCAGTGTCTGCACCTCCACGAAGCGGCCGTCATTAGGGCAATCGCGGATCGGTCGCATGGTCAGCTCGCCGCGTTCGATGCGGTAGCGCACGGTGACGTCGCCGGTGATGGAGAGCGCATCGTTGTCCAGCACATAGTTGTGCAGCGACTGGATATAGTTGCTGGTCATGACCGGTTCGATCACCACCTGCTGACGGCTGCAGGCGATGTCGAACAACTGGCGCAGCGTCGTGGTCGGGTCGGGCAGAGCCAGGGGATAGGGTTTGAGCTGGCCCAGCGAGACCTGGCGGAAACGCGCCAGCGGATGCTCGTTGCGCATCACCAGAGCAATCGGGCCGGGCTGGCGGTGCACTACCTTGATTTCCGGTTCCGGCAGACGTGCGAAGGTCAGCCCGATATCGGCATTGCCCTCGCGGACCTGGCGCGACACCACCGCCGGCGCCCCCACGAACAGCTGGAACACGAAGCCCGGATAGTGCTGCTGGAAGGCGTTGATCAGCCGCGGCAGGAAATCGATCGCAAAACCCTCCGAGGCCGACAGCCGCACGCGTCCACTGCGCAAGCCTTTCAAGGCCTGCAGGTCGGCGACCACGCGGTCGGCTTCCAGCGCCATCTTGCGCGCGTGCGCAGCCAACATCTCGCCGCCCGCCGACAGCACCATCCCGCGCGGACGCCGCTCAAACAAAATCGTGTCCAGCGTTTCCTCAAGACTGCTGATCTGGCGGCTGATGGCCGAGCTGGCCACGTTCAGACGCTGCGATGCTTCGCTGATGGAACCGCATCGCACCACTTCCAGGAAGTAGCGCAAGGCAGTGTCTTGCAGTTGCTGTGATTTCATCCCGAGATTCCTTCCAGTCTGACCAGATCTGACCAGGGCGCTGGCCCCGGCAAATAATTTCCCGCTTTATTTGGTGCGTGCTTCACGCCTTTGGTGCAGCACCGCCAGTATCCCGGCGCACCGCGATGCTGCACCTGCTCCACGCCCCGCGACCCAGCAGGGATGCGACTTTTGCCAGGGTGGTCACATTGTGGTGCAGCATTTTTGCGTTCTGGTATCGGCAACGCAGGCTTAGAAATTTGATGATTGTGGCATCGATAAATCCTAGCCTAGTATGCCCCTCGATGTCGCGGTTTTTCTTGAACCCATTTCATCAACAGGCAGGCTCGCCTATTGATGAAATGGGTTCCAATTTGTCTTATTCGAACGAAGGGGCAGGAATGAACGCACTACACACATCTCTCTTGGCTTGGTCGCGCTGCGCGGTACTGGTGGCGGGGGCGTTGGGCGCTTCGGTTGCGCATGCCAACAAGGCCAATGACACTCTGGTCTATGCCTCCGACAGTGAAGTCGAGAACATCAGCCAGTATCACAACAACCTGCGCGAAGGCGTGATCCTGGCGCACCTGATCTGGGATACGCTGATCTATCGCGATCCCAAGACCAACGAGTACAAGCCGCAACTGGCGACCTCCTGGAAATGGGAATCGCCCACCGCGCTGGTGCTGGACCTGCGCCAGGGCGTGCAATTCCAGAACGGCGACAAGTTCAGCGCCGACGATGTGGTGTTCACCTTCAACTATGTGGTTTCGCCCGAATCCAAGGCGGTCACGCGGCAGAATACCGACTGGATCAAGAGCGTCGACAAGCTCGGCGACTATCAGGTCCGCATCAACCTGAAGGGGCCTTTCCCTGCCGCGCTTGAATACCTGGCCGGTCCGCTGCCGATCTATCCGGCGGCCTACTTCAAGAAGGTCGGGCTGGAAGGTTTCTCCAAGGCGCCCATCGGCACCGGTCCCTACAAGGTCACCAGCGTCACGCCAGGGCAGGGCGTGACCCTGGTCAAGAACCCCAACTACTTCAAGGACAGCCCGCAGGGCCAGCCTTCGATCGGCAACATCAAGTTCGTGGTCATTCCCGATCCGGAAACCCGCGCCGCGCAACTGATGACCGGTGCCATCGACTGGATCTGGCGGGTACCGCCCGACCAGGCCGATGCGCTCAAGACCAACCCCAAGCTGACCGTGCAAAGCGGCGAGACCATGCGCGTCGGTTTCATCACCTTGGATACCACCGGCACCTCGGCGCCCAATTCACCCTTCAAGGATCTGCGCGTGCGCCAGGCGGTCAATTACGCCATCAACCGCAAGGGCTATGCCGACAACCTGATGCGTGGCGGCAGCCAGCCGGTCTACACCGCCTGCTTCCGTACCCAGTTCGGCTGTGACAGCAATGCCGTCATCAAGTACGACTACAACCCGGCCAAGGCCAAGGAACTGCTGGCAGCAGCCGGCTATCCGAACGGCTTTGATACCGACATCTATGCCTATCGCGAACGGGAAGTCGCCGAAGCCATCATCGGCGACCTGCGCAAGGTCGGCATCCGCGCCCGCCTGCATTACATGAAGTTCGCCGCCCTGCAGACCGAATACCGCAGCGGCAAGACCCCCATGAGCTTCTATTCCTGGGGCTCGTTCTCGATGAACGATACCTCGGCCTTTGCCGGTGTCTACTTCAAGGGGGGCGCCGATGACATCACCAAGGATCCGCAACTGCAGCAGTTCCTTCAGGTTGCCGATACCTCGATCGATCCGGCGGTGCGCAAGGCCAATTACAGCAAGGCCCTGGAGCTGATCTCAAAACAGGCGTACGTGGCGCCGATGTTTTCCTACTCGACCTTCTATGCCTTCAATTCGCAGCTGAAGTTCCAGGGTTATCCGGACGAGTTGCCGCGGTTCTACGAAGCTTCCTGGAAGTAAGCCCGGTGGCGCACGCTCTGCGTGCGCCGTTCCTGACATCGTCCGCCCAGTCTCCGCAAGGAAGGACCGCCATGTTGATCTATCTCCTGCGCCGCCTGGCCATCGCCTTGTGTGTGGCCCTGACGGTGTCCGTCGTCAGCTTCACGCTGCTGCATCTTTCGGGTGACCTGGCAGTCTCCATCGCCGGGCCGGAAGCCACCGCCGCCCAGGTCGAGTCGGTGCGCACCCAGTTCGGTCTGGACCGTCCGCTGACCACGCAATACTTCGACTGGCTGGGACGTGCCGTGCAGCTCGATTTCGGCAAGTCCTTCTACTTCCAGGGGCCGGTGATGGAAATGATTTCCGAACGCCTGCCCATCACCTTCAAGCTCGGTGGCAGCGCCTTGCTGCTGGCCATCCTGACCGCCATTCCGCTAGGGGTGCTGGCCGCGCTCTATCGGGATACCTGGCTGGATCGCGCCGCGCTGCTCATCGCCGTGGTTGGCCAGGCCATGCCCAGTTTCTGGTTCGGGCTGACCTTGATCCTGATCTTCGCCGTGACCCTGCACTGGCTGCCGGTGGCCGGCAACGACAGCTGGCAGCACTTCGTCCTGCCCGCCGTGGCCCTGGGCTATTACGCCATGCCGGCCATGATGCGGCTCACGCGCTCGGGCATGCTCGAAGTGCTGGGATCGGACTACATCCGCACGGCGCGCGCCAAGGGACTCTCCCGGGCGCGGGTGGTATTCAAGCATGCACTGCGCAACGCCGTCATTCCGGTGGTGGCGCTGGCGGCCGTGGAGCTGGGCTTCATGCTGGGCGGCTCGGTGGTCATCGAATCGGTCTACTCGATGCAGGGCCTGGGACAGCTGGCGTGGGATGCCATCTCGCGCAACGACTATCCGGTGGTGCAGGCGGTCGTGCTGATCATCGCCATGTTCTACATCGGGCTGACCTTCCTGGCCGATGTCATCAATGCGCTGCTGGACCCGCGCATCCGTACCCGCTGATCCTGCCAGGAGACCCCATGAGCGCAACCACCTCCTCTACCTTGCCCGCCACCCCCATGCTCACGACCGCCTTGCCGCCCTTGCCCGCCTGGCGCCGCAAGCTGCGCCGCCTGCTGGGCCATCGCGGCCTCATGCTGGGCGCACTGGTGCTGGCGCTGATCGTGCTGGCGGCAATCTTTGCGCCGTTGCTGGCGCCGCACGATCCCTTCGACCAGGACGTCACCGCGCGCCTGATCCCGCCGGTGTGGCAGGCCCAGGGCAGTTGGGAACACATCCTCGGCACCGACAAGCTGGGCCGCGACTATCTCTCGCGCCTGATCTTCGGTGCGCGCGTGTCACTGACCATCGGTATTGCCGCGGCCCTGATCTCGGGGCTGATCGGCACGACGCTGGGCGTGCTGGCAGGCTACTTCGGCGGACGTACCGATGCCGTCATCAGCTATCTCATCACCACGCGGCTGGCCATGCCGGTGGTGCTGGTGGCATTGGCCATGGCCTCGCTGGTGGGCGGTTCCCTCAAGGTGGTGATCGTGCTGCTGGGGCTGCTGCTGTGGGATCGTTTCGCGGTGGTGACGCGCTCGGCCACACAGCAGTTGCGCGATGCCGAATTCATCGCGGCAGCCAAGGCCATCGGCGCCTCCACACCCTACATCTTGGTGCGCGAGATCCTGCCCAACATCATGGGGGCGCTCATCGTGGTGGCCACCCTCGAAATGGCCCACGCCATCCTGCTGGAGGCCACGCTGTCCTTCCTGGGACTGGGCGTGCAGCCGCCCACGCCCTCGTGGGGCCTGATGGTGGCCGAGGGCAAGACCTACATGTTCTTCAAGCCCTGGGTGATCGTCATTCCAGGTGTGGCGCTGGCGCTGCTGGTGCTGGCAATCAATCTGGTCGGCGATGGCCTGCGCGATGTCAACGCACCCGATGGCCGCAACTGATCCGTCACGCAAGGAGAACCCCATGAGTGTATTGCTGGACGTGAAGAACCTGAAGGTGGATCTGCCCACCGAGAACGGCATGCTGCATGCCGTGCGCGGCATCGATTTCCAGGTCAGCCGTGGCGAGATGCTGTGCCTGGTCGGCGAGTCCGGCTGCGGCAAGTCCATGACCTCGCTGGCCCTGATGGGTCTGCTGCCGCGCAAGGCGCAATGCAGCGCCGACCACATCCTCTTCGATGGTGCCGACCTCAATGGCATGAGCGAACGGCAGCGCATGCAGTTGCGCGGCAAGCGCATGGCGATGATCTTCCAGGAGCCGATGACCTCGCTCAATCCCGCCTATACGCTGGGTAACCAGCTGTGCGAGGCGATGTTGCAGCAGCCCGGCGTGACGCGCGCCGAGGCGCGCGAGCGGGCACTCTACCTGCTGCACCGGACCGGCATCGGCAACGCCGAAGACCGCCTGCGCCAGTATCCGCACCAGCTCTCGGGCGGCCTGCGCCAGCGCGTGATGATCGCCATGTCGCTCATGTGCAGTCCCGACCTCATCATCGCCGACGAACCCACCACCGCACTGGACGTCACCATCCAGGCGCAGATCCTGCGCATGATCCGCGAGCTGCAGCAGGAGTTCGGCACCGCCGTCATCTTCATCACGCATGACCTCGGCGTGGTCTCGCGCATCGCCGACCGGGTTGCGGTGATGTATGCGGGGCAGGTGGTGGAGACCAGCGGTGTGGCGCAACTCTTTGCACAGCCGCGCCATCCCTACACGCGCGGCTTGCTCAACTGCATTCCGGTGCGCGGCAAGACCTTGCCGGGCAGCCGGCTGCAAGCCATTCCCGGGGTGGTGCCCAGCCTGGTCGGGCAGGTCAGCGGCTGTGCCTTCCGCAATCGCTGCACCCTGGCCGACAGCGGCTGCGAACAGGACCCGCCGATGGTGCAGCAGGGCAGTCCCGGTTTGTCGCATGAGGCACGCTGCTTCAAGCTCGATGTGCCGGTGTCGGCACTGGAGGTGGCGGCATGAGTGCCTCTCTGAATCCCCAGCCGCCGCTGGACGATATCGCGCTCGAATTGTGCGCGCTGACCAAGGTGTATCCGCTCAAGCGCGGCTTGTTCCAGGCACCGGGTCAACTGAAGGCGGTCGATGACGTTTCGCTGCGTCTGTATCGTGGCGAAACCCTCGGTCTCGTCGGCGAATCCGGCTGCGGCAAGAGCACCCTGGCCAAGATGCTGCTGGGCCTGCTGGCACCGACCTCGGGCAATGTGCTCATCAACGGCCAGGAAGTCGATCCGACCGAGCGCCGCCAGCATGCGCGGCATATCCAGCCGATCTTCCAGGACCCGTATTCCTCGCTCAATCCGCGCAAGACCGTGGGCGAGATCGTCGGCCTGCCGCTCAAGCTGCACGGCATCGGCAGTGCCGCCGAGCGCAGCCGCCAGGTCAGGCAGATCCTCGATCTGGTCGGCATGCCCGAACGCACGCACACGCAGTATCCCAACCAGCTCTCCGGCGGTCAGCGCCAGCGGGTGGCGATTGCGCGGGCACTGATCCTGCGGCCCGACATCCTCATCTGCGATGAACCGACCTCGGCGCTGGATGTGTCGGTGCAGGCGCAGATTCTCAACCTGCTGCTGGACCTCAAGGCCGAATTCGGCCTGACCTATCTCTTCATCAGCCACGACCTCGGTGTGGTGGAGCATCTGGTGGACCGGGTCGCCGTGATGAACAAGGGCAGCATCGTGGAATTGGCCTCACGTGAACAACTCTTCAGCGATCCCCAGCATCCCTATACCCGCATGCTGCTGGCCTCGGCGCTCACGCCCGATCCGGGCCTGGGCATTCCGGCCCTGGCGGTAGCCGCTTGAGAACATGAACGAATCTGAAAAAAACCAAGGAGCAGCAGCATGAGCAGAGCACAAGCCATTGCCGGCGTACAGGCTTATTTCGACGACGGCCGTTTCATGGAAACCCTGAAGCGCCGCGTGGCCATCCGTACCGAAAGCCAGGAAGCGGCCAGCCTGCCCATCCTCTACGACTATCTGCAGCAGGAGATCATGCCTTCTCTGCAGACACTGGGCTTTGTCTGCGAGGTGATCGACAATCCGCTGCCTGGCGGCAGCCCCTTCCTGATCGCCGAGCGCGTCGAGGAGGGGGCGGCTTTCACCTTGCTCACCTACGGCCACGGCGATGTGGTGCGCGGCTATGACAACCAATGGCGCGCCGGTCTCTCGCCCTGGGAGATCGTGGTCGAAGGCGAGCGCTGGTACGGGCGCGGCATCGCCGACAACAAGGCCCAGCACACCATCAACCTGGCGGCGCTGGAAGAAGTCATGAAGGTGCGCGGCGGGCAGTTGGGCTACAACGTCAAGCTGATCCTGGAGATGGGCGAGGAGACCGGTTCGCCCGGTCTCAACGAAGTCTGCCGCCAGCATGCGCAACGCCTGAAGGCCGATCTCTTCATCGCCTCCGATGGTCCGCGGGTGAATGCGCCTACCCCGACCATGTTCCTGGGTTCGCGCGGTGGCTGCAATTTCGACCTGACCTGCCATCTGCGTGATGGTGGCCACCACTCGGGCAACTGGGGCGGCCTGCTGCGCAACCCCGGCGTGCGTCTGGCCAATGCGATTGCCTGCCTGGTCGACGAGCGCGGCGCCATCCGCGTCCCCGCGCTGCTGCCGGAGGCGCTGCCGCAGAGCGTGCGCAAGGCGCTGGCCAGCGTCAAGGTGGGCGGCGGTCCGACCGATCCCGAGATCGATCCCGACTGGGGCGAGCCCGACCTGACCCCGGCCGAACGTGTCTTCGGCTGGAACACGCTGGAAGTGCTGGCCTTCAAGACCGGCAATCCGGAAGCCCCGGTCAATGCCATTCCCGGACGCGCCACTGCGCATTGCCAGATTCGCTTCGTGGTCGGCAGTGATGATGCGCATTTCATCGAACACATCCGCGCGCATCTGGATGAACAGGGTTATGACGATGTGCAGGTGGCGCTGTCGGGCGTGCAGTTCGCCGCCACCCGGCTCGATCCGGACGATGAATGGGTACGCTGGGGCCTGGCCTCGCTGCAGGAGAGCACCGGCAAGACGCCCACGCTGCTGCCCAACCTGGGCGGCTCGCTGCCCAATGACGTCTTCTCCGAAACCCTGGGCCTGCCCACGCTGTGGGTGCCGCACTCCTATCCGGCCTGCTCACAGCATGCGCCCAACGAGCATATACTGGCCAGCGTGTCGCGCGAGTCGCTGCAACTGATGGCGGGCCTGTTCTGGGACCTGGCCGAGCAGGGCCGCGAAGTGCTGGCACGACGCACATCCCCCACGGAGAAACGATGAGTCACCCCCACGAGCAGGAGCTCTGCGAGGTCGCCGACCTGCATGACATCCACGAGGAAATCACCGGCATCCGCCGCCACCTGCACCAGCATCCCGAACTGTCCTTCGAGGAAGTCGATACCGCTGCCCTGGTGGCGGCGCGCCTGCAGGAATGGGGCTACGCGGTCACCCGCCATATCGGCGGCAATGGCCTGGTCGCCACGCTGCGGGCCGGCAGCAGTGCGCGCAGCATCGGCCTGCGCGCCGACATGGATGCCTTGCCCATCCATGAGGAAACCGGCCTGGCCTGGTCCAGCGTCAAGCCCGGTGCCATGCACGCCTGCGGCCACGATGGCCATACGGCGATGTTGCTGGGCGCGGCCAAGCACCTGGCGCGCACGCGCCGTTTCGACGGCACGCTGCACCTGATCTTCCAGCCGGCCGAGGAAGCCGGTTTTGACAGCGGGGCGCAGAAGATGCTGGCCGATGGTCTCTTCGAGCGTTTCCCCTGCGATGCCGTCTTCGGCATCCACAATCACCCGGGGGTAGAGGCGGGGACCTTCATGTTCAGGAGCGGCCCCTTCATGGCGGCCTGCGATACCGTCAAGATCCGCATCGTCGGTCGCGGCAGCCATGCGGCGCGACCGCACCTGTCGGTCGATCCGGTGGTGGTCGCCGCCAGCCTGGTGATGGCCTTGCAGACGGTGGTCTCGCGCAATGTCGATCCCATGGAGACCGCAGTGGTGACGGTGGGCAGCCTGCATGCGGGCAAGGCGTCCAACGTGATTCCGGAATTCGCCACGCTGGAGTTGAGCGTGCGCTCCTTCAAGCCCGAGGTACGCGCGTTGCTGGAAGAGCGCATCCGCGCGCTGGTGGCCCTGCATGCCGAAAGCTATGGTGCCGGTGCCGAGATCGAGTATCTGCGCGGCTATCCGGTGCTGGTCAACAGCGAGGCCGAGACCGAGTTTGCCCGCGGCGTGGCCGAGGAACTGGTGGGCGCCGACAAGGTGATCGCCCCCTTCGGTCCGATCGCCGGCAGCGAAGACTTCGCCTACTTCCTGCAGCAGAGGCCCGGCTGCTTCTTGCGCGTGGGCAACGGGCAGGGACGGCCGATGCTGCACAATGCAGGCTACGATTTCAATGATGCCAATATCCCGGTGGGAGCCGCCTTCTGGACCCGGCTGGTGGAGCGCTGGCTGCCCGTCAAGGCCGGCTGAGAGGAGGCGTCGGGCGGCTTATGCGTCAACAGCATAAGCGCATGACGAATGCTTCGTTTTCAGCAGGAGCATGGCCCGGTACATTGGGGGTGTCTCCTCAGACGTCCTTGGACTTGGACAATTCGAGTCTGAACCCGCCACGCGCAAGCCTGGCGGGTTTTTTTCAGGCTGTTTCCCTGCAGCACGCGGGCTTGAAATTCACGTAACTTTCACGGCGCATGGCAGCGCTTGATGCGCCACAAAGCCCGAGCCCAGGCTGCTGTCGAGTTGGCAAGTGGCGTTGCGTGCTCAGGAATTCCCCGATGTTCGCAGTCAAGCGGGGCTACTACCATGGGAACCAATGAAACACGGTCTGTGCTCCGGACTCCCGACATCACGGTGGGGTCGTGACTGGCACGCAAGACCTTGCCGAAGTATCTTGCCATTGGAGCCAGCCATGTCCTTCGTTACCGAACCCGTACCGGGTGAAATCACCCTCATGTTCATCAGCTATCTGGTCTTCTGTACCGTCCTGATGTACCTCTTCGTCAAGACCGACAAGGAATGGGGCCGGCTGGAAGTGTCGCTGGACGACGTCGACCAGCGCGACCAGCAGGTGATGGCCTCGGCCCTGCGCTACGTGACGGTGGATGCGGAAGACCGTTCGCTGTTCAACAACGGCCTGACCCGCCCGTCACTGCAGCATTGCGCACAGTATCACGATGTCGATTGCACCTGTTTCATGCAGGAGCCGAAGAAGCAGGATTGAATGCCCGGGGTGAGGGATGGTGGGGGGAAGTGAAGTCGTGCCGCTGCAGGGACTAGGGGTAGTTCTTCCGGCATCGCAGTAGCAGTAGCAGTAGCAGTAGCAGCAGAGTTTGAGCAGCAAAGATCTCTTGAGGGTGGAACGGCAAGTCGTGAAACCGCTTTTGTTCCAAAGCGCGTCACGCATCGGGACTGCGCAGTCCGGCATTCCCGTGAAGCGGCTTAGCGGCTTGCCCGTTCTTTTCCATGAGAAAATAGCGCCCATGCAAAGCTCACATTCCTCCGCGCAGAATTTGCGCCCATTGATTCCCCTGGCCGATTATCAACGTATCTTCCGCGTCATCCATTCCGTCCTGCACAGCGTGGAAGCCGATATCCCGGCCGCCAGTTTTTTCTTTTCCGTCACTGCCGCCCAGATCCTCAAGAAGTTCTACAAGCGCAACGCCTTCCCCGTGGCCGGCGCTGCCTTCTACCTGATTCGTGAAGACGGCGGTGGTGCGCTGTCCTTCGGCACCCTGGGCGAAGACGGCCAGAGCGTGGCCAGCCATCAGGACGCCTTCCATGCCTGGGTGCAATGCGACGGCTATGTGCTGGACTTCATGGCGCCGCTGTTCCAGGAATTGCTGGTCTCGGCCGGCCATCCGCTGCCGGTGCCGCGCCAGATGTTCCAGAAGGACTTGCAGCGCATGAGCGCGGGCGTGCAGGCGCTGGTCCGGCCGGGGGATTTCTTCCTGGCCTCCAATCTCGAACTCACGCGTGAACTGCTGCAGCAGTTCATGGCCAAGAAGGCCCTCACCAATCTCTCGCAACTGTGCCTGGAATGGTTCCGCAAGCCGCCCAAGGCGATGCCGGACGACCTGGCCCTGCAAGGCAGCGATGGCGAAGTCTCGCGCATCAAGTCGCAAGCCACCGCCATTGATGGGGTCTGGTAAGACCGTTCAACCAGTTCTTGAGGGAAATGTCATGGAGGCGGACGCCTCCGAAAGGAGGGTGTGCTGGACAGATGTCCAACACACCATGCGGTCATACATATCGGTTGCATGTACCGCACTAAGCTTCGCACTATAGTTCGTCGTTATGACGGCTTCGTGACATTTCCGTTTCCCGGTTTTCTTCTCTTCGTCCTTTTTCTTCATCTCCCTGTGCACTGTCATGGGGAGGTCATACGCGGCCACTAGACTTGCGCCTGTCTCCTCTGACTCCGTGCAGATGTTGTTGCCTGCGATGCGAGCGCATCGCAGGTTTTTTTCTTCGGATCAGCCAGTTTCTCCTTGCTTCATGCTTCACGCCCAGGCCGGACAGTGGCGTCGTAACCCGGCAGGTCGCACACGTGATGGAAGTCGCGGTCCTCCCTTCCCGGCAAGTGCATGCTTGCCGGTGCGCGGCGCGGGGTGCGTCCCTCCCTTCCGGGCAGGCTCCATGACTGGAGTCTGCCCATCGCTTTTCCTCCGTTCCGTCCTCCCTTGCACGGCGCTTGCCCATCGGCTGCTCTGGTGATGAATTCCCTTTGCAATCAATTACTTGGATGGCTTACCCAGCGCTTTTCCACAGGCTTGCCACCAGAATATGTGGATATCCGGGCAAGGCCGGCATGATCCCGGGCCCTGCCTGCGTCTTGTTACTTCACATAAAATCGTTTGGAATCAATGGCTTGAGTGGCTTGTCCAGGCCTTTTCCACAGGCTTGCCACCAAAAAATGTGGATATCGCCGCGCTCGGCCAGTCTGGGCGCGGCTTTGCGGCGGACCACCCGGCCCGCCAACAAAGTGCACGACTTTGCATCTGAGCGTGAATTTCCTTTGTAATCAAAGGCTTGTCTGGCTTTTCAAGTGCTTGTCCACAGGCTTGCTCCCAAAAAGTGTGGATATCCTGCCGAAATGTTCCGTGGCCCGTGTCCGAAGGGGTGAGGTGCCAGGTTTGGGGGCTGCTTGCCTCACTCTGTTGCGATATTGAAAAGTTGTTTAAAATCAATGGCTTGATGGGATTGTCAAGGGCTTCTCCACAAGCTTGCCACCAGAAAATGTGGATATCGTCGCCGCTCCTGAGGCGGCGTTCCCGGGTGTCTGCCTGCCCCCTTTTTGCCGCGCCTTGCTGCGGCAGCGGAAAGTCCTTTGCAATCAATGCCTTGTCCGACTTGCCCAGTGCTTCTCCACAGGCTTGCACCCAAAAAATGTGGATATCCGGGCAAGTTGCCAGACGCGATGCAGAGACGAGCCTCATCGCAGTCGGCCTGCCCCAACTCTGCGCGTTGCCGAAGCGGAGTTGAAAAATCTAGAAGAATCAAGGGTTTGGGTGGCTTGTCAAAGCCTTGTCCACAAGCTTGCCCCCGTAAAATGTGGATAAGACCTGCCTGCGGCAGGTCTTGGGAACAGGCTGGGACAACTGGGGGAAACTGGGGATAAGCGGCGGCGCAGCAGAGCACGCCGCCGTGTGGTCGTCAGCCCTGGTCGGGGGCGCTGTAGGGTTCGACGCTGACGGCCTTCATGCTGTAGCTGGAGGCGCCCATGGACGAATCCGAGCGTTCTACCTTGAGCACGCCGCTGATCCATACCGCATCCATGGTGCGCACGTTCTTGACGGCCTTGACGCTCCTGACGTGAATGATCTGGTTGGCCGGCGGTGGCGGCACGTGGATGCAGGCGCCGAAGTAGGGGACCAGCAGGAATTCCTTGAGCGCCTCGCCTTCGCGGTCCAGCGAGACCACGAAGCCGGGCAGGCGCACCGGCTTGCCTTCCATGGATGGATCGACGGGCGCCTCCTTCCAGTATTTCTTGGCCTTCCAGAGCGCGGCATCGGCGCGCGGGTCATCATCGGTCATCTGGTCCAGCTTCAGGCCCTTGAAGGGCGCCATCGGGTCCCAGTTCTTGGGGATGAGCGATTCCCAGGCGATCTCCTGGAAGCCGTTGACCATCTTGCCCGAGGCCTGATAGGGCTTTTCGGTGACGGCCGCGCTTTGCTGCAGGTGGTCACCGACCTTGTATTGGCCGCTGGCGGCGTCGCTTACGCCGGCGACGGTGCTGCCACTGTCGGCGCGCGCAGTCACGGCCGGGACGGCACCTGCCAGCGGGCCACCGGCGACGGTGGCGGATGCTCCGGCAGAGGCCGGTACCGGCGCCGCCCGGGCATCGTCATGCGCCAGCAGGCGCACACCGCTGCCCACCAGCAGGCCGGCGGCGACGATGCCGCCCATCCAGTAAAGAGTCTTCATGTCAGTGCTTCCAGATCAGATTCTTGGGGTCAGGCCGTCCGACAGGCTCAGGCGATAGGCCCGCCAGGCCGGCAAGAGGCTGGCCACCAGTCCGGCCAGCACGGTCCAGAGCAGCAATTGTAATTCGCCGGCCGCCGGCCATGCCGGTCGCAGGGCGATGCCGAACTGCTCGGCCAGCATCGGCCCCAGCACCCAGATCAGACCGCTCAGCAGCAACAGGCCTGCCAGCACGCCGCACAGCATCACGCCCAGGCCCTCCACGCAGAGCAGCCACAACACGTCCAGCGGACGCGCCCCGACCGAGCGCAGGATGGCCAGCTCACGCCGCCGCTCGCCCAGGCTGGCCAGGATCGCTGCCACCAGCCCCGCCAGGCCGACCACTACCACCATGCCCGAAACCACCAGCAAGGCATTCTCGCCGATGCCGACCACGTCCCAGAGCTGGTCCAGCGCCACCCCCGGCAGCACGGCCATGAGGGGCTCCTTGAAGCCGTCGCCGTCGGCAATGGCGCGCTGCACGGCGAAGACCCGCGCGCGGCTCTTCAGGCCCACCAGTACGGCGGTGATGCTGGTCGGGGTGAGGTCGAATTTCTTCACGAATTCTGCCGGGATATGCACACCCGGCAAGGGCGCGCCCCCTTCCCAGTCGAGGTGGATGGCCTGCATGCCGTCCAGGCCGATATGCACCGTGCGGTCCACCGGGGTGCCGGTGCGCGCCAGGATGCCTACCACCTTGAAGGGTTTGTCGGCGTGCTGGGTCAGGCCCATGCCGCCCATGCCGTGGGCCAGGATGATGACGTCGCCCAGGTGATAGTGCAGTTTCTCGGCCACATCGGCCCCCAGCACGGCATCGAAGACCCCGGTAAAGGGCCGTCCCTTGGCCAGCACCAGGGATTGACCGCTGCCATAACGGAAATGCGTGAAGTAATCGCCATTGGTGGCCAGTACCGGGAAGCCACGGTGCGAATCGCCCAGCGAGATCGGGATGGTCCAGGCCACCGCCGGATTGCGGGCCAGGGTCTGGGCACTGTCCCAGCCCATGTTGTTGGTGGCACCGCCGATGCGGAAGATCGCGTACAGCATCAGCTGGATCGGACTGGTGCGGGCGCCGACTACCAGGTCGGTACCGGATACCGATTGCGAGAATCCGGCCCGCACTTCATGGCGTACCCGTTCGATGCCCAGCAGCATGGTGGTGGACAGGGCAATGGCCAGCAGCATCAGGCCCAGCGTGAACCGCCGGTTCCAGGCGCTGTGCGCGGCCAGGCGCAGGAGCAGCTTCATGCGGCCTCCTCGGGACGGGCAGCCTCGTTGAGCTGTTCCAGTGCGATGCGGCGCTCGAAACGTACGGCCAGGCGCTGGTCGTGGCTGACGAAGACCAGCGCCGCGCCGCTTTGTGCGCACTCGCGCTGCAGCAGGTCGAGGAAGGCTTGCTGGCGGTCGCTGTCCAGGGCCGAGGTCGGCTCGTCGGCAACGATGATCTCCGGCCGGCCGATCAGCGAGCGCGCCGCCGCTACCCGCTGTTGCTGGCCGATGGACAGCTGCGTCACGGGACGCGACCACAGCGACGGCGCCAGGTCCAGCGCGCTCAGCAGGGATTGCGCCACGCTCTTGAGATCGGCGCCCTGCTGCGCGGTGCGCGCCTTGCGGTAGGCCGAGAACTGGCAGGGCAGCAGCACGTTGTCGAGGATGGAAAGATAAGGCAACAGGTTGAACTGCTGGAAGATGAATCCGATGTGATCCACCCGGAAGCGGTCGCGCTGTGCCGCCGACAGCGTATGGAAGGGCTGCCCCAACGCTTCCACGGTGCCGGCCTGGGGCACGATGATGCCGCCGATGGCCGCCAGCAGGGTGCTCTTGCCGCTGCCGCTGGGGCCGCTGACGAAGACATGTTCACCAGGCGCCACCTGGAAATGCGGCAACACCAGCGCCGGATGCGCCTGGCCGGGCCAGGTAAAGCGCAGGTCGCGCATGGCAATCGCGGCGACCGGGGAAGAACGTTCAGGAATAGTCATGACAACATGAAGGAAAATCGCAGAAGCGCCAGGACGTGACTTTACCGCCGATCATAGCGCCGGTGCCTGTCAGTGGCCTGACTGGCGCGCCGGGGAACCTGCCCCGGCGGCCCCCGGCATCAGTTCATGGGGATCAGTGCGCTGCCCGGCACCAGTTGCGCCGCGCCTTGCTTCTTGGGGGTGACCAGTTGCACGTCGATACGGTGGAAGCCCGGGAAGGCCGCAAACAAGCCGCTCACATCCACCGTGGCGAGTGCGCCGGGGCTGGCGCATACCAGGGTGAAGTCGCCGTCGAGGTCGGCATGGCCATCGGTGGGGGCCGCTTCGCTGCTGGCGGACGTCTTCTCGCCCAACAGGGCGGGCGGCAGCACGGCGGACTCCAGCTGCACCTCGGCCGGCTTGCACTGGGCGGCGGCGTCGGTGGCGAACATGCGGTTCACATCACGCAGGTTCTTTGCGGCCGCGCGCACGGCGTCCTTGTCCTTGCCGCTGTTGGCCGCGTGTTCGAAGCCGACCAGGTTGATCAGCGGGCTGTCCAGGTGCAGGGTCAGGGTATTGCCTTCCAGTGCCACGTCCAGCTTGCCCACTCCATGCACGTGGGCGGGATGGTTGCCGTGCTGGTCATGGCCTTCACCAGCCGCCAGCACGGGCAGGCTGGCCAGCGACAACAGGACGAGAGGAATCAGTCGAAACGATGGACGGGATCGGAACATGGGCGGCTTTCTTGTGCTTGTTGTAAAGAGAATTCAAAGGGGGAGACGGCAAGTCGACAACGCTGGAAGACAGACTGCAAACATGGGCTGAAGATCCGCCGTCCGCCCGGCATTGTGCCCCGGACAACGACCGGATTTGCAGTGTTGTTACATTCTGCAACAGGGTTGCATTATAATGCCTGCTTTCCCTGTTTCTGCAACTCGGTTGCGCCAAAGGACAAGGGCGTCGGGATCAGCCCTGCTGGCCGCGCTGTCCGGAGCCCGTGTTGCTTCTTTTCAGATTGCCTGCCGTGTCGTTTTTCTCTCGAATCCTCATGAAACAAGGCGTGCTCGCCAGTCCCTGGTGGCAGCGCGTGCTGGCCGTCGTGCCCGTGGTCCTGCTGTTGTGGCTGGGTGTGCACTGGGCGCTGGGGGAGGGCTGACATGGATGCCGCCATCTCTCTGGACAACCTGACGGTGAGCTATCGTCGCCATCCGGCCTTGCACCACGTCAACGGCGCCTTTGCGCGCGGCTCGCTCACGGCCATCGTCGGCCCCAACGGTGCCGGCAAGAGCACCCTGCTCAAGACCATGCTGGGCCTGGTACGCTGCAATGACGGCCGCGTCCATACGCACGTGGATGCCCGTCGCATTGCCTACCTGCCGCAGCAGGCCGAGATTGATCGCAGCTTTCCCATCACCGTGATCGATTGCGTGCTGCTGGGATACTGGCAGGCCAAGGGCAACTGGGGCGCCATCGACGCCGCCATGCGCCAGCGCGCAGTGCAGGCGCTCACGGCGGTCGGGCTGGACGGCTTTTCGGCGCGCCCGGTCTCCAGTCTTTCGGTGGGCCAGTTCCAGCGCGTGCTGTTTGCCCGCATCCTGCTGCAGGATGCCGAGGTGATCCTGCTCGATGAACCCTTCAATGCCATCGATGCCCGCACTACCGGCGACTTGCTGCGCATCATCTCGGCCTGGCACGCCGAGCGCCGTACCGTGATCGCGGTGCTGCACGACCATGACCAGGTGCGTCGCGCCTTCCCGCAGACCCTGCTGCTGGCGCGCAACGTGGTGGCCTGGGGGGACACCGCGGAAGTGATGTGCGAAGAGAATCTGCAACGTGCCCGCGCCATGGCCGAGGCGGTGGATGAACATGCCGGCGTGTGCGAGGTGAGCGAAGCCGAGGTGCTGGCCCTGTCGAGGATGCACGAACATGCGCACGATCATTCACATGCGCATTCGCACACGCACCCTGCTGCCACCTCGGGAGGCCAGTCATGAGCGCACTCTCGACCCTGCAGGCCCTGGCGATAGCGCCGTTCCAGGAATTTTCCTTCATGCGCCGCGCTCTGGTGGCCGCCTTTGCCCTGGCGCTGGGCAGTGCGCCCCTGGGCGTGCTCTTGACCTTGCGCCGCATGAGCCTGTTCGGCGAAGCCCTGAGTCACGCCGTGCTGCCGGGCGTGGCGGTGGGGTTCATCTTCTTTGGCCTGTCGTTGCCGGCCTTGTCCATTGGCGGCTTTGCCGCCGGTGTGCTGGTGGTGGCCGTGGCTGGCTGGATCAGTCGTCATACCGAACTCAAGGAAGACGCCAGCCTGGCCGCCATCTACGTGGTGGCCCTGGCGCTGGGTGTGATCCTGATCTCGCGCCACGGCACCCAGCTCGATCTGCTGCACATCCTGTTCGGCAATGTGCTGGGCGTGGACAGCCAGGGGCTGGTGCTCATTGCGGGCGTGGCCAGTGCCAGCGTACTGGGCATCGCCGCGCTCTATCGCGGGCTGCTGCTGGAGAGCTTCGATCCTTCCTACATGGCCGTGGGGGGCGGGCGCAGCGGTGGGGCGATCTACCAGCAGGTGTTTCTGATGCTGGTGGTGATGAACCTGGTGGCCTCCTTCCAGACCATGGGCACATTGATGGCGGTGGGCCTGATGATGCTGCCGGCGGTCTCGGCGCGACTGTGGCACGACACCTTGCCGGCCCAGCTGTGCAACAGCGTCTTGCAGGCGATGCTGGCCGGCTATGCCGGGTTGCTGATCTCGTATTACGCCTCGGTGCCTTCCGGCCCCGTCATCATCGTCTGCGCCGGCGTGCTGTATGCCGCCTCGCTGCTGTTGGCCCCACGCGGCTGGCTACCGCGCCTGTTGCGGCGGCCGCATCTGCAGGCGTGAGGCTTCGGTTTTCCTGTCTTTTTCCGCGTTCTTCCGTTTCTCTTTCCCCGGAGTGTTCATGAAACTGTTTCGTCCCCTTTCAGCGCTGCTGGCCGCTCTGGCCCTGGCAGCGAGCCTACCGGCGCTTGCTGCCGAGCGCATCCCGGTGCTGGCCAGCTTCAGCATCCTGGGCGACGTGGTCGCCAATGTCGGCGGTGATCGCGTCGCCGTCTCCACCCTGGTCGGCCCGGATGAAGATGCCCACGTCTTCCAGCCGGCCCCGGACGACATCAAGGCGGTCTCGCGCGCCAAACTGATCGTGGTCAATGGCCTCGGTTTCGAAGGCTGGATGGATCGGCTGGCGCAATCGGCCAACTACCGCGGCCCCATCGTGGTGGCCTCGGCCGGCATTCAGGCGCGCGAGCGCGTGGGAGAGGACGAAGAGAGCCATGACCATGAGCATCACGGCAAGGATGACCCGCACGCCTGGCAAGACCCGCAGAACGTGATCGTCTACACCCGCAACATCGTCACTGCCCTGGCCAAGCTGGACCCGGCCGGCGCTGCGATCTACCGCAAGAATGGCGAGGCGTACATCAGCAAGCTGCAGGACCTGGATGCCTGGGCTGCGCGCCAGTTCAGCCAGATCCCGGACGCCAAGCGCAAGGTCATCACCTCGCATGATGCCTTCGAATACTTTGGTGCCCGTTACAAGGTGCGCTTCCTGGCGGCCCAGGGCGTGTCCACCGACAGCGAACCCAGCGCCCGCGACATCGCCACCCTGATCCGCCAGATCCGCAGTGAAAAGATCAAGGCCCTGTTCTTCGAGAACATGAGCAATCCCAAGCTGCTGCAGCAGATCGCCCGTGAATCCGGCACCGCGCCCGGTGGCAAGCTGTATGCCGATGCGCTCTCCAAGCCGGATGGCCCGGCACCGGACTACCTCTCGCTGATGCGCTACAACATCACGCAATTGCTGGAAAAGATCCGCCTGAACTAAGACCGCCCGAATCGCGTATGCTGGTGGCCCCGCGCCGTCGCCCTGACGGCGTCTGTCATCTTGCACAGGAGAATTCCCGCATGAGCACCGTTACCGTCGTCGCCATCATCACCGCCAAGCCCGGCCAGCGTGAAGCGCTGCTGGCCATCGCCCGTGCCAACCTGGCCGCCGTGCGCGCCGAGGCTGGCTGCATCGAATATGGACTGGTGGTGGATGTGGATGGCTTCGGTCCCAACCAGGCGCCGATGGGGCCGGATACCTTCGCCTTCGTCGAGAAGTGGAAGGATGAAGAGGCGCTGCGCCTGCACTTCACCCTGCCGCACATGACCGACTACCGCGAGAAGTCCAAGGACCTGATCGCGGATCGCAAGGTGCATGTGCTCAAGTCGGCGGACTGATCCTCGCCGCATTCGTCCCCGTGCGCGATGCGGGGACGGACTCCCTCAGTATTCGCCAGGGAAATCCGCCGGCCAGGTCTGCTGCGGATCGAACGAAGATGCCTGGCCCATCTGCTTCAACCACGTGATGAAGGTCTTCAGTGCCGGATTGGTGTCGGCGCTGCTGCGATAGAGCATGTGGTAACCCTCCCCGTGCAGCACGATCTCCGGAAACAGCCGCACCAGCCGGCCTGCGGCCAGGTCGTCATCGACCAGCGCCAGCGTGCCCATGCCCACGCCCTGGTCAGTAGCGGCCGCTTGCAGGCTCAGGAAGGAATGTTCATACACCGTCCCCGGCATCTTGCGCCGCACCGCCACCCCGGCCTTGGCCAGCCACTGCGACCACGCCGCCGACCGGCTGGAGAGATGGATCAGCGGCACCTCCACGAAATCGCGCGGCACCCGGATCGGGTGCGTCTCCAGAAAGTGCGGCGAGGCCAGCGGCACCGACACGTCATCCAGGAAGCGCACGCAGTCATAGCCGCTGCGCTCCAGCGGGCTGCGCCAGATGATGACGTCGAAAGGATCCTTCACATCCTCGAAATACTCCGACATGGTGGTGGTGACACGAACCTCGATGCGCGGATTGTCGATCTGGAACTGCGACAGGCGCGGAATCAGCCAGCGCATCGCCACCGAGGGCGCGGCGATCATGCGCACCACGCGGCTCTTGCCGGCCAGCGACAGCTGTTCGGCCGCCAGGGCGATGCGGTCCAGGCTGGCCTTGACCTCGGCATAGAAGGCCAGGGCCGCTTCTGTGGGTTCCACGCCACGCGACTGGCGTAAAAACAACGGTTGTTCGAAATATTCTTCCAGCGTTTTGATCTGCTGGCTGACCGCACTATGGGTGATGAACAGTTCATGGGCTGCCAGCGTCAGACTCCGCGTCCGGACTGCCGCTTCGAACACCTTGAGGGCCTTGAGCGGGGGTAGGGATGAAGACATGCTGTAAGAAAAACTTATAGTGGTGACGGAAAATGTTGCTTTGCAAAAGCCGGGGGCGACCTTATTCTTCAATCACCCAAACGTCAAACAGAAGGAATTCATCGTGAACAACGTCAGTATATTGGTAAAAGATGCCGGTTTTTCTAACAATTTGCGCTCCCTGGTCGAGCTGGTGAAGTTTGCCGTCCAGCAAGTCATCTCTGCCCACGCCTTGAAGCCGGTGCGCAATGATGCTGCCGAGCTGAACGACGCAGCCTACTTCGAAGGTGTGACCGATCACTTCGAGATGGAAGTGCGCCTGCGCCAGCTGGACCACAGCCACCTGCACGCCGTCTGGAAGCTGCAATCGCAGATCTGAGCGCCGTCGCGGCAAGCTTCATGCAGTACCGCAGTAGCTGAAATATCTTGTATGACCAGGCCTGATGCGCCTGAAGACGATGATGAAGAGACCGGCTCCGCCCGCTCCGGGGCCGCAACAGGCAGCCAGCAGTCGCCCACAGAGGCAGACCCTGCCACCGCATCGGCCGGCTTGATCCGGCACTCTCCGCAGTTTCCGTAGTATCCGTAGTATCCGCAACGGCGGCCTCCTGGCCGACAGCGCCCCCAGCATGGTCAGGCGCACGCTGCGTTGAAATCCCTCATCCCCGCTGTTGCGGGGATTTGTCGTTTACCGGTGTCTGCTCTCTGGAAGACAGGTCAGCTTGACCGGCACGGACATTTTCTTCTTAACAAAAATGACATCGCGCGGTAGTGCAGCGCTGCTATATTTGTTACGGGGAAAAGAAAGATGTTGCTGTTCTTGTAAGTTCCGCTTCATTGCTTCTACCAGGGGAGTCCATCATGTTGTCTTCACTTCGTGCCCGGCTGATCGTCATTTGCGTACTCATCGTAGCGGTGGCCATGATTGTTCTCAGTGCTGCCAACATCTATACCGTTCGCAGCGATACGCTCAGCGCCATTTCCACCCAGACCCGCCAGCTCACCGAAAGCCACGCCGCCAACATCACCGAGTGGGTGCGCAGCAAGCGCATCATCACCGGGGCCATGAAGCAGGCCCTCAAACAGAGCGATGTCCTGCCCATCGTCGCGGCGGCCCAGGAGGCGGGTTCCTTCGACGACGCCTATATCGGCTATCCCGACAAGCGCATGCTGGCCTTGCATCCGATGCCGGCCGGTTATGATCCGACCGCGCGGCCCTGGTACAAGCAGGCGGTCGAGGCCGGCAAGCCGGTCCTGACGGCACCCTATGTGGACGCCACCACCGGCAAGCTGGTGGTGACCTTCGCCGAGCCGGTCATCGACAAGGGGAGCTTGCAGGCGGTGCTGGGCTCGGACGTGCAGCTGGACAACGTGGTGCGCACCGTGGCTGGCATCAAGCCCACGCCGTCCAGCTTTGCCTTCATCGTCGGCAAGGATGGCCTCATCATCACGCACCCCAACAAGGAACTGGCCTTGAAGCCGGTCTCGGCGCTCGACCAGAATCTGTCGGCTGCCTCATTGGCCGGGATGAAGCAGGGCGGTCGTGCCACCATCGGCGGGCTGCCCTATCTGCTGTTTACGCAACCCATCGACAACACCGACTGGTCGCTGGTGGTGGCGCTGGATTATGGCGAAGCCACCCATGCCATTTCCGCCCTGATGGCGCTGGCAGTGGTGCTGGCGGTGGCAGCCATCGTGGCGGCGGCGGTACTGCTGAGTTACACCATCACACGCCTGCTGCGCCGCCTGGGCGTGGTGCGCAATGCCATGGACGAGATCGCCTCGGGCGACGGCGACCTCACGCGCCGCCTCGACACCAGCGGCAAGGATGAACTGGCGCAGATCTCGCGCGCCTTCAATCACTTTGCCGACAAGATCTCGCGGACCTTGCTCGATATCCGGCGCGCCAGCGAGTCTGTGAAGGTTTCTTCCAGCGAGATCGCCAGCGGCAACATGGATCTGTCCGCCCGCACCGAGCAGCAGGCGGGTTCCCTGGAGGAGACCGCCTCGGCCATGGAAGAACTGACCTCGACCGTGAAGCAAAATGCCGACAATGCCCGCCAGGCCAACCAGCTGGCGGTGTCGGCCTCGGACGTGGCGGTGCATGGCGGCACCGTGGTGGGCCAGGTGGTCAGTACCATGAGTTCCATCAATGAGTCTTCCCGCAAGATCGTCGACATCATCAGCGTCATCGACGGCATCGCCTTCCAGACCAATATCCTGGCCTTGAATGCTGCCGTGGAAGCGGCCCGTGCCGGTGAGCAGGGGCGCGGGTTTGCGGTGGTCGCTTCCGAAGTGCGTTCGCTGGCGCAGCGCTCGGCCACGGCTGCCAAGGAAATCAAGCAATTGATCGATGACTCGGTGCAAAAGGTGGAAGCCGGCAGCCAGCTGGTGGCGCAGGCCGGCTCGACCATGGATGAAGTGGTCTCCAGCGTGCGCCGGGTGACCGACATCGTCGGCGAGATCAGTTCGGCCAGCCAGGAGCAGAGTGCCGGCATCACCGAAGTGGGCAATGCAGTCACCCTGATGGATGAAGCCACCCAGCAGAATGCGGCCCTGGTGGAACAGGCGGCAGCCGCAGCCAAATCCCTGCAGGAGCAGGCGGCGCACCTGGCCGCCGTGGTGGCCGGATTCAAGCTGGATGAAAGTGGCGGGTCCGCGGCAACGACGCCGCCACCGGTGCCTCATCCTGCTGCGCAGCCCGCTGCGGCGCCGCGTCCTGCACCGCTCAACATCACGCCCAAGCCGGTGCCCCTCAAAGCCAAGCCTGCCACCAAGCCCGCACTGCCTGCCGAGCCGGCGCCACCTGCCGCCCCGAAGGCAGCGCCCAAGAGCGGCGGGGGCGACGACTGGGAAGAGTTCTGAACGAGCAAGGGCGAAGCGGGCCGGTTCAGGCCCGTTTCTTCAGCAGCTGCATGGGTGCAAACAGTTGCTGCATGCCGCTGTGCTCGATGAAGCTGAGATTGTAGGGATGCTCGGCCACCGCACGCGGGAAGGACGCCAGCAGTGGCAGGCCGCTCAGCTGTTCGGCGATCTTGCCCCACAGGACCAGTGTGGGCAGGGACTTGCCTTGCGCCTGGCCATGCTCGGCCAGGGCGCGCAATATCGTTTCGAAGAACGGTTTCCAGCCCCTGGCATCCTTTACCGGCGCCACGTGCGTGCGGAACACCAGGCTGGCATTGAGCAGCAGGAAACCTTGCGCGGTGAGGTTGTCCTGCAGGTCGGCCAGGGTCTGGATGCTGCCCGAGCCCGGCGCCAGTGCGCGGGCCGAGATACCCGCGAGCGCGTCGCCACTGGTCTGGCCAGCCTGTAGCGCGCCGTCGGCAACCAGCAGCATCTTCATGAAATTGCGCAGGGAGGTGGCGCGATTGACCTGTTTGGACAAGCCCTTTTCCGACCACAGTGAACCCACTGCGCCATCCATGAAGCACACGCCGGTCGCGCTGGCTGCGCGCGGGTACGGACCTTCGCCGACCAGCACGTAGCGCACCTGGCTCATGGGCTGCGTGAAGGCAGCAAACAGGCGGCCTTCCGTGGGCAGGTAATCATCCTGCGCGAGGGCGGAGAGGTAGGCCGGATCAGCTTGCCGGATCGCCTCCAGGCCGGCGCGCAGGGCGGCATGCCAGGAGGGATGGGCGGTGTGGATCAGGTCCAGCAGGGCAGCGGGGAGGGCGGAAACGGAAGACATGAAAGGGGAGGCAAACGGCCATATCGATAAAGTGGCGGCATTGTATACCGCCCGAGCGGCCTCCCCGCAGGATCAGGCCACCGCCGAATCGCTGCCCGATGCACCGAAAAGCTGCTGCTTCAACAGCTGCAACTGGTCGCGCGCGGCGGCGGCCTTTTCGAACTCCAGGTTCTTGGCGTGTTCCTGCATCTGCTTTTCCAGGCGCTTGATCTCCTTGCTGATCTGCTTCTCGCTCATGGATTCGTAGTTCTTCTTCTCCTCGGCCACCATCATTTCGCTGCGCGCCTGGGCCGGATTGAAGATGCCGTCGATCAGTTCGCGGATCTCCTTCTTGATGCCGGTCGGCACGATGCCATTGGCCTGGTTGAAGGCTACCTGCTTGGCGCGGCGGCGTTCGGTCTCGGTGATGGCCTTGTGCATGGAATCGGTCACCACATCGCCATAGAGGATGGCCATGCCGTTCAAGTTGCGGGCGGCGCGGCCGATGGTCTGGATCAGGCTGCGCTCGGACCGCAGGAAGCCTTCCTTGTCCGCATCCAGGATGGCCACCAGCGAGACCTCGGGAATGTCCAGGCCCTCGCGCAGCAGGTTGATGCCGACCACCACGTCGAAGGTGCCCAGGCGCAGGTCGCGGATGATTTCCACACGCTCGACCGTATCGATGTCGCTGTGCAGGTAGCGCACCTTGATGCCGTTGTCGGAGAGGAATTCGGTCAGCTGCTCGGCCATGCGCTTGGTCAGTGTGGTCACCAGCACGCGTTCATCCTTGGCGATGCGGTCGTTGATCTCCTGCATCAGGTCGTCCACCTGCGTGGTGGCCGGACGCACTGCGATGATGGGGTCCACCAGACCGGTTGGGCGCACCACCTGTTCCACCACCTGGTCGGCGCGGGTATTTTCATAGTCCGCCGGGGTGGCCGAGACGAAGATGGTTTGGCGCATCTTCTTCTCGAACTCGTCGAACTTCAGAGGGCGATTGTCCAGCGCCGAGGGCAGGCGGAAGCCGTAGTCCACCAGGTTCACCTTGCGCGCGCGGTCGCCGTTGTACATGCCGTTCAGCTGGCCGATCAGCACGTGCGATTCGTCCAGGAACATGATGGCGTCCTTGGGCAGGTAATCCACCAGCGTCGGTGGCGGGTCGCCCGGCTTGGCGCCGGAGAGATGGCGCGAATAGTTTTCGATGCCTTTGGTGAAGCCGATCTCGGTCATCATCTCGATGTCGAAGCGGGTGCGCTGTTCCAGTCGCTGTTCTTCGATGAGCTTGTTTTCCTTGCGGAAGAATTCCAGGCGCTCGGCCAGCTCTTCCTTGATGGTCTCGATGGCGCGCAGCACGGTTGAGCGTGGCGTCACGTAGTGCGAACCGGGATAGATGGTGAAGCGCGGGATCTTCTGGCGCACGCGGCCCGTCAGCGGATCGAACAGTTGCAGGCTGTCGATCTCGTCGTCGAAGGTCTCGATGCGCACGGCCAGCTCGGCATGTTCGGCAGGGAAGACATCGATGGTGTCGCCGCGCACGCGGAAGGTGCCGCGCCCGAAGTCCACTTCGTTGCGGGTGTACTGCATCTGGATCAGGCGGGCGATGACGTCGCGCTGCGAGACCTTGTCCTTGGCGCGCAGGGTCAGGATCATCTGGTGGTATTCGTTCGGGTTACCGATACCGTAGATGGCCGAGACGGTCGCCACGATCACCACGTCGCGCCGTTCCATCAGCGACTTGGTGCAGGACAGGCGCATCTGCTCGATGTGCTCGTTGATCGAGGAATCCTTCTCGATGAACAGGTCGCGCTGGGGGACGTAGGCTTCGGGCTGGTAGTAGTCGTAGTAGCTGACGAAATATTCCACCGCATTGTGCGGGAAGAACTCGCGGAACTCGCTGTAGAGCTGTGCCGCCAGCGTCTTGTTGGGGGCAAACACGATGGCCGGTCGGCCCAGGCGGGCAATCGTGTTGGCCATGGTGTAGGTCTTGCCCGAGCCGGTCACGCCCAGAAGCGTTTGGTAGAACAGGCCGTCATGCACACCCTCGACCAGCTTGTCGATGGCCGCCGGCTGGTCGCCCGCCGGGGGGAACACCTGGTAGAGCTTGAAGGGCGAGTCGGGGAAGGTGACGAACTTGCTCTCGTCCAGCTCGGTATTGATGGGGGTCAGTTCAGCCATGGTTGGGGTTGCCTTTGTCGCGCGAGTTCCGATGGGCCGCCACGGTGCAGGAAGAACCGGCAACGCCCGCAAGCGGGTCATTGCACACAGGCAAGGTGGGGGCGTGAATATTCATCAAATGCTGTCGGGATGCTGAAGTTCAAGACACAATCTGCGCCTGTCCAGCCGGCAAAACCGGACGCAAAGCCGCGTCAGCAGCCAGCTCATCCACTGGGTGGGGCGGCCTGGCGCGGGGCGGGTGCAGATCGGGGTTATGTCGATAGAACATGGTTTCATGCAGATTCAGCAGGCATTTGAGCCAGTCTGTGTCTGTGATTGGCGATCCACATTTGTTAGAATGCAGTGTTGCAAAAAGGTGCACATCCGAATCTCTCCCAGTGCACCCATTTCCTTCTGCAGCGCTTTGTTGCAGCTAACTTTTCATGTTATCACGATGAACGCACCTGTCTCCGCCTCCCTGTTTTCCGCCATCGAAATGGCGCCGCGCGACCCCATCCTGGGCGTGACCGAAGCCTACAACGCCGACCAGAACCCGGCCAAGACCAACCTGGGCGTGGGCGTGTACTACGACGACAACGGCAAGGTCCCCCTGCTGGAATGCGTGAAGAAAGCCGAGGCGGAACTGGCAGCCAAGCTGGCCCCGCGCACCTACCTGCCCATCGATGGCCTGGCCACCTATGACCGCGCCGTGCAGGAACTGGTGTTCGGCGCCGGCAGCGCCGTGGTCACCGAGAAGCGTGCCATCACCGTGCAAGCCCTGGGCGGCACCGGTGCGCTCAAGCTGGGTGCGGACTTCCTGAAACACTTCTCGCCGGCCGGCACCGAAGTCTGGATCAGCGATCCGAGCTGGGAAAACCACCGCGCCCTGTTCGAGATGGCCGGTTTCAAGGTCAACGCCTATCCCTACTATGATCCGGCCACCCGCGGCGTGAACTTCGCCGGCATGCTGGAAGCCTTGAAGACCATGAAGACCGGCTCGGTCGTGCTGCTGCACGCCTGCTGCCACAACCCGACCGGCGCCGACCTGACCGACGACCAGTGGACGCAAGTCATTGAAGTGGTGACCTCGCGCGGCCTGGTTCCCTTCCTGGACATGGCCTACCAGGGCTTTGGCGACGGCATCGCCGAAGACGGCCAGGTGGTGCGCCGCTTCGCTGAAGCCGGTGGCCCGCTGTTCGTGTCGAACTCCTTCTCCAAGTCCTTCTCGCTGTATGGCGAACGCGTGGGCGCATTGTCCATCGCCGCAGCCAGCGCCGAAGAAGCGGCCCGCGTGCTGTCGCAACTGAAGCGCGTGGTGCGTACCAACTACTCCAACCCGCCGATCCACGGTGGCCAGGTGGTCGCCACCGCCCTGGCATCGCCCGAACTGCGCAAGCTGTGGGAAGACGAACTGGCCGAGATGCGCGTACGCATCCGCGAAATGCGTCAACTGCTGGTGGCCAAGCTGAAGGAAAAGGCGCCCGGCCATGACTTCGATTTCGTCATCAAGCAGCGCGGCATGTTCTCCTACTCCGGCCTGACCAAGGCCCAGGTGGAACGCCTGCGCAACGAGTTCTCTATCTATGCCGTCGACACCGGTCGCATCTGCGTGGCGGCACTGAACACCAAGAACATCGACGTGGTGGTCGACGCCATTGCCAAGGTGCTGTAAGGACCTGCGCGCCCCTCTTTCGGAAGAGGGGCGCGTGAGGGACTTTCTCCTATGAGAAACGTCCTTTTCCCCGAAAAAAGTTTTGACATGAAATAAAAATCACGTCATAATCTTTTTCTCAGCTGTTCCCTGATAGCTCAGTCGGTAGAGCGACGGACTGTTAATCCGCAGGTCCCTGGTTCGAGTCCAGGTCGGGGAGCCAAAGAATGCGAAGGCCTCGCAAGTGATTGCGGGGCCTTTTCAATTAGTGTGAGGCTGCTGTTTGGTCTCGCGCAAAAGAGCGGCAGGGCTATGCCGCCACGATGCAGAACGATGTAAAAAATTTTCGTTTTACACTCTGGTAAATCTGAAAAAAATCGTTCATAATCGCGCCCTCAATTGATCCCTGATAGCTCAGTCGGTAGAGCGACGGACTGTTAATCCGCAGGTCCCTGGTTCGAGTCCAGGTCGGGGAGCCAGAATACGAAAGCCTCGCAAGTTCCTTGCGGGGCTTTTTTGTTTTTGGCCCTGCCAGGCATCACCTCTGCTTGCTTGTGCTCAAATTTAGCGCAGTTGAGCTAGAATTGAGCGCATGAGCACCCTCAGTGACGCCCTTTTCTCCAAATCCATCCAAGCCATTCTCGGCCAGCTGTTCCTGCGGCCGGAAGGGATGCACCTGCGCGCACTGATGAGCCGCACCGGCATCAGTTCTGCGTCGGCTCAGCGCGAGCTTGGCAAATTGACCGAGGCCGGCCTGTTGCTGCGGGAAGAGGTGGGGCGCGTCTTGCTCTACAAGCCCAATCCGGACTCTCCAATTTTTTCGGAACTGAGCGCCATTATTCGCAAGACCTTTGGCGTGGCCGATACCATCAAGGCTATGCTGCTGCCTTTTTCGGAACGCATCGAGCGCGCCTTCCTTTATGGCTCGGTTGCCAAGGGGTTGGATACGGCGACCAGTGACATTGATTTGCTGGTGCTGGCGGATGACCTTGGCAGTGCCGATCTCTACCCCGAGCTGGTGGCGCTGGAGGCAAGACTGGGCAGGAAGATTTCCCTGACGGTGTATCGCCCCGCTGAATTCCGGAAAAAGATCGCGGCACGGAATCATTTTCTGGTTTCCGTGATGGCTGGTCCGAAAATCGAATTGATCGGAGCACAGGATGGGGCGCAATGAGCTTGAAAATCTCCTCAGGTTGGGGCAACTGAAGCCGGAGCCTCCTTCGGCGGCCGAAATCGATACCCATCTCCAAAGTGGCCGGGATCGGCTCAAAGATGCCTCGGCACCAGGTCTTTCATTATCCGGCCGTTTCCTCCTCGGCTACAGCGCGGCGTATGCGTTCTCGCTGGCCGCCTTGCGGCGCCAGGGTTTCCGGCCCGCCAGCCGCTATGTGGTGTTCCAGTGCCTGCCTCACACGCTGGAGGTCGGTCCCGACGTCTGGCGCTTGCTCGCACGGGCGCATGATGTTCGCAATGGCTTTGAATACGAAGGCAGTGACGAGGTGACTGAAGATCTCGGCCTGCAAGTGATTCGTTGCGCTGAGGTGCTGGAACGCCTGTCGTGATTGACCGGCTGCCCATTCAGAGACCTGGGCCCATCCCGGCGCCGCAATCGCTGCTAGAATCGGCATCCCCCCGATCAGCCAGGACTTTCCCATGAGCGACCCGATTCGTCTGACCCAATACAGCCATGGCGCCGGTTGCGGTTGCAAGATTTCACCGCAGGTGCTCGACGTCATCCTGGCCGGCAGCGGCGCCCAGCATCTCGATCCCAAACTCTGGGTAGGCAATGCCTCCCGCGATGATGCGGCCGTCTATGCCATCGATGACGAGCGCGGCGTGGTCTCCACCACCGATTTCTTCATGCCCATCGTCGATGATCCCTTCGACTTCGGCCGCATCGCCGCCACCAATGCCATCAGCGACATCTACGCCATGGGCGGTGATCCGCTCATGGCCATCGCCATCCTCGGCTGGCCGGTCAACGTGCTGCCGCCGGAAGTGGCGCGCGAAGTCGTGCGCGGTGGCCGCGCGGCCTGCGATGCGGCCGGCATCCCGCTGGCTGGTGGTCATTCCATCGATGCCCCGGAACCCATCTTCGGCCTGGCCGTGACCGGTGTGGTGGAGAAGCGCCACATGAAGCGCAACGACACCGCCAGCGCCGGTTGCCTGCTGTACCTCACCAAGCCGCTGGGCATCGGCATCCTCACCACCGCCGAAAAGAAGGGCAAGCTGCGCCCTGAAGACGTCGGCACGGCACGCGACTGGATGTGCCAGCTCAACCAGCCCGGCAGCCGCTTCGGCAAGCTGGCGGGCGTGGCTGCGATGACGGATGTGACCGGCTTCGGCCTGTTGGGCCATCTGGTGGAAATGTGCGACGGCAGCGGCGTGAGCGCACGCATCCAGCACGCGCTGGTGCCCAGCCTGCCGGGCGTGCCTTATTACCTGGCCGAAGGCTGCGTGCCGGGTGGTACCGGACGCAATGTCGAGAGCTATGGCAGCAAGATCAGTCCGCTTAGCGAAGCCCAGAAGAATCTGCTGTGTGATCCCCAGACCAGCGGCGGCCTCCTGGTGGCAGTGCGGCCCGAAGCCAATCCGGAATTTCTCGCCACCGCCGCTGCGCTGGGGTTGGAACTGGCGCCTATCGGCGAACTGGTGGAACGACAGCGTTACGCGGTCGAGGTGCTTTGATGGCCGATCTGCAGCCCAGCCGCGAACTGTTCCTCGCCGATACGCCCATGCTGGATGCAAGGGCGCCGGTGGAGTTCGTCAAGGGCGCCTTTCCGACTGCCGTGAACCTGCCGCTGATGAACGATAGCGAGCGCCATCAGGTCGGCCTGCGCTACAAGGAAGCGGGCCAGCAGTCGGCCATCGAACTGGGCCATCAACTGGTCAGCGGATCAGTCAAGGAGGAACGCATCGCCGCCTGGGCGCAGTTTGCACGGGCGCATCCGCAAGGCTGCCTGTACTGCTTCCGGGGCGGGCTGCGCTCGCAGATCACCCAGCAATGGTTGAACAGTGAGGCCGGCATCGCCTATCCGCGCGTGGCCGGCGGCTACAAGGCGCTGCGGCACTTCCTGATGCAAGCCATCGACCAGGCTCTGGCCGAATGCGCCTTCGTGGTGGTGGGGGGCATGACCGGCAGCGGCAAGACCGACGTGCTGCTGCAGCTGGACAATGCGCTGGACCTGGAAGCCTACGCCAATCATCGCGGCTCCAGTTTCGGCAAGCGCGCCAGCCCGCAGCCTGCGCCCATCGACTTCGAACACCGCCTGGCCATTGCCCTCATCAAGCTGCAGGCGCAAGGTCACCACTGGTTCGCGCTGGAAGACGAGAGTCGCCTGATCGGCGCCTGCGCCTTGCCGCTGGCCTTGCACGAGCGTATGCAGAACCTGCCCATGGTATGGCTGGAGGACAGCCGGGAAGGGCGCGTTGAGCGCATCCTGCGCGATTACGTCAGTGGTTTGTGCGAGGAATATCTGGCGCTGGATCCGCGCCACGGTTTCGAGCGCTATCGCGCTCATCTGCTGGCCGCGCTCGGCAAGCTGGTCAAGCGCCTGGGCGACCAGCGCTACCGCCGCCTGCTGCAGATGATGGAAACGGCACTGGCGCGCCAGGAGAAAGACGGCGTGGTCGACTTGCACCGTGCCTGGATCGATGCCTTGCTGGCCGAATACTACGATCCCATCTATGCCTTCCAGCGCGAGTCCAAAGGCTCGCGCCTGCTCTTCGCAGGGAAGCAGACCGAGGTGGTCGACTTCCTGCGGCAGTATCGTCCCTGAGCCTGCTTACAGCATTACAGCAGCACCACGGCCACCATCCCGCTGACCGCGCCGATCAGGATGGTCAGCAGCGTGACGGTGGTCAGTACCTTGGGCGTGAATGAGGTGCGCAGCATCAGCAGCGAAGGCAGGCTGATGCTGGGCAGGGTCATCAGCAGCGCCACGCCGGGGCCCACGCCCATGCCCAGGGACAACATCGATTGCACGATGGGGATTTCGGCCGCCGTGGGAATCACGAACAGCGTGCCCACCACCGCCAGCGCCACGATCCACAGCAGGCTGTTGCCCATGCCGGCATCCACCTGCGGGAACAGCCACACCCGCGCTGCGCCCAGCGCCAGCACCACCACGATGTAGACCGGCATGGTGGTCCAGAACAATTGCCACAGCTTGCTGGCCCAGCGGACCAGGAAGTGACGTCCATCATCCATCGGTTCGTATTCGGCAGCGGCCACCGCATCCAGTGCCGCCTGCGGCAGTGTTTCGGCTTGCGCCACGCGCTGCGCGATCAGCGACACGCCCACCACCAGCAGCACACCGGCCACCAGTCGCAGCGCAGCGAAGTCCCAGCCCAGTACGAATCCCATGAACACCAGCGTGGCCGGATTGAGCACCGGGTTGGCGATCCAGAACGCCAGCGCGGCGCCGACCGAGACCTGCTGACGGCGCATGCCCGCTACCACCGGGGCGGCGCAGCAGGTGCACATCATGCCCGGCAGGGCGAACAGCCCGCCGCGCAGCGTCGAGCCCAGGCCGGCGCGGCCGAACACGCGCAGCAGCCAGTCGCGCGGCACCAGCACCTGCACCAGCGAGCCCAGCAACACGCCCAGTACGGCGGCTTTCCAGATGGCCAGGAAGTAGACGCCGGCATATTCCAGCGCCGCCGACCACGGTGCGGCCGGTGCATTGCCCAGGATGGAGGCGCCGATGCTGTGCTTGTCGGCGGCCACGAAGGATTTCAGATAGTAGGGCGACCACTTGACGTAATAGAGGCCGATGGCGGCCACCAGGACGAACAACAGCGGCTTGAGCCAGGCGGAATTGCCGCGCGAGATGGTGGAAGAGGGTGTCATGGGAAATCTTGGCGAAATGAAGAGTCCGCGCATGATACCTTCGCCGCGCCGCTTCGTCAGCGCGGCGAAGGGACAGGTCATACAACGCCCCCCCGACGCAATAGCTCCATGCCCACCGCACGAGAACCATCGTACCGGGCGCATTCAGCGCTTGCGTCCGGTTGGCGTCCTGCTATACTGCGCTTGCTGTTGTATGACGTCTTATAACAACCTTATTCAAAGCACAACAATACGCCAAGAGACCCGCCCAGCAGGCTCCACGCCAGTACGTCCGTGTTCCCGCGGCGTCTGTGCGCAGCCGGTGGGCGGCATGGATGGCGAGAGACCTGGAGAATTCAATTGGCGCAAAGCAACACCACCGGCGGCGCTGGGGCGGTCAAGCCCACCCACATCCGCTATCTGATCCTGTTCCTGCTGTTCGTCGTCACCACGGTCAACTACGCTGACCGTGCCACCTTGTCCATCGCCGGGTCGGCGATGAAGACCGAACTGTCGCTGGACCCGGTGACCATGGGCTACATCTTCTCGGCCTTCAGCTGGGCCTACGTGCTGGCACAACTGCCGGGCGGCTGGCTGCTGGACCGCTTCGGCTCCAAGAAGATCTACATGTGGAGTATCGCCCTGTGGTCTTTCTTCACCTTCCTGCAGGCCGGTGTGACCTGGATGAGCACGGCTTCGGCCGTGATCGCGCTGTTCCTGCTGCGCTTCATGGTGGGCTTGGCCGAGGCACCGTCCTTCCCGGCCAATGGCCGCATCGTCGCGGCCTGGTTCCCGACCAAGGAGCGCGGCACTGCCTCGGCCATCTTCAATTCGGCGCAATACTTCGCAGCCGTGATCTTCACGCCGCTGATGGCCTGGATCGTGCACAGCTACAGCTGGCATCACGTCTTCACCGTCATGGGCGTGGTCGGCATCCTGCTGGCGATGGTCTGGGGCAGGGTCATCTACAGCCCCAAGGATCATCCGCGCATCAACCAGGCCGAACTGCAGCACATCGAATCCGGTGGCGGCCTGGTCGACATGGACAACAGGAAGGTCGCCGCTCCCTCCACCAAGGGCAAGGGATATATCCGCCAGTTGCTGTCCAACCGCATGCTCCTGGGCGTGTACATCGGCCAGTACTGCATCAACGTGATTACCTATTTCTTCCTGACCTGGTTCCCGGTGTATCTGGTGCAGGAGCGTGGCATGTCCATTCTCAAGGCCGGTTTCGTGGCCTCGATCCCGGCGGTGTGCGGCTTCATCGGCGGCGTGGTCGGCGGCCTGATCTCGGACCGTCTCATCAAGAGCGGCATGTCGGTCACCTGGTCGCGCAAGATCCCCATCGTGGGCGGCATGCTGCTGTCGATGACCATGATCCTGTGCAACTACGTCGAGGCGCAGTGGATGGTGGTGGGCATCATGGCCCTGGCTTTCTTCGGCAAGGGCGTGGGCGCGCTGGGCTGGGCCGTGGTGGCCGATACCGCACCCAAGCAGATCGTGGGCCTGTCCGGTGGCCTGTTCAACATGTTCGGCAACGTGGCCGGCATCACCACCCCCATCGTGATCGGTTACATCGTCAAGCAAACCGGTTCCTTCGCCGGTGCCCTGGTGTTCGTGGGCATCAATGCGCTGGTGACCGTGATCAGCTATCTTGTGATCGTCAAGGAAATCAAGCGCGTCGAACTCAAGGACGCCTGATCCGCCTTGTCGGCGGCCGCTCCGGCAGTGGCCGCCTTTTCCATTCAATTGCAGCATTCTGTCGTTTTGGGACTTAGCATGAGCACCGATACCGTCGCCAGCCAGGCATTCACTCCGCGTTACATCATGATGAACGACACTGACAATGTCGCCATCGTCGTCAATGACGGCGGCCTGCCCGCCGGCACCGTGTTCCCCGACGGTCTGACCCTGGTCGACCGTGTGCCCCAGGGGCACAAGATCGCCCTGCGCGATCTCAAGCAGGGCGAAGCCATCGTGCGCTACGACGTGGCCATCGGCTATGCCGTGCGTGATATTCCCAAGGGCAGCTGGATCGAGGAATCGCTGGTGCAGATGCCGCCGGCGCGCGAACTCGACAACCTGCCCATCGCCACCAGGAAACCGGCACCGCAGCCGCCGCTGGAAGGCTATACCTTCGAGGGCTACCGCAATGCCGATGGCTCGGTGGGCACGCGCAACCTGCTGGCCATTACCACCACCGTGCAATGCGTGGCCGGCGTGGTGGAACATGCGGTCAAGCGCATCCGCGCCGAGCTGCTGCCCAAGTATCCGAACGTGGAAGATGTGGTCGCGCTGGAGCATACCTATGGTTGCGGCGTGGCCATCGATGCCCCCAATGCCGGCATTCCCATCCGCACCCTGCGCAACATCAGCCTGAACCCCAACTTCGGCGGCCAGGCCATGGTGGTGAGCCTGGGCTGCGAAAAGCTCCAGCCCAACCGCCTGCTGCCGGAAAACATGATCCCCATCCACAAGGCCGGTGAACCCTATGTGGTCTGCCTGCAGGATGCGGAACACGTCGGTTTCAACTCCATGATCGATTCCATCATGACCATGGCCGAGGCACGCCTGACCGAACTGAACAAGCGCCGTCGCGAAACCTGCCCGGCCTCGGACCTGGTGGTCGGTGTGCAGTGTGGCGGCAGCGATGCCTTCTCCGGTGTGACGGCCAATCCGGCGGTGGGCTTTGCCACCGACCTGCTGGTGCGCGCCGGGGCGTCGGTGATGTTCTCGGAAGTGACCGAAGTGCGTGACGGCATCGACCAGTTGACCTCGCGCGCCGTCAATGAGGAAGTGGCCCAGGCCATGATCCGCGAGATGGACTGGTACGACAATTACTTGAAGCAAGGCGGCGTGGACCGCAGCGCCAACACCACCCCCGGCAACAAGAAGGGCGGCTTGGCCAACATCGTCGAGAAGGCCATGGGCTCCATCGTCAAGTCCGGCTCCAGCCCGATTTCGGGCGTGCTCGCGCCGGGCGACAAACTTCAGCAGAAGGGCCTGATCTACGCCGCCACCCCGGCCTCCGACTTCATCTGCGGCACCTTGCAGCTGGCCGCCGGCATGAACCTTCATATCTTCACCACAGGCCGTGGTACGCCCTATGGCCTGGCGGCCGTGCCGGTCATCAAGGTCGCCACCCGCAACGATCTGGCGCGACGCTGGCATGACCTGATGGATGTCAATGCCGGACGCATCGCCAGCGGCGAAGCCACCATCGAACAGGTCGGCTGGGAACTGTTCCAGCTGATGCTGGACGTGGCCAGCGGCAAGAAGCGCACCTGGGCCGAACAATGGAAGCTGCACAACGCACTGACCCTGTTCAACCCGGCGCCGGTGACCTGATGCCATCCTCCCTTGGGACCCGCTTGCGGGTCCTTTTTTTTCCGTTCACATACCAACAACAACGTTGATCCGCCAGGAGACCGCATGAGCAGCCTTATTTCCACATCCTCTTCCCGTCTTGCCACCTTCATCGCCACTTCCGCCCTCAGTCTGGCCACCGGCTACGCCCATGCGGCCACCGTGGCCTATGTCTCCAACGCCGACAGCCAGGACATCTATGTGCTCAGGCTCAATGGCGACGGCAGCGTCAATCTGATCGAGCAGGTCGATACCGGCAGCACCGTGATGCCGCTGGCCATCAGCCCGGACCACCGCTTCCTGTATGCCTCCCTGCGAGGCCAGCCTTATTCGGTCGTCAGCTATGCCATCGATCCCCGCAGCGGCAAGCTCAAGGTCCTTTCCAAGGCGCCGCTGGCCGACAACATGGCCAACATCGCCACCGACCGCAGCGGCCGCTATCTGCTGGCGGCGTCCTACTCGGGCAACAAGATCTCGGTCAATGCGATCGCCAGCGACGGCACCGTGCAGGCGCCGCCGCTGGCAGTGATCCCGACCGGGAAGAACGCCCACTCGGTGCAGGTCGATCCGGCCAATGCCTTCGTCTTCGCCAGCAACCTTGGCAGTGACGTGATCCTGCAGTACCGCTTCGATGCGGCCACCGGTGCGCTCACGCCCAATACGCCGCCCTCCGTGGCCACCAGGGCCGGTGCGGGGCCGCGCCACTTCGTGTTTTCGCCGGACCAGCGTTTCGTCTATTCGACCAATGAGCTCGATGCCACCGTCAACACCTACGCCTATGACCGTCGCGCCGGGACCCTGACCCTGCAGGGCAGTGATTCGGCCTTGCCGGAAGGCTTCAAGACCAGCGAGCAGCTGGCGGCGGCCGACCTGCACCTGACCCCCGATGGCCGCTTCCTCTATGCCAGCGAGCGTACCTCCAATACGCTCACCGGCTATCGCGTGGACCTGGCCAGCGGCAAGCTCACGCGCATCCTCAACATCCCCACCGAAACCCAGCCGCGTGGCTTCAACATCGATCCGCAGGGGCGCTATCTGCTGGCGGTCGGCCAGAAGGCCGGACTGACCAGCTACGCCATCAACCATGACAGCGGCGCCCTGACCCCGCTCTTCCGCTATACCCTCGGGCGCAACCCGAACTGGGTCGAGATCATCGACCTGCCGGCAGCCCCCTGATTCCTGGTTGCTGATTTCTTCAGCATTCAAACCGTCAATATGTTGTTTTTTGAGCTTGTCGGAGGTAAATCCGACAAGCTTTTTCACATGATTGCCGTCACATATGAAGCCGGCTTGATCCAGGACAGCCAGTGCCGGGTGTTGCCGTTGCACAATACGCAAGCACCTGTTTGCCGAGTGCCCTAACCGGGAATTGGGGCCGTTTTGGTCAGTTTGCCGCCGATATGAAGCGTGCCTCGCTGTTGTATCGTCTGCGCCAGGTTGTTCATTTCATTTGTTGTTGTACAAATATTAAGCGGAGAGAGGGAATGCGGAATCTGACGGTTCGCTTCAGCCTGATGAGCGCGCTTGCGCTGTTTTCATGCATGATCGTAGTGGGGGCCGGCGTGGGGATCTTTGCGCTGGGTCGGGCCAACCAGGCCACGGAATATGTGCATGAGATCGCCGAGCATGTCATCGTCATCAATGACGCCTACAAGGACACCACGCGCACACGCTCTGCGCTCACGCGCGCCTATGCCAATCTGAAGGAAAAGAACGATCCGGCCGTCACCGAGGGCGCCCTCAAGAGCGCCCAGACCAGCTATGACCGTGGCCTCAAGTACGTGGAGGAGTTCAGCAAGATGTCCGAGCTGGCCGGCGAGGAGCCGGCGGTGAAGAAGGAACTCATCGAATCGGCGCGCGCACTCTCCGACCTGCTGCTCAAGGCCGCCGGTGAGTTGAAGGCGGGCGATACCGCCGCGTATTCGGAGCTCAACGACAAGCAGATCAATCCGGCCGGAGCGCGCTTCTCCAAGGCGCTGGACCAGTTCCAGAAGCGGGCCATGGATCTCAACAACACCGCCGCCAGCGAGCGCCAGCACGAATACAACATGGTGGTCTGGCTGGTGGTCGCCGGTCTGATCGGCGCCCTGTTCCTGGTGATCGGGGTGCATTTCATGCTGCGCAACATCGTCCTCACGCCGCTCAACCGTGCCGTTCACCTGCTGGACCTGGTGGCCAATGGCGACCTGACGACCAAGGTGGATGTCAAGAACAACAACGAGATTGGCCGCCTGTTCTCGGCCATCCGCAGCATGCAGCAGGCGCTGTTGACCACCGTGGGCCGCGTGCGCAGCAGTTCCGACAGCATCGATACCAGTGCCAAGGAAATCGCCGCCGGCAACATGGACCTGTCTTCGCGCACCGAGCAGCAGGCGAGCTCCCTGGAAGAGACCGCCGCCTCCATGGAACAGCTGACCGGCACCGTCAAGCAGAACGCCGACAATGCCCTGCAGGCCAACCAGCTGGCGCATTCGGCCTCCTCCACCGCCAGCAAGGGTGGGGAAGTGGTTTCGCAGGTGGTCGACACCATGCAGGCCATCAATGATTCCTCGCGCAAGATCGTCGACATCATCAGCGTCATCGATGGCATCGCCTTCCAGACCAATATCCTGGCCCTGAATGCAGCGGTGGAAGCCGCCCGGGCCGGTGAGCAGGGCCGCGGCTTTGCCGTGGTGGCCTCGGAAGTGCGTTCGCTGGCGCAGCGTTCGGCGGCGGCGGCCAAGGAGATCAAGTCGCTCATCGATGATTCGGTGGAGAAGGTTGAAGCCGGCAGCCAGTTGGTGGAGCAGGCCGGCGCCACCATGAGCGAAGTGGTCACCAGCGTGCAGCGCGTGACCGACATCGTCGGTGAGATCGCCGAGGCCAGCCGCGAGCAGAGCACCGGCATCGAACAGGTCAATCGCGCCATCACCCAGATGGATGAAGTGACCCAGCAGAACGCCGCTCTGGTGGAACAGGCAGCGGCTGCGGCGCAATCGCTGCAGGCCCAGGCCACCAACCTGGTGGGCGCGGTGAGCATCTTCAAGATCGATGCGCACCAGATTGCCAGCCCGGTAGCCAAGCCGCGTCCGGCGCCGATGGCGCCGCCCTCGGCTGCGGTTGCACCGGTTGCGCCTGCCGTGCCCGCCGCGCCGTCCGCTGCAGCCACACCGAAGGCGGCGCCCAAGTTGCCGCCCGCCAAACCGGCCAAGGCCACGCCACCGGCGCCAGGCAGCCGCATCAAGGACGATGCACAGGATTGGGAAGAGTTCTGAGTTTTGGCATTTCCCTTCACGAAAACCTCCGTCGCTTCGGCTACGGAGGTTTTTTTTCGGCAGGGGCCTGCACTTTCCTTCATCTCACGTAAAAAGGGGAGGGGGCCGCAGTTTCCTGCGGCCCCCTCCCTTGTTGCTGCCGGTCGGATCAGGTGAGTCTTATTGCGGACCCAGCTTCTTGATCAGGGCGGCCAGTTCTTCGTGCTCTTCCGGGGTGCAATCGGTCAGGGGCGTGCGGACCGGACCGGCGTCGTGGCCGACGATCTTGGCACCGGCCTTGACGATGGACACCGCATAACCCGCCTTGCGGTTGCGGATGGCCAGGTAGGGCAGGAAGAAGTCGTCGATGAGCTTGCCGACGGTGTCGTGGTCTTCCTTGGCAATGGCTTCGTAGAACTCGACGGCGGTCTTGGGGATGAAGTTGAACACGGCCGAGGAATACACCGGCACGCCCAGTGCCTTGTAGGCGGCGGCATAGACTTCAGCGGTCGGCAGGCCGCCCAGATAGGTGAAACGGTCACCCAGCTTGCGACGGATATGCACCATCGGTTCGATCTCGCCGACGCCATCCTTGAAGCCGATCAGGTTGGGGCAGCGGTCGGCCAGGCGTTGCAGGGTCTCGGCGTTGAGCTTGCAGACTGCGCGGTTGTAGATGATGACGCCGAAGTTGACCGACTTGCAGACCGCTTCCACGTGGGCGGCGATACCGTCCTGGCTGGCTTCGGTCAGGTAGTGCGGCATCAAGAGGATACCGTGCGCACCCAGACGCTCGGCTTCCTGGGCATAGGCGATGGCGGCGCGGGTGGAACCGCCGGCACCGGCGATGATGGGCACCTTGCCACGGCAGGTGTCGACGGCGGTGCGGATGATGTCCGAATATTCACCCGGAACCAGCGAGAAGAACTCACCCGTGCCGCCAGCGGCGAACAGGGCGCTCGCGCCATACGGCGCCAGCCACTCCAGGCGCTCGATGTAGGTCTTGGGGCGGAAATCGCCTTGCTCGTCGAAGTCCGTCAGCGGGAACGACAGCAGGCCGGAAGAGAGGATCTGTTTGAGGTCTTGGGGTGTGTACTGGGACATGGTTTCGCTCGACGCCGTTAGGAATGGGTTGGAAAACGAGGCAAGTGTGTTGATTGTTGTCTCTGATCTTCTTGTATCCGATTAGGATATCAGTCATCGTACAACATAAGATTTCAGAAAGCCAGCAATTTCTTCTGAGCTTTTGCGCTGGTGCAGGAAGAGAGAGGGCAGGTGCTGCCGACGCGGAAGAGGACGAGGCCGGGCGCTGTCGGCGGTATTGCCGGACGATGGCTGGAGGATGGACGGGACTGCGGTAAGGAGCGGGCCGACCGGAGATGCCCGGATCGGCCCTTGCCCGGTAGGTCAGGCGCTGCCGGTGCTGCCCGATTCGGCTTCCTGCTGCGCGCGGCGCAGGCGCTCGCGGCTGTTGGTGAGGTGATTGCGCATGGCCGCGCGCGCCGCTTCGGCGTCGCTTCGGGCGATGGCCTCGAAGATGTCTTCATGCTCGCGCTGGACCCGCTCCAGGTAGCTGGCCTGCTGGTCATGGGCCAGCTCGGCGGTATTGATGCGCTTGCGCGGGATCACCCCCATGCCCAGATGGCTGATGATCTCGATGAAGTAACGATTGCCGGTGGCATTGGCGATGGCGAAGTGGAAGCGAAAGTCCGGTCCCACGGTATCGCCACCGCTTTTCTGGTTGGCGTGGAACAGGTCCAGCGCCTCGCGGATCTCCTGCAACTGGGCATCGCTGCGGCGGGAGGCGGCCAGGCCCGCAGTTTCGGTTTCCAGGCTGATGCGCAGCTCCAGCAGCGCCAGCAGGTCACGCATGGTGGTGATGGTGGCCGGGTCGATGTTGATGTTGGAGCCCTTCTTGGCCTCCAGTACGAAGGTGCCGATGCCGTGGCGCGTCTCCACCTGCCCGGCGGCTTGTAGCCGCGAGATGGCTTCGCGCACGACGGTACGCGAGACCCCCTGGGTCTGCATGATCTCCGATTCGGTGGGCAGCTTGTCGCCGGGCTTGAGACTGCCGCTGCTGATCATCGCCGACAGCGCCGCCACGACTTCCTGTGACAGGCTCTGGGGTTTGCGGCGAGGGCGCAGCAGCGGATTGGGGGTGTCGCTAACATCCATATCGTTTTATTTCTCGGGAGCGCTGGCGGACCGGCTTGTCAATGCTTGTGGTCGGTCCGCATCAGGCGAGGTGAACATTGTCGCGCCATCTTACCAGATCGATAAGCAGCGACGACGCCAGGACCAGCCGTAGCCCTCAGGGTAACGCACTTTACGCAAGAGGTCAGACAAGTTTCGGCGGAATTTTCATGCGCTTTGCGCCAGGCCAGCTTTTCGGCGATATGAAGGAAAAGGGAGGGTACCTGACAGAATTACTCGGGTTTGCTATACTTGACTCAAATATTCGGGAATTCAGGGTAACCGGCCCCGCCGGTGCATTTGTTTCTGGAGCGAACTTCATGCGTCTTACCACCAAAGGCCGTTTTGCCGTGACTGCGATGATTGACCTGGCCCTGCGCCAGGGCAAGGGTCCTGTCACGCTGTCGGCCATCAGCGAGCGCCAGGAAATTTCTTTATCATATCTGGAGCAGTTGTTCGGCAAATTGCGGCGTCACCAGATCGTCGAGTCCGTGAGGGGTCCCGGCGGTGGTTACAATCTCGCCCGCAAGGCGGCCGACGTGTCGGTTGCCGACATCATCATCGCCGTGGACGAACCGCTGGATGCAACCCAGTGCGGTGGCAAGGAAAACTGCCACAGCGCCGCGCATCCCGGCGGCGCACGCTGCATGACACATGAACTCTGGTCCACCCTGAACGAAAAGATGGTCGAATACCTGGATTCGGTATCGCTCCAGGATCTGGTCGACCAGCAAAAAGAACCCAAGCCGGCGGAACACCGTGCCGCCGACTCGCAGAGCGTGGTGGTGATGCACCGCCCGCAAGCCGCAGCCTGATTTGGAGCAAGGACCTTATGAACGCACCCCTGGAAAAAAGCCTGCTGGAGACCATCAAGGCTCCGCACTTCCCGATCTACATGGACTACTCGGCGACCACTCCGGTCGATCCGCGTGTGGCCGACAAGATGATTCCCTACCTGCGCGAGCAGTTCGGCAATCCCGCTTCGCGCAGCCACATGTATGGCTGGACCGCTGAAAAGGCCGTGGAAGAAGCGCGTGAAGAAGTCGCCAAACTGGTCAACGCGGATTCGCGCGAGATCATCTGGACTTCCGGCGCCACCGAGAGCAACAACCTGGCCATCAAGGGTGCGGCGCAGTTCTACAAGTCCAAGGGCAAGCACATCATCACCGTCAAGACCGAGCACAAGGCGGTGCTGGACACCTTCCGCGAGCTGGAGCGCGTGGGCTTCGAGGCTACTTACCTGCAGCCGCAGGACAATGGCCTGGTCACCGTCGAGCAGATCGCTGCCGCCGTGCGTCCGGATACCATCCTGGTCTCGGTCATGCTGGTGAACAATGAAATCGGCGTGATCCAGCCGGTGCCGGAAATCGGCGAGTTCTGCCGTTCCAAGGGCATCATCTTCCACAGCGATGCGGCGCAAGCCACCGGCAAGGTCAAGATCGATCTGGAGAACTGGAAGGTCGACCTGATGAGCTTCTCGGCTCACAAGAGCTACGGTCCGAAGGGCATCGGTGCCTTGTATGTGCGCCGCAAGCCGCGCGTGCGCATCGAAGCGCAGATGCACGGCGGCGGTCACGAGCGCGGCCTGCGTTCGGGCACCCTGGCCACGCACCAGATCGTCGGCATGGGTGAAGCTTTCCGCCTGGCACGTGAAGAGATGGACACTGAACTGGCGCACATCCGTGCTTTGCGCGACCGCCTGGCCAAGGGCCTGCAAGAGATCGAAGAGACCTACATCAACGGCGACATGGATCATCGCGTGCCGCACAACCTGAACGTGAGCTTCAACTACGTGGAAGGTGAATCGCTGATCATGGCCATCAAGGACATCGCCGTCTCCTCCGGTTCGGCCTGCACCTCGGCCAGTCTGGAGCCGTCCTACGTGCTGCGCGCCCTGGGTCGCAGCGATGAACTGGCGCACAGCTCGATTCGCTTCACCATCGGCCGCTTCACCACCGAGGAAGACATCGATTTCACCATCGAGCTGATCAAGAGCAAGGTCGGCAAGCTGCGCGAGCTGTCCCCGCTGTGGGACATGTACAAGGACGGCGTGGATCTGTCCACCATCCAGTGGGCGGCCCACTAAACCAGGATTCTGCCAGCCATCGCCAGCAGCCGCAGCAGGGCAGGGGCGATGGCCGAAACCATCATCTAGGGAGCAAAGAACATGTCTTATTCCGAAAAAGTACTCGACCACTATGAAAACCCCCGCAACGTCGGCGCCTTCGAAAAGGGCGACGAGACCGTGGGCACCGGCATGGTGGGTGCACCGGCCTGCGGCGACGTGATGAAGCTGCAGATCAAGGTCGGCGCCGATGGCGTCATCCAGGATGCCAAGTTCAAGACCTATGGCTGCGGTTCGGCCATCGCATCGTCCTCGCTGGTGACCGAATGGGTCAAGGGCAAGACCCTGGACGAAGCGCTGTCCATCAAGAACACCCAGATCGCTGAAGAACTGGCGCTGCCGCCGGTCAAGATCCACTGCTCCATCCTGGCCGAAGACGCCATCAAGGCTGCCGTGCAGGACTACAAGGCCAAGCACGGCGCGGAACAGAAGGCTGCCTGAGCGGCCTTTTTCCGACAGCGGTACTCGCGGTTTTCGATTTCGTAAGGCAAGCATCATGGCAATCACGTTGACAGAGAAGGCAGCAAAACACATCAGCCGCTACATGGAGCGCCGGGGCAAGGGCATCGGCCTGCGCCTGGGTGTGCGCACCACCGGCTGCTCCGGCCTGGCTTACAAGCTGGAGTATGTGGATGAACAATCCTCCGAAGACACCGTCTTCGAGTCGCATGGCGTGCGCGTCTTTGTCGATCCCAAGAGCCTGCCCTACATCGACGGCACCGAGCTGGACTTCGCCCGCGAAGGATTGAACGAAGGCTTCAAGTTCCAGAACCCCAACGTCAAGGACGAGTGCGGCTGCGGCGAAAGCTTCCGCATCTGATCTGCAGAGTCGGATCCTTGTCGATGCCGTCGCACCGGCTTTGCGGTGCGTGGTCAGTGCTTAGCCGATACCGTGACAGCCGTGTGATTGCTCCCGCCCGGGCTTGACCCTGTCACCGTATGCCGTCCCTGATGTGCCAAGCCTGTTGCAGTTCGACAGGCTTTTTATTTTTCAGACATGCAAAACCATTTTGACCTGTTCCAGCTGCCGCAACGTTTCGCCATCGACCTGAAGGCGCTGGAGCAGGCTTTCCATCGCGTGCAGAGCCAGGCGCATCCGGACAAGTTCGCCCACGCCAGCGATGCCGAGAAGCGCGTGGCCATGCAGTGGGCCACCCGCGCCAACGAGGCCTACCAGACGCTGAAGAATCCCTTGAAGCGTGCCCGCTATCTGTGCGAACTGCACGGCGTGGACCTGCAGACCGAATCCAATACTGCCATGGCGCCGGCCTTCCTGATGCAGCAGATGGAATGGCGCGAGACGCTCGATGACGCCAAGGCCGGCAAGGACATCGATGCCCTCGAAGAACTCAATACCGCACTGCTGGCAGAGAAGAAGGCCGAGATCGCCCGCATCGAAGCCTTGCTCGATGCCGGTGACTACGTCGCTGCTGGCAAGCTGGTGCGCCAGCTGATGTTCCTCGACAAGTTTGGTGCCGAGATCGGCGATGCCTTCGCCCTGATCGAAGGCTGACCGGAGATGCTCCATGCCTGATCTGTTCCTGTTCCTGCTGGCGGCGATGACGCTGACCCTGGCCCCCGGTCCGGACAATCTCTACGTGCTCACGCGCGGTATCGCCCAGGGGCGCAAGGCCGGCTTGGTGGCCGCAGCCGGTTTCTGTTCCGGACTGATCTTTCATACGCTGCTGGCCGTGCTGGGCTTTGCTGCGCTCATCAAGGCGTATCCGCCGGCCTATCACGCCCTGCAATATGCGGGTGCGGCCTACCTGGCCTATCTTGGCGTGCGCACGCTGCGCTCGGCCTCGGCCGGCATTGCGCTGTCCGCCGACGGGCAGGGCGCTGCCGCCGTGCCGCTGCGTCGCATCTACTGGCAAAGCGTGCTGGCCAACATGCTCAATCCCAAGGTGACGCTGTTCTTCATCGCCTTCCTGCCGCAATTCGTACAACGCGAAGCCGGGCATGAAGCCTTGCAGATGCTGGTCCTGGCGCTGGTCTTCATTGCGCAGGCCTTCGTCATCTTCAGCGCCATCGCCTTGTTTTCCGGCGCGGTCGGCGCCATGTTCCGCCGTCGCGCCTGCGCTTCCGTCCATCTGAATCGCCTGGCAGGCTGTGCCTTCATCGGCCTGGGCATCCGGATGGCCTTACCCGAATAACAGCGAGTCACATCGCTACAACGCTCCACGACGAGTCCACATCCTATGGCTTTACTGCAGATTTCCGAACCGGGCATGTCCACCGCGCCGCACCAGCGTCGTCTGGCCGTCGGCATCGACCTGGGTACCACCAATTCGCTGGTGGCGACCGTGCGCAACAGCATTCCCGAAGTCCTGGCCGATGACGACGGCCGCGTGTTGCTGCCCTCGATCGTGCGCTACCTGCCCAATGGCCATGCCCACATCGGCTACAAGGCCCAGGCTGCGCAAACCATCGATCCGCGCAATACCATCGTGTCGGTCAAGCGTTTCATGGGCCGTGGCCTGAAGGACATCGCCCACGCCGAGAACATGCCCTACGACTTCCAGGACCAGCCCGGCATGGTGCAGATCAAGACCGTGGCCGGCGTGAAGAGCCCGGTGGAAGTCTCGGCCCAGATCCTGGCCACGCTGCGCCAGACCGCCGAGGATGCCCTGGGCGACGATCTGGTGGGCGCCGTCATCACCGTGCCCGCCTACTTCGACGATGCCCAGCGCCAGGCCACCAAGGATGCGGCGCAACTGGCCGGTCTGAACGTGCTGCGTCTGCTCAACGAACCGACGGCCGCCGCCATTGCCTACGGTCTGGACAATGCCTCCGAAGGCATCTTCGCGGTCTATGACCTGGGCGGCGGCACCTTCGATATTTCCATCCTCAAGCTCACCCGCGGCGTGTTCGAAGTCCTGTCCACGGGCGGCGATTCGGCGCTCGGTGGTGACGATTTCGATCATCGCCTGTTCTGCTGGATCAGCCACGAAGCCCAGCTGCAGCCGCTGTCGGATGAAGACACGCGCCTCTTGATGGTCAAGGCGCGCGAAGTCAAGGAGCTGCTCTCCAGCAAGGAAGAAGTACAGATCGATGCGGTCCTGAAGTCCGGTGAGGAAGTGCACCTGTCCATCACCGCTGCGCAATTCAACGAGATCACCCAGCATCTGGTGGCCAAGACCATGGCCCCGGTGCGCAAGGCACTGCGCGACGCCAGCCTGACCGTGGAAGACGTCGACGGCGTGGTCCTGGTCGGCGGTGCCACCCGCATGCCGCACATCCGCCGTGCGGTGGGCGAGTTCTTCAAGACCAATCCGCTGTCCAATATCGACCCCGACAAGGTGGTGGCACTGGGCGCGGCCGTGCAGGCCAACCTGCTGGCCGGCAACCGCGCACCGGGGGACGACTGGCTGTTGCTGGACGTGATCCCGCTGTCGCTGGGCATCGAAACCATGGGCGGGCTGGCCGAGAAGGTCATCCCGCGCAACTCCACCATCCCCTGCGCACGTGCCCAGGAATTCACCACCTTCAAGGATGGCCAGACTGCCATGGCGATCCACGTGGTGCAGGGCGAGCGCGAGCTGGTGGCCGATTGCCGCTCGCTGGCGCGCTTCGAACTGCGCGGCATTCCCCCCATGGCGGCCGGTGCGGCGCGTATCCGCGTGACTTACCAGGTCGATGCCGATGGCTTGCTGGCCGTGTCGGCGCGCGAGATGACCTCGGGCGTGGAAGCTTCCATCACCGTGAAGCCCTCGTACGGCCTGGGCGATGACGAGATCGCCCGCATGCTGCAGGAGTCCTTCAGCTCGGCAGATGAAGACATGCAGCGCCGCGCCCTGCGTGAAGAGCAGGTCGAAGCCGAACGCATCGTCCTGGCTACCCGTTCGGCGCTGCAGGCCGATGCCGCGTTGCTGTCGGAAGAGGAGCGCGTGGCCATCGAAGCACAGATCGAGGCCGTTAGCGCCGCCGCGCAAGGCAGCGATCATCTCGCCATCAAGGCGGCGGTCGATGCGCTGGCACACGGTACTGAAGAATTCGCCGCACGGCGCATGGACCGCAGCGTCCACGCCGCCTTGACCGGCAAGAAACTGGATGAAGTCGCGTAAGCGATTTCTTCACCCGCACACTGCACACTGTAGACACGATAGACAAGACACGAGAGCCACCATGCCCCAGATCGTCATCCTCCCCCATCCGGTCCTTTGCCCCGAAGGCTCGGTGATCGACGCCCCCGCCGGCAAGACTCTGTGCGATGCGCTGCTGGACAGCGACATCGACATCGAACACGCCTGCGAAAAATCCTGCGCCTGTACCACCTGCCACGTCGTCATCCGTGAAGGCTTCGAGACCCTCGGAGAACCGACCGACAAGGAAGAAGATCTGCTGGACATGGCCTGGGGCCTGGAAGCCACGTCCCGCCTGTCCTGCCAGGTAGTGCTGGGCGAAGAGGATCTGACCGTCGAAATTCCCAAGTACACCATCAACCACGCTTCCGAAAACCACTGAGCGCGGTTTCATCGCCGTGCAAGGGAGACTGACATGAAATGGACTGATACCCAGCAGATTGCCGAGGAACTTTACGACAAGTTTTCCGATGTCGATCCCAAGACCATCCGCTTTACCGACCTGCATCGCTGGGTGATGGAGCTGGAGGGGTTCGAGGATGATCCCAATCGGTCTGGAGAGCGCATTCTGGAGGCGATTCAGGCGGCGTGGATTGCTGAGGCGGAGTGAGCTTCGCCTGCTGATACTCCAATGAAAAAACCGTATCCATCGATGCGGTTTTTTTTACGTCTGGAATTCGCTGCGCTGTCTTAGACAAAGAGCGCAGGCACACCTTTGGAACCCGCAGCATATTGGGGAAAAATTTTCTCCAATGCCTGATCCGAAATGCGCATATGCCGCTCCGACAGTGAGCACAAGACCGCGCGGAAGTCCGTCGTGATCGCCAGATCACGCCCTTCGTTCAAGGCTGTCTGCGTCAGCCCCGGCCATTGACCATAGATCTTGCCGCCGCGCAGATTGCCCCCCATCAGCCACATCGCATTGCCGTGACCATGATCGGTACCACCATTGCCATTCTCCCGGAAGGTGCGACCGAATTCGGACATCACCACGATCACCGTGTCATTGAAGGCCGGCCCCAGTTCGCGCGCCAGCGTGGCCAGGCCGGTGGCCAGCGGCGAGAGTCGTCCGGCCAGTTGCCCTGTGCCATTGCCCTGACCGATGTGCGTATCCCAGCCACCCACGGCGAGGAAGGCCAGGCGGATACGCGGGTCATGCCGCATCAGCCGCCCCAGACGTGCCGTATCCATGGACAGTCCATTGGGCAGCGGCGCGCCATTGTTGGCCATCTGCTGCTCCTGGCTGTTGATCTCGGCCATGAGCTGCTTGCGCGCGGCCATGCCATCGCGATAAGCCTTGTCCAGCGCATCATTGCCACCATACAGCGGATCGAAGACCCGGCTCCAGCGCGGCTGGTCGATCATGCTCGGACGCGTGGCCTCGCGTCCGGTCTGCAGATTGGCTGCGACGTGATGGCCGCTGAGGATGCGTGGTGTGGCGCTGCCGACGTTGATGGCCTGCAGCGGCGACTGCGCCGGTGGCAGGTAATCCATCATCCGGTTGAGCCAGCCGTCGCGCGTAGTGTGCTGGCCGGGGGTGCCGGTTTCCATATAATCCTGGGCCTCGAAGTGCGAACGCGAGCCATCCGGCGAACCCGAGGCATGCACGAAGGCCAGCTGGCCGCTTTCCCAATACGCCATCAGGGGCTGCAGGGCCGGATGCAGGCCGAAGTAGCCGGTCAGGTCCAGCGCACCATTGGCCTGGCCGGGACGGGCCACTGCAATGCTCGGACGCGCCTGGTAATACAGCGGATCACCATGCGGTACCACGACGTTGAGCCCATCGACCGCCCCGCGCAGGAACACCACCACCATGCGCGGCGCACCGTCACCCTGCGCGTGCGGGCGCGGGGCAGGGGAACCATAGGCCACCCTGCCGGAGCCGTGACTGCTGCGGCCGATGCTCTGGTCGCCGGTAGGGACGACGGCGCAACCGGACAGGCCGACCGGTACCAGGATGGCGCCGCTGCCGGCAGCTCCCAGGTAACGAAGAAAATGGCGGCGATTCATACGGGCCTCAAGCGCTTAGCGTTTCATGAAATCGGGACTGCCCAGGATCAGGGCGGCGCGCTGATTCTCGGGCGCGGCCTCGATCTGGGCGGTGGTGGCGGGCGTGATGGCCGGGCCCAGCACCCGCAGCAAGGATTGCGGGTCCAGTGGCGCAGCCTCGGCATTGGCGGGCGCGGGCGCACCTTCGACGCGGGCAATCGGTGACTTGCCGCTGGCCAGATGGCCGGCAAAATTGATCCGCCGCAGCAGTGCCCCCGGGTTGAGCCAGGCCGCCTGCGAATACTTGTAGCCTTCCGGCGTGAGCCAGCCATAGAGCGGCATGCCGGATTGTCCCAACTCGCCGTTGACCGGCTTGACGTTGCGTACCGGGATGGCGCCCGCACGCAGGGCCGAGACCACGAACTGATACGGTGTCTTGAACTGCGTCTGGTAATTGCTGCGCGCCCAGAATTGCGGACTCTCGAACAGAGCCTGCAACACGGCCCGGATATCGCCATGGGTGGCCAGGAATGTTTGCGAGAGCTTGTTCACCAGCGCCGGATCGGGCTGGTCGGCGACGAAGTATTGCACCAGTTGCGTCGAGATGAAGCGCGCCGTCGACGGATGACTGGCCAGCATATCCAGCGCCGCTTCGCCCTCCTGATAGCCGCTGGCCAGCAGGGGTTTGCCGAGGAAGGTCTTGGGGCCGGGGTCATGCCGTTGCGCCGCAAAGCGGAAGGGCGAGGCGCCGGCCTTCATGGCCCCCACGTCGATGGTCCAGCCCGAGAGGATGCGCGCCAGGGTGATCACATCGGCCTGCACATAGCCGCCATCCACGCCCAGGGTATGCAGCTCCATCAGTTCACGTGCGTAGTTCTCGTTGAGTCCCTTGAAACGCCCGCGCGCACCGGGCGTGCCGGCCCCGCTGGAGAGCCAGTTGTCGAGGTAGTAGAGCATGGCCGGATGATGCGCCACCGCGCCCAGCAGGTCGCGGAACTTGCCCAGGGCATAGGGGCGGATGGCGTTCTTTTCATAGTCGCCGACCCAGTAGCGTACCCACTCCTTGCCTTCGAAGACGTTGAAGTGATTGACCCAGAATTCGGTCATCACTTCTTCCAGCTGGCGCGGACTCTCGGTGGCTTGCAGCAGCCGCGCCATGTGCCACTGCGGGGGCAGCTCGCGTGCTGCCCGTTGCCGCGCCGCCTGTCGCTCCTCCTTGCTGGCGCTGCGGTCGAAGGAGGGCGGACCATAATCGTCAAACAACTGCGTCGCCGTCATCTGCAGGGCCGGCAAGGCGGCCAGACGCGCCTGCAGATCTTCGGGCAAGGGGATGCGCTCGGGATGCAGCTGCAGGTCGATGTAGCGCTTGACGCCCATGCGTTCCACCTGCTCCAGATCGCCCGGACGCGGACCATAGCCCAGGCGGTTGAGCACGTGCAGGGCGCGCTCCGGTTGCGAGAGCGGGAGCGTACCCGCGACCGGCTCGGCAGCCCGGGCCTGCCCCAGGGTGCAGGACGCCAGCGCCAGCACCAGCCAAGTCGCGCGGTAAAGAGGGAAACGCTGGAAGGGCGCTGGCATCGACGAGCCTCGGGAGATCGGAAAAAGTGGAGACGAACTGCGGCCCAGTATGGTCAAGGGCCTGCAGGCGGGCTGTAATAAAGTGTAATGCGTGGCTTGGCGCCTGCCGTGAAGTGCAGCGATGGCCATCGTACGCCACGGTAGCGCAGCCAACATTCCTCTTCATACACGGTGTTACAAAGCTGACGCCTTCGTCAGCTTCCCGCAAGCGCGGTAAAGTATAAAAAACCTGCGATTTCTCACTGTTTTTCAGACGATTCTTATGCGCCGACGGGCGCCGCTCCACCACAATAACGGCTTTGTCGGCGGGTCGGTTTCCAGGGGGAGCTGACGCTGCAGCGCAGCAGCTTCACATGATCAGAATTCGAGGGGGAGAGGGCATGACATGGACCTTGGCATCGGGGATGCGCATTGCGCTGCTGGACGACCACGCCGTGGTTCGTTACGGCCTGGCCAAGCGCCTGGCCGAGGAGCCCGACTTCACGGTGGTCGGCGCCTTCGCCTCCAGCCGGGAGCTGATGGCGGCCTTGCGGGCCTCACCGGCTGATTTGCTGCTCATCGATTATTCGCTGGGCAGCAATGACATCGACGGTCTGAACCTGATTCGCGCCTTGCGTGTGCGTTTCCCCCGCGCCAAGATCCTGGTGACCTCGGCCCACAGCAGCCCGGCGACGGTAGCCATGGCGATGAAGGCCGGCGCGCGCGGCTTCGTGAGCAAATCGCAGGAACTGGCCGAGCTGATCCTGGCCATTCGTACCATCAGTCGTGGACGTGAATATCTGAACAGCGCCATGACACGCGAGCTGGCCATCATGCAGGCCGCCGAGGCGGCCACTCGCAGCCAGCCCGAGGTGCGCCCGCCGCGACGGCGTACGCGCAGCACCGAAACCTCGCCAGACACCCTGTCGGACATGCCCAGCCTGTCGCCGCGCGAACGTGAAGTCCTGCGCTGTTGCCTGGATGGCATGTCGGTGACCGAAATCGCCGAAAAATTTGCACGCAGCGTCAAGACCATCAGCGGACAGAAGCAGTCGGCCTTCCGCAAGCTGGGCGTGCGCAGTGACAACGAATTGTTCAAGATCGAATATCAGATCAAGGAGCTGTAAATGCCGCATCAGAGGGAAAGCGCAGTGACCAGGCAGAATGAACCGGGCGTACTGCTGGTTGATGATTCGGTCACCATCCGCTACGCCATGCAGAATCGCCTGCAGCGGCTGGGCTGCCAGGTCGATTGCGTGGCCGATGGCAGCAGTGCGCTGGCCGCCATCCGGGCGCGGCCTTATGGACTGGTCCTGCTGGACTGCTTCCTGCCCGACATCCCCGGACAGGAAGTGGCGCGCCAGGTCCGGCGTCTGGAACAGGAGCAGCGCCAGCGTCCCTATACGCCCCTGATCGGCATTTCCGCCGAGGCCGATGCCCAGCACGTGCAGCGCTGTCTGGACAGCGGCATGGACGGCATGCTGGCCAAGCCCCTGCAGACCCAGGCCATTCGTCGGCTGCTGGCGCTCTGGTGCGATCACGACACCGAAGACGAAGGCGAGGTCGCCACGCCCGAGCAGGAATACGGCCAGGACCTGGACCGGCTGTTCCTGCAAACCACCCGCCATGATCTGGCCGCGCTGGAGCAGGCCAGCCTGCTGGGGGACCGGGCGCGCATGGCGCAGCTTGCGCACCGCATGAAGGGCGCGGCCCTGACCATGGGGCGGCTGGAGCTGGTGGCCTTGCTGGATTGCGTGGAAGAAGCGCTGCGCGCCGACGCCGACGGCCAGCAAGCCATCAGCCTGCTGTTGCAGTCGCTGGCCAGCGCCCTGCAGGCGCGCAGCCTGCAGACCTGAAGGGCCTGCGCAGGTGGTGCAGTCTCAGGCCCCGACCCAGGGCAGGCCGGCGTGGCACCAGCCTTCGATGGTCTTGCGATGGCCGTTGGCGTCCTTGTTGCCTTCGAAACCCTCGAGAATGTCGAAGCAACGCGTGTAACCCGTTTCCGTGGCCAGCTTGGCCGCATGCCTGGAACGCACGCCCGAGCGGCACAGGAACAGCAATACCTCGTCCGGCCGGGCGACTTCCTGCAGTTGCTCCAGGAATTGCGGATTGGGCTTGCCTTCGGGGTAGAGATTCCACTGCACCGCCAGGTGTTGCGCCGGCGGGATCTGGACCACGCCCACCCAGTCGCGCTCGGCGCGGGTGCGTACGTCGACCAGCTTGATGGCGGGATCGGATTGCAGCAGGGCCAGGGCTTCCTGCGGTGTCACGGCACCGGCGTAGGGCAGATGGCCGTCGGCGGCACGGTGGGCGGCAGTACTGAGAATGGATGCGTTGCTCATGGGAAAAGTCTCTGAAGAAGAAGGAACAGCGGACAAATGATTTTAAACAATATAAACAGTTAGGCAATTTTCCCAGGCCGGTGCATGCTTTCTCATCGGCAAGCAGTCTGCCCCAACACGGCGCATGCACATCGTTGGTGCAATTTGCTGCTTTCGTCAAATGATTGCATTTTTATGGTGCATTTTTATCGAGATGCACTAAAAGAATGCAATCTATCCGTAGTGCTGCACCGCGCTTGCTGCCCGGATGGCCGCGCCCTCCCTAAAATATTCCATTATTGGCGCACCTGAAAGGTTGGTGGCATGGAATCTGCTATCATCCGCGACTGAGTTCGGCGCAAGACCGTTGTATCAAATGCAAAGATCCAGTCGCAAAAAAACGGCTCAACACCCCAATTTATACTACTTCCTCGTTTTAGGAGATTCGCATGGCAAGGACGGCCGCAGAGGTTTTGAAGATGGTGAAGGACAACGAAGTCAAGTTTGTCGACTTCCGTTTCGCTGACACCCGTGGCAAGGAACAGCACGTTTCCGTGCCTGTTTCGCATTTCGACATCGACAAGTTCGAATCCGGTCACGCCTTCGACGGTTCGTCGATCGCCGGCTGGAAGGGTATCGAAGCCTCCGACATGCTGCTGATCCCGGACCCGAACACCGCCAACATCGACCCGTTCATGGAAGAGACCACCCTCTTCATGCAGTGTGACGTGATCGAACCGTCCGACGGCAAGGGTTACGACCGCGATCCGCGCTCCATCGCCAAGCGCGCTGAAGCGTACCTGAAGTCCTCCGGCCTGGGCGACACCGCCTACTTCGGTCCGGAACCCGAATTCTTCATCTTCGACGGCGTGCGTTGGGGTGCCGACATGTCCGGTTCCTTCGTCAAGATCGACTCCGAAGAAGCTTCCTGGAGCACCGGCGCCAAGATCGAAGGCGGCAACTCCGGCCACCGTCCGACCGTCAAGGGCGGCTACTTCCCGGTTCCCCCGGTCGACAGCTTCCAGGACATGCGTTCGGAAATGTCCCTGATCCTGGAATCCCTGGGCATCCCCGTCGAAGTGCACCACCACGAAGTGGCTGGCGCTGGCCAGAACGAACTGGGCACCAAGTTCTCGACCCTGGTCGAGCGCGCTGACTGGACCCAGACCCTGAAGTACGTGATCTGGAACGTCGCCCACACCTACGGCAAGACCGCGACCTTCATGCCCAAGCCCCTGGTTGGCGACAACGGTTCCGGCATGCACGTGCACCAGTCCGTCTGGAAGGATGGCAAGAACCTGTTCGCTGGCGACGGCTATGCCGGCCTGTCCGAGTTCGCGCTGTACTACATCGGCGGCATCATCAAGCACGCCAAGGCGCTGAACGCCATCACCAACCCTGGCACCAACTCGTACAAGCGTCTGGTCCCCGGCTTTGAAGCACCGGTCAAGCTGGCCTACTCGGCCCGCAACCGTTCCGCTTCGATCCGTATCCCGCACGTGGCCAACCCGAAGGGCCGCCGCATCGAGACCCGTTTCCCGGATCCCCTGGCCAACCCGTACCTGTGCTTCTCGGCCCTGCTGATGGCCGGTCTGGATGGCGTGCAGAACAAGATCCACCCGGGCGAAGCGGCTACCAAGGACCTGTACCACCTGCCGCCGGAAGAAGACAAGCTGATCCCGACCGTCTGCGCCTCGCTGGACGAAGCTCTGGAACACCTGGACAAGGACCGCGAGTTCCTGACCCGTGGTGGCGTCTTCACCGACAGCATGATCGATGCCTACATCGAGCTGAAGATGCAGGAAGTCCAACGCTTCCGCATGACCACGCACCCGATCGAATTCGACATGTACTACTCGCTGTAATCGAATCCGCATCCGGAGAAAAAGGGGAAGCTTGCTTCCCCTTTTTTTATGCCCGGCATGCCCTCCATGCCGGGTAGTGCGCCCGGAAATTGCTAGTCAGGACGGATCAAGGACTGCGCCAGAGCGCGCCAGAAGACATGACCCCAGGCACCACGAATGCTCCCATGAAGACACCGCTTCCTTCCCTCGATGGCCTTGACCTGCTGGCCTCGGCCGTGATCATCCTCGATGCCAACGGCGGCATCGTCTACGCCAATGCTGCCGCCGAGAACCTGCTGGAGAGCTCCTTCAAGGTACTCTCACAACAGAAGCTGTCGGAGCTCTTCCTCAATGGCAAGGAGCTCACCGCGCTGTTCTACCAGGCCATCGAACACCAGTTCGCCGACAAGCGCCTGGACCTGGTGCTGGAACGCGCCAACCGCGAGCCGCTGCAGGTCCATACCATCGTCACGCCGCTGGACAGCAGCGACTGGCCGGTGCTGCTGGAGCTGCGCGAGAACGTGCAGCAACTCAAGCTCGATCGCGAAGAACGCATGTTCGACCAGAGCCAGGCCAACAAGGAACTCATCCGCAACCTGGCCCACGAGATCAAGAATCCGCTGGGCGGCATCCGTGGCGCAGCGCAGCTGCTGGAGTTGGAACTGCCCGAGCGGCACTTGAAGGAATTGCGCGAATACACCCAGGTCATCATCAAGGAAGCCGACCGCCTGCAGACCCTGGTGGATCGCCTGCTGGCCCCGCACCGCCATCCGCACATCGTCGGCGACGTCAACATCCACGAAGTCTGCGAGCGCGTGCGCAGCCTGGTGATGGCCGAGTTTCCGCAGGGGCTCACCATCAAGCGCGACTATGACCTCTCCATTCCCGAGTTCCGGGGAGACAAGGAGCAGCTGATCCAGGCCGTGCTCAACATCGTCCACAACGCCGCACAAGCGCTGGCCGACCGTATCCGTGCCGGTGATGGCGAGCTGATCCTGCGCACGCGCGTCTCGCGTCAGGTGACGCTATCCAAGGTCCGATACCGGCTGGCACTAGACTTGCATATCATCGATAACGGTCCGGGCATTCCCCCCGACATCCAGGAAAGAATCTTCTATCCCCTGGTATCGGGTCGGGAGGGTGGCAGCGGACTGGGGCTGACTCTGGCGCAGACCTTCGTGCATCAGCACATGGGCGTGATTGAATGCGACAGCCGGCCTGGTTGTACCGATTTCAGAATACTTATACCGCTGCCGTGAGCATGGCCGCAGGCGGCGCGCCAAAGCCGAGTGGACGCAGGGCTTCCCGTCCACCAAGGGGGCTGCGGACAGGGCGCCAGAAGCGCCGTGGATCGCGGGAGCATTAACAGCATGACCAACGCAGGAAGATGTGATTTATGAAGCCAATCTGGATTGTTGACGACGACGAATCGATACGCTGGGTGCTCGAAAAAGCACTGGCCCGAGAAAATCTCGCCACGCAGAGTTTTTCCAGCGCCCGTGATGCCATGGCGGCGCTGCAGAACGGCACGCCGCAGGTGCTGGTCTCGGACATCCGCATGCCCGGCGCCTCCGGCCTGGAGCTGCTGCAGACCATCAAGGCCAAGCACCCCGGCATCCCGGTCATCATCATCACCGCTTTCTCGGACCTGGATTCGGCGGTCTCGGCCTTCCAGGGCGGTGCCTTTGAATACCTGGCCAAGCCCTTCGACGTCGACAAGGCGGTCGAGCTGATCCGTCGCGCGCTCGACGAAAGCCTGCGCGAGACCGACATCGAGCAGGGCGCCGCCCAGACTCCCGAGATTCTCGGCCAGGCGCCCGCGATGCAGGACGTGTTCCGTGCCATCGGTCGCCTGTCGCAATCCAACGTGACGGTGTTGATCACCGGCGAATCCGGTTCCGGCAAGGAGCTGGTGGCACGTGCCCTGCACAAGCACAGCCCGCGCGCCAGCCAGCCTTTCGTGGCGCTCAACACCGCAGCCATTCCCAAGGATTTGCTGGAATCCGAACTGTTCGGCCATGAACGCGGTGCCTTCACCGGCGCGCAAGCCATGCGCCGTGGCCGTTTCGAACAGGCCGAGGGGGGTACGCTGTTCCTCGATGAAATCGGCGACATGCCGCTGGACCTGCAGACGCGCCTCTTGCGCGTGCTCTCGGATGGTCACTTCTATCGTGTCGGCGGCCATCAGTCGCTCAAGGCCAATGTACGCGTCATTGCGGCCACCCACCAGAATCTGGAGCAGCGTGTACGTGAAGGTTTGTTCCGCGAGGACTTGTACCATCGCCTGAACGTGATCCGTCTGCGCCTGCCCAGCCTGCGCGAACGCAGCGAGGATATTCCCATCCTGGCCCGCTACTTCCTGGCACAGAGTGCTCGCCAGCTGGGCGTGGAAGCCAAGCGCCTGTCGCCGCAGGCCATGCAGTTCCTGTCGCAGCTGGAGTTCCCCGGCAACGTGCGCCAGCTGGAAAACCTGTGCAACTGGATCACCGTGATGGCCCCGGGCCAGACCGTGGAGATCAAGGACCTGCCGCAAGATCTGGTGGAAGAGCGCGTGCATGCGCCGCAACCGGCGCAGATCGTCTCCGCCCCGGCCTCGGCGGCTGCCGTGGCCGCACCGGTGGTGTATGCCGACCCGGCTGCTGCGGCGGCACCAGTGGATGCGGTGGCTGGCAACTGGATCTCGCTGCTGGAAGTGGAAGCGGCCCAGATGCTGGCCTCCGAACAGCCCGAGGTGATGGATATCCTCGGTCGCCAGTTCGAAGCGGCGCTCATCAAGATCGCGTTGAAGCATACCCACGGTCGCAAGAATGACGCAGCCGTCCGCCTGGGCATCGGTCGCAACACCATCACCCGCAAGATCCAGGAACTGGGTATCGGCGGCGCGGAAGACGACTGAAGCACAACTTAACCATCAAGCAGGGGAGGTCTGCCCGCGAGCCGCCGCGCGGGCAGGATCAGCAAGGGGAAGAGGCGGCGGCCATAAAAAAGGAAATGGCCTGGATCGCGAGATCCAGGCCATTTTTATTGGGCGCTTCGTAAACGATTTATATCATTTACGCAACGATGCGAAGCATCAGCGCAGACGCAACACGAAACGCGCCGCCACGGTGGCCATCAGGCTCAGCACCGCGCCGAAGATGACGAAGTAGCTCACCGACAGCTTGTCGCCGGTGAAGTCGATCAACCAGGTGATGATGAGGCCGGCGAAGCCGCCGAAGATGGTCACGGCGATGTTATAGGCCAACGACATGCCGGTGCCGCGCGTGGCCACCGGGAAGATGTCGGCCAGCAGTGCCGGCATCGCGGCGAAATACATGGTCATGAGCACACCGATGACGGTCTGCAGCAACAGCAGTTGCAGGAAGCCCGGCGAGTGGGTCAGGAACACGAACATCGGATAGGTCAGCACGATGTAGAGCGCGCTGCTGGTGATCATGAAGGGGGTACGACCGATCTTGTCGGAGAGCTTGCCCACCAGTGGCGAGCCGATGAACATGATCAGGCCGGCCACCGACATCGCGGCAAACGAGGACCAGGCCGGCAGCCCCAGCTGCTTGACGGCATAGGTGGGGATGTACAGCGACAGGTACACCGAGACGGTGGCCATGATGACGCTGCCGGTACCGATCAGCAGGCGCATCTTCTGGTGGGTGAAGGTGTCGCGCAGGGGCGCGTCGGTCTTCTCGCTGGATTCCTTGAATTCGGGCGCTTCATCCAGGTGACGACGGATGTAGATGCCGGCCGGGGCGATCAGTAGACCGAAGATGAAGGGTACGCGCCAGCCCCAGGAGGACAACTGCTCGGGTGTGAGCATGTTGTTGAGCACGGCGCCGAAGATGGCGGCCAGCAGCAGGCTGATGCCCTGGCTGGCCACCTGCCAGCTGGAGAAGAAGCCGCGACGGTGCGGTGCGTGTTCCACCAGGAAGGCGGTGGAGCTGCCGAACTCGCCACCGGCGGAGAAGCCCTGGATCATCTTGCCCAGTGCGATGCCGGCCGGTGCCAGCATGCCGATGCTGGCATAGCTGGGCATGAATGCGATCATGGCGGTGCCCACCGTCATGAGCATGATGGACAGCATCAGCGCGGCCTTGCGACCGGCGCGGTCGGAGTACGCACCCAGCACCACTGCACCCAGCGGACGCATGAAGAAGGACACGCCGAAGGTGGCGAAGGTCAGCAGCAGCGAGACGTTGTCATCCCCGGTGGGGAAGAACTGCTTGGCGATGACTACCGCGAAGGCGCCATAGATAAGGATGTCGAACCATTCGAGCGCATTGCCGATGGAGGACGAGATGATCGCACGCCGCGCTTGCGGATGCGTGGTGCCGGCGCCAGGCGCCGCGGTATTGCTGGTCATGGAGACTCCCTGATGGATACGTGGATGGAGGAGCAGCACGCCGTTCCGACCCTGGCGGGGCAGACGGCTGCCTGGCTGTATATGGATGGTTGTGGGCTCCGCGTGACGGCCGCAGCCGTTACAGCGGGCGAGCATAGGCGGGGCGATGCGGCACTGTCAAGGCGCAGTGCGGGGGATTATCAGGAGGCAGGACATGGGCGCGATTCTGCGAAATCATTTTCTCGTTTCGCTGACCCGAAGCTCACTGCCGTGCTGACGTTTCGACCTCCTCGACCTCCTTGAGCTTGCGCCACAAGGTCGTGCGACTGATGCCCAGGTGACGCGCGGCCGCGGCGCGGTTGCCACGGAAGCGGCGCAGTGCGGCGTGGATGGCGTCGGTGTCGGGGGCGTGGTCAGTGGTGGTCAGGGCATGAGAGGGCGGCGTCTGTGCAGCGTCCATGATCAGCGGCTGCGCTGCTGTGGCCAGCTCCGGTGCGACCCGCTGTATCAGCGTCGCCGTCAGTGCCTGCAAGGGTTCTGCAGCCAGGAACAGCGCCAGTCGCTCCATCAGGTTACGCAGTTCGCGCACATTGCCCGGCCAGTCATAGGCGCACAGCAGCGGCGCACAGCGCAGGATTTCCGCGCCCAGATTGGCATGCGGGCGCGCATCGAGTGCGGCCAGCGCATGTTTGAGATGCCATTCGGCCAGCGCCGCAATGTCTTCACGGCGCGCGCGCAAGGGCGGCAGTTGCAGGCGCAGCACGCTCAGGCGGTAATACAGGTCGGCGCGAAAACGGCCTTCCCGCACCCGCGCTTCCAGGTCGCAATGGGTGGCACTGATGATGCGCACCTGGACCGCAATGGGCCGCGTACCCCCCACGCGCACCACCTCGCGCTCCTCCAGCACGCGCAGCAGTCGCGTCTGCAGCGGCAGCGGCATCTCGCCGATTTCATCGAGCAGCAGGGTGCCGCGATGTGCGGCCTCAAACACACCGGCGCGTCCGCCACGGCGGGAACCGGTGAAAGCGCCTTCCTCGTAGCCGAACAGTTCGGATTCCAGCAGCGATTCGGCCAGCGCCCCGCAATTGATGGCCACGAACGGATGCGCGGCCTGGGTCTTGCCCTGCATGCGCGGATGGGCGCGGTGAATGGCCTGGGCCGCCAGTTCCTTGCCGCTGCCGGTCTCGCCCTGGATCAGTACATTGGCCGGCGAACGTGCAAACAGCGTAATGGACTGGCGCACCGCTTCCATGACCGCCGAGTCGCCGCGCAAGTCCTTGAGGTGATGCCGTGCGCGCAGACTGTCTGCCACCGACAGGCTGGGGCCGCGCGAGCTTTCCAGTTGCGTCAGGCGTGCCAGTTCCAGCGCATCTTCAAAGGCCTGGCGCACCGTGGCCGAGGAGTAGAGGAAGATGCCCTGCATGCCCGCTTCCTCGGCCAGGTCGGTGATGAGCCCGGCCCCGACCACCGCCTGCACGCCGCCAGCTTTCAGTTCCTGTACCACGGCGCGCGCATCTTCCTCGGTGGCATAGGTGCGCTGGGCAATGTCCAGTCCGAACATCTGCTGGAACTCGCTCAGGGCCGGCATCGCCTCCTGATAGGTGACCAGCCCGATGCGCGCGCTGATCTGCCGCGCGCGGGCCAGCGCCTGCATCACGTCGAAACCGCTGGCGCGCGCCACCACCACCGGTACCGGCAGGCGGCTCTTGAGATAGGCACCATTGGAACCGGCCGAGATCACCACATCGCAACGCTCGCTGGCCAGGCGCTCGCGGATGGCGCGTACGGCCTCGTCGAAACCGAGATGAATGGGCTCGATGTCGGCCACGCCGTCGAATTCCAGCGTGATGTCGCGGAAGAGTTCGGACAGGCGCGACACGGACACGGTCCAGATCACGGGTTTGTCGGCCAGGCGATCAGCAGGGGCAGGGCGTTTCATGGTGGGCGTTCAGTGTGTTTCGGTGAAACGTCAATGTAACACTGATGAAACATGGATGCTTGTGCCAGATCAAGCTGGCAGCTCCGGCGCAAGCCCGGGGCGAGCCCGCCCCGTCCGGTGGCGAGCCTTGTTTGACGGGGGTTTCAGGAGATATGAAGGTTTCTTCGGGGCCCTTGCCATCGGATGCTGCACTGCGATGGCACGGCCGTTGCAATGGTGAACGCAAATGTCGCAGGACGGGTGTGCCTCACGTCCGCCTGTCGCTTTACGCAGTCAAGCAGTGACGCAGTTGGTCCAGACTTTCCGCATTCCAACCTCATCGAGAAGGTGTCCACCATGGCTCTCCATTCCGCAGGCGCAGCGTTCCGCCAGGCCGTCCAGGAAGAATCCCCCTTGCAAGTCATCGGCGCGATCAACGCCAACCACGCCCTGCTGGCCAAGCGCGCCGGTTTCCGCGCGATCTATCTGTCCGGCGGCGGCGTGGCGGCGGGTTCGCTGGGCTTGCCTGACCTGGGCATTTCCAATCTGGACGACGTGCTCACCGACGTGCGCCGCATCACCGACGTGTGCGACCTGCCGCTGCTGGTGGATGTGGATACCGGCTTCGGTGCCTCGGCCTTCAACGTGGCGCGGACCGTCAAGTCCATGATCAAGTTCGGCGCCGCCGCCATGCACATCGAAGACCAAGTCGGCGCCAAGCGCTGCGGCCATCGTCCCGGCAAGGAAATCGTCAGCAAGCAGGAAATGGTAGACCGCATCAAAGCCGCCGTGGATGCCCGCACCGACGAGAACTTCGTCATCATGGCGCGCACCGATGCGCTGGCCGTGGAAGGGCTGGATGCCGCCATCGAGCGCGCCGTGGCCTGCGTCGAGGCCGGTGCCGACATGATCTTCCCGGAAGCCATCACCGACCTGGCCATGTACAAGCAGTTCGCCAATGCGGTGAAGGTACCGATCCTGGCCAACATCACCGAGTTCGGTTCGACTCCGCTGTTCACGGTGGACGAACTCAGGGATGCCGACGTGGGGCTGGTGCTCTATCCGCTGTCGGCCTTCCGCGCCATGAACAAGGCCGCTGAAAACGTCTACCAGGCGATCCGCCGCGATGGTACGCAGAAGAACGTGGTCGATACCATGCAGACCCGCATGGAACTCTATGACCGCATCGATTACCACAGCTACGAACAGCGCCTCGATGCGCTGTTTGCCCAGCAGAAGAACAAGTAAGCCCCTTCCGACAAAGCATTGTCACCCCATACCGAATACGAGGAGAACACGATGAGCGAACAACAAGCCGCAGGTTTCAAGCCCAAGAAGTCCGTTGCCCTCTCCGGCGTGACTGCCGGCAACACCGCCCTGTGCACCGTCGGCAAGACCGGCAATGACCTGCACTATCGCGGTTACGACATTCTCGACGTGGCCGATAGCTGCGAGTTCGAGGAAATCGCCCACCTGCTGGTGCACGGCAAGCTGCCGACGGCTGCCGAACTGCGCGCCTACAAGGCCAAGCTGAAGGCCCTGCGCGGCCTGCCGGCCAACGTCAAGGCAGCGCTGGAATGGTTGCCGGCCGCCTCGCATCCGATGGACGTGATGCGTACCGGCGTCTCCGCGCTGGGCTGCGTGCTGCCGGAGAAGGATGACCACAACACCCCCGGTGCGCGCGACATCGCCGATCGCCTGATGGCTTCGCTGGGTTCGATGCTGCTGTACTGGTACCACTACAGCCACAACGGCAACCGTATCGAGGTCGAGACCGACGACGATTCCATCGGTGCCCATTTCCTGCACCTGCTGCATGGCGAGAAGCCCTCGGCGGCCTGGGAGAAGGCCATGCACACCTCACTGATCCTGTATGCGGAACACGAATTCAATGCCTCCACCTTCACCGGTCGCGTCATCGCCGGCACCGGTTCGGACATGTATTCGGCCATCACCGGCGCCATCGGCGCCCTGCGCGGCCCCAAGCATGGCGGCGCCAATGAAGTGGCCTTCGAGATCCAGAAGCGCTATGACAATCCGGACGAGGCCGAGGCCGATATCCGCCGTCGCGTCGAGAACAAGGAAGTGGTGATCGGTTTCGGTCACCCGGTCTATACCATCTCCGACCCGCGCAACAAGGTCATCAAGGAAGTGGCACGCAAGCTCTCCAAGGAAGCCGGTTCGACCAAGATGTTCGACATCGCCGAGCGTCTGGAGACGGTCATGTGGGACATCAAGAAGATGTTCCCCAACCTGGACTGGTTCTCGGCCGTGTCCTACCACATGATGGGCGTGCCCACCGCGATGTTTACGCCGCTCTTCGTCATTGCCCGTACCTCGGGCTGGGCGGCGCACATCATCGAGCAGCGCATCGACAACAAGATCATCCGCCCCTCGGCCAACTACGTGGGACCGGAAGATCTGAAGTTCGTGCCGATCGGCAAGCGCAAGTAAGGCTGGCAGGTACAGCGGCGCAAGGAGCAAGGAGCAAGGAGCAAGGAGCAAGGAGCAAGGAGCAAGGAGCAAGAGAGGGAGAGGGAGCAGCAAGAAGAAGGGAGCGGCGGCCGGCGTGTGCCGGTCGCCCCATTCCCCGGCGAAGGAGACGGGGCGGGCCGACCCGGGCGATCAGGCCGATTTGTAACAAGCGTTACATATGGTCGAGTCAGTCGCAATATCTTGTTAAGATGCGGGCGGATCTTTTCCGCCTCTGCGTCCACCTCTGACTCTCCATGGATCATCCGATGATTGCTGCCATCGTTTCCCGCCGTCCTCGCGCCTTGCCCCTGACATCCCTCTGCCTGGCCGCCACCGTTGCCGTTGCACTGTCGGCCTGTTCTTCCACGCCGGTGCCCGTCACCGAGACCAAACCACTGCTGCCGCAATTGCTGCAATCGCCGGCGGCCACGCAGCCGACCTGGGCGACCCAGCTCAAAACCGGTGCCTTCAGTTGCGAGATGGGCAACAAGGTGGAAATCCGCATGGATGGCCGCGTCACCGATGGGGTCACGCTGGTGTGGAAGGGCAGCAGCTACATGATGAACCCGGTCAGTACCTCGACCGGTGCAGTGCGTCTGGAGAACAAGGGCGAAGGCCTGGTGTGGATCCAGATCCCGTCGAAGTCCATGCTGCTCAATTCCAAGATCGGGCAGCAACTGGCCAACGATTGTCGCACACGCTGAAGCCTTGGCGCTGCGCCGTCGTGATGGCCTGACGCCGGCGCTTTCTTTCCACCTCACGTTTGCTCCTCCCTTGTCATGTTGACGGCTTCATGCCGTCGACAACGCTCCCGCTTTTTTCGTTGTTGCACTTGATCTGTATCAGCCGTGATCGCGCGTCGATGCTGCCGATTCAGCCGCTCGTAAGATTCAGGTGCAAGACTGGTTTCACCGTCGCATGAGGGCCACGCATGGCAGAGATGCCGCTGTACATGCCTCAGAGCCACGCGACCATCACCCTGCGGGCCACGCCGCGCAAGGTCTGCAGCGGTTGTCCAATTCGAGAGACATGAGGAGACGTCATGCAGTACGAGGATTTTTATCGCCGCTCCATCGACCAGCCCGAGACCTTCTGGGCGGAAGAAGCGCAGCGCATCCATTGGAACAAGCCCTTCACCAGTACCCTGGATTATTCCCGGGCCCCCTTTGCGCGCTGGTTCATCGGCGGCACCACCAATCTCTGCTACAACGCGGTGGACCGCCACCTTGGCGAGCGACCCAAGCAGGCCGCACTGATCGCCATTTCCACGGAAACCAACACCGAGCGCGTCTACGATTTCGCCGAACTGCATCGCGAAGTCCAGGCCATGGCCGCCACCATGCTGGCCTTGGGGGTGCAGCGCGGCGACCGGGTGCTGATCTACATGCCGATGATCGCCGAGGCGGTCTTTGCCATGCTGGCCTGTGCGCGCATTGGTGCGGTGCATTCGGTGGTCTTCGGCGGCTTTGCCTCCAACAGCCTGGCCTCGCGCATCGATGATGCACAGCCGAGCCTGATCGTCTCGGCCGATGCCGGTTCACGCGGTGGCAAGGTCATTGCCTACAAGGGCTTGCTGGACGAGGCGATCCACCTGGCGCAGCACAAGCCGCAGAAGGTCCTGCTGGTCGATCGCGGCCTGGCCGACATGGCGCGCACGGCGGGGCGCGACGTTGACTATGCGCCCCTGCGCCAGCAGCATCTGGATCAGCCGGTGCCGGTGGCCTGGCTGGAATCGAACGAGTGCAGTTATGTCCTCTATACCTCCGGCACGACCGGCAAGCCCAAGGGCGTGCAGCGCGACGTGGGCGGTTATGCGGTGGCGCTGGCGTCCTCCATGCAGCACATCTTCTGCGGCAAGCCCGGGGAAACCTACTTCTGCACGTCTGACATCGGCTGGGTGGTCGGCCATTCCTACATCGTTTATGGCCCACTGATTGCGGGCATGGCCACCGTGCTCTACGAGGGGTTGCCGATCCGTCCCGATGCCGGCATCTGGTGGAGCATCGTCGAGAAGTACAAAGTCACCCGCATGTTCTCCGCGCCGACGGCCATCCGCGTACTCAAGAAGCAGCCGCCGGAATGTATGGAGCGCTACGATACCTCTTCGCTCAAGGCGCTCTACCTGGCCGGCGAGCCCCTGGATGAAACGACGTCGCGCTGGATTTCGGGCGCCCTGAAGGTGCCGGTCATCGACAACTACTGGCAGACCGAATCGGGCTGGCCGATCATCTCGATCGCCAAGGGTATCAGCGACAAGCCCACGCGCCTGGGTAGTCCGGGCGTAGCGATGCCGGGTTATCGCCTGGCCATCCTCGACGAAGCCACCGGCGCGCCTTGCGCCGCCGGAGAAAAGGGCGTGGTCGCCATCGAGGGACCGTTGCCGCCGGGCTGCATGCAGACGGTCTATGGTGACGATGAGCGCTTCGTCAACACCTACTGGCGCAGCCTGCCGCGCGAGGTGTATTCCACCTTCGACTGGGGTATCAAGGACCAGGACGGTTACTACTTCATCCTGGGTCGCACCGATGACGTCATCAACGTCGCCGGACACCGGCTGGGCACGCGTGAAATCGAGGAGAGCATCTCCAGCCATCCCAATGTCTCCGAAGTGGCCGTGGTCGGCGTGGAAGACAAGCTCAAGGGCCAGGTAGCGATTGCTTTCGCCATCCCCAAGCAGGCCGATGCGATGGCCACACCGGAACGACGCCGTGCGCTCGAGGCCGAGATCATGGGCGTGGTCGACAAGCAGATCGGCGCGGTGGGCCGGCCGGCGCGGGTGTTCTTCGTCAGCGGCTTGCCCAAGACGCGTTCGGGCAAGCTGTTGCGTCGGGCCATCCAGTCCATCTGCGAAGGGCGCGACCCGGGCGATCTGCCCACCATTGAAGATCCGGCCGCACTGGAGCAGGTTCGCGCAGTGATCAGGGACTGAGGCGGGCGGCGGTCATCCACGGGGCGGTGCGCTTGCAGCGGAGCAGGGGCGCCGCGCCCGGCATAATTTGGTTACACTGAGGGCTTCCGATTTTCCTCGATCCCTTCCTGTCCATGTCTTCCTCCATCCGTCCGGCCACCGCTGCCGATGCTCCCGCCCTCTGCGACATCTACAACCACTACGTACAGACCACTGTCATCAGCTTCGAGACCGAAGCACTCAGCGCCGAGGCCATGGCCGCGCGCATCGCCGATGTGCAGGCCGATTTCCCCTGGCTGGTGTTTGAAGAACAGGGCCAGGTACTGGGCTACGCCTATGCCAGCAAGTGGAAGCCCCGTGCGGCTTACCGGCATTCGGTGGAAAGCTCGGTCTACCTGCGTCACGATGCGGGCGGCAAGGGCATCGGCAAGCAGCTCTATCGTGAGCTCATTGCGCAGTTGAAGCCGCTGGGCGTACACCTGGTCATCGGCGGCATTGCCCAGCCCAATCCGGCCAGCGTGGCCCTGCATGAGAGTGTGGGTTTCGTGAAATGCGGTGTCTTCACGGAAGTGGGCTACAAGATGGGCCGCTGGATCGACGTCGGATACTGGCAACTCAAGCTGCAAGAGGCGCAAGGATGAGATCGACCCGCGCCGCCAGCGCCATCGAGCGCCTGAACAGCCGCACCGAATCACGCGAGTATTCGATGCTGCGCACCTCCGATGAACGCTTCATCCTGACCCGCCGCCTGCCCGGCCAGCCGCTGGAGAAGCTCAACGAGGCCATGGAGCTGGATGACTTCGTCACCTTCGTCAACGCCCAGGGACCACAGAAGGCCAGGCGCGTGAGCAAGCTGGATGTGCAGTTCGAGAAGAACATGCGCAACAAGAAAGAACAAACGCCACCCGAGGGTGGCGCTCAGTAAGGTTTTGCGTAAATGATATAAATCATTTAAATCATTTAAATAATTTGCGAGCAGCCTGCACCGACATCAGTCCGCCAGCGTGGCAATCACGGGCGCGTGATCCGAAGGCTGTTCCCACTTGCGCGGCACCTTGTCGATGACGCAGGCGGTGCAGCGTGGCACCAGTTCTTCGGACAGCAGGATATGGTCGATGCGCAGGCCGCGATTGAGGCGGAAGCCCATCTGGCGGTAATCCCACCAGCTGTACATTTTTTCCGGTTGTTCGAAGAGGCGGTAGGCATCCGTCAGGCCCAGGGCCTGCAGCTTGCGGAAGGCGTCGCGCTCGGGTTCGGACACCAGCACCTGGCCTTGCCAGGCCACCGGGTCGTGCACGTCGCGGTCCTCAGGGGCGATGTTGTAGTCGCCCAGCAGGGCCAGGCGCGGGTTCTTCGCCTTTTCTTGCGCCAGCCATTCGTGCAGGGCGGCCAGCCAGTTCAGCTTGTAGGGATACTTCTCGGACTCCAGCGACTGCCCGTTGGGAATGTAGGCGCAGACGTAGCGCACGCCCTCGATGGTAGCGGCGATGATGCGTTGCTGTTCGTCGGGGAAGAGCGGATTGTTCCTGACCACATCGGTCATTGGATGGCGCGACAGGATGGCCACGCCGTTGTAGGTCTTCTGACCCGAGAATTCGACCAGGTATCCGGCGGCCGCGATCTCGGCGGCGGGGAACTTGTCGTCGGTGAGTTTGGTTTCCTGCAGGCAGAGCACGTCGACCGGGTTTTCTTCCAGCCATTTCAGCACCTGCGGCAGGCGGACCTTGAGGGAGTTGACGTTCCAGGTGGCGATTTTCATGGGGACAATGCAGTGGTGAATCGGAGACCGGCCCGCGCGCATCACAGCCGATGCGTCATGAGCAACGGGCGCCATCTTACCGCATTCGTCGCGCTCCCCGGCCAATGACGGTGACCGCGATCATTCCTGCTCCCGAAACAGAAGGGGAATCCCACTGCAAGGGAAACTACGCTCCGACAGGTTTTGTTATTGATGTTGGCAGGGTCAGAACTGCGTCTCGATTTGTGATTTTTGTTCAAGGAGACGGAGCGAGAATAATGGAAAAATACTAACGATATAAACAAAATATTACGCTTTTCATGTAACTTCTGTTGTGGCGTATGAATTCGTGAAGTCGCTCTGGTAAAGGATTCCTGACTGCATGTGGCTTGGCGTGAGGAAATTTGTTTGAATGCGGAAACTAAGTTTTTTCGGCAAATCCATTTTGTTCTCATGCCATGAAAAACAGGACAAATTTTGCGTCAGAAAAAGTGACGCATGAAAACATTCCGGAATTGTTTGCGCATTGAAAGCGCGGCTGCAGGCTTGAGCTCTACCGTAAAAAAATTCGCAAGCAAAGCGAGCTCTTCAGCAGGCGGCACAAGCAGGCGCAGAATGCAGACAGAGGAGGGAAGCGGATAGCACAACATGGCCGCTACCCGAAGCCGGCCGTGCGGCCGGTCTCGGGCGGGCAGGGGAGGCGGATTACTTGAAGCGGTAGCTGACGGCCACGATGGCGGTGTCATCCGTGTGGCGGCGGACCAGCGGACTGTCTGCCACGGAATGGTCCAGCCACTTGCGGCGCAGGTGCACATTGAGGTGCCAGGCGCCCGTGAGGGGAATATCGGCAGCCAGGCCCAGGGTGGGGCTGGTGGAGGCGCCGGCGCTGTATTGGCGCAGGCCGCTGGCGGCCGATTCGCTGGCGGAGACGCCGACGAAGTAATCGTTGTAGCTGCCGCTGCGGTATTCCACGCCGAGCTGCGGATAGAGGCTCACCGGACCCAGGTCGATCTGGGCCGCATAGATGGCCTCGGCCAGGGTGCCGTGCGACTTGTTGAAGTCGCGGAAGACGTTGAGGAAGAAGCCGCCGAAGGGCGTTTCCTGATAGGTGCCGATGCCGAGCGGGATCGGGTCAGAGCGGCGCTGCAGGCCGCGTTGGGCATCAAAGCCGTCCAGGCTCACTCGCCCGGCCAGTTCCAGGTAGCCATAGCCCATGCGCATGGTCTTGACGCCGAAGGTGTCCAGACGCGCAAAAGCACGGCCATAGTCGGCGTAGGCATAGGGCAGCACCTGGTTGCGGCGATGCGCATCGGGACCGTTGCGATCGACGCGGTAGACGCCCACACCCAGGTCACCGGTGAGTCGGTCTTGCAGTTGCAGGGGATCGCTGGTATCGGTTGCGGGCGCGGCTTGCTGGGCCAGTGCGGGGAGCGCGCAGCAGGCCAGCGTGAGAGTGGCGAAAATTGTTTTCATGATGAGCAGGGGAGTGGAGCCAAGCGGCATTGTAGCGGGCTGGCGGTCCGATGCGGCGTGGTGCACGAAAATGGCCTGCCGTGAAGGCAGGCCATGACGGTCTGGAACAGCCGCTGCCGACCTCCAGTTTCAGCGCTGCGGCAGCGGATGCTGCGTCAGGACTGCTGCAGGGGCGGATAGTCGGTATAACCTTCCGCACCACCGCCATAGAGGGTGGCTTGGTTGAACTCGGCCAGCGGCGCCCCGGCCTTGAAGCGTTCCACCAGATCCGGGTTGGCGATCCACGGACGACCGAAGGCCACCAGGTCGGCAACATTGCGTGCGCGCGCCTGGACGGCCATCTCCAGGTCATAGCCGTTGTTGGCGATGTAGATGCCCTTGAAGAGATCGCGCAGCACCTGCAGATCAAAGCCGCCCTCCACCTCGCGCGGGCCGCCGGTGGCGCCTTCCACCACGTGCAGGTAGACCAGCCTGTAGCGGTTGAGCTGCTCCACCACGTAGCTGAAGAGCGCCTTGGGATCGCTGTCGGCGATGTCATTGGCCGGGCTGATGGGGGACAGGCGGATGCCCACGCGCTCGCTCGGCACCACCGACGTCACCGCTTCGACCACTTCCAGCAGCAGACGGGCACGGTTCTCGATGCTGCCGCCATAGGCGTCGGTGCGCTGGTTGCTCTTGTCGCGCAGGAACTGGTCCAGCAGATAGCCGTTGGCGGCGTGGATTTCCACGCCATCGAAGCCGGCCTGCATCGACAGTTGCGCGGCGGTCTTGTATTGCGCGACGATGCCGGGCAGCTCCGCGGCCTCCAGCGCGCGCGGTTCGACGAAGGGCTTGAAACCGCTTTCGGTGAAGGCATTGCCTTGCGGCCTGATGGCCGAGGGAGCGACCGGCAGCGCATGGCCGGGCTGCAGGTCGGGGTGCGAGATGCGACCCACGTGCCACAGCTGCAGGAAGATGCGCCCGCCTTTTGCGTGGACGGCGTCGGTGACCTTCTTCCAGCCGGCCACCTGCGCCTGGTCGTAGATGCCCGGTGTCCAGGCGTAGCCCTTGCCTTGCGGCGAGATCTGGGTAGCCTCGGCGATGATCAGGCCGGCACCGGCACGCTGGGCATAGTACTGGGCGGCCAGGTCGCTGGGCACGTCGCCTGCCTTGGCACGGCTGCGGGTGAGCGGAGCCATGACGATGCGATTGTGCAGTTGCACTGCGCCCAGCTGCATGGGCTTGAAGAGGTCACTCTGAAGATGGGTGGCGTTGGTCATGCTGATCCTTTCTTGTTGGCATTGCTTGGGATGAACTGCGTCGACCTCACTACCGACCGCAGTTGCGTGGCAGTGTTCCGGGGAAGGATCAACAGTCTAGACGGGAACCGGCGTCTTTGCAGAAGGTCGCCGCAGTGATGCCGCCGGGCCAGGATCAGGGGGCGATCCGGTCCAGCCACGGCCCCAGCCGCCTGAGTGCATCCTGGCGTGCCGCCCGGTTGGCCTGGACCGACTGATGCGCCCGGCCGGGATCGTCGAAGTCGTGCGTGGCCCCGGCATAGAGCTTGACCACGGGGGCGGGAGCCTGGCGGATGGGGATGGCCTGGCGCAGTACGCGCTGGCAAGTCTGCGGCGAGACCTCGTCGTCGGCGCTGCCCAGCAGCACCTGCACGGGCTTGTCGAATTCAGGGTGGGACGACAGCAGGGCCTGCTTGCCGCAGCCCGGATAGAACACCAGCGCGGCGGCGAAAGCGGGCGCATCGTCGGCCGGTCGTGCAGCCTGGCGCTGCATCACGTTCAGGGCCGTGCTGCCGCCATTGGACCAGCCTTGCAACATGATGCGGCGGACATCGACCTCGCTGCGCGTGGCCAGCCATTGCAGCGCGCCTTCGGCATCCAGCGGGCGCACCGTGAGTTCGTTGACGGCGTCCCGTTCTGGCAAGCCATGGGTGTAGCGGCCAAAGCCATGGGCCACGCCGCGCGGGCCGAAACTGTCCACCAGCAGGACCACGTAGCCACGCGAGACCCAGTAGGCAGTCCAGGCCCGGTGGCGCGCCGTGAGCGCATCGGCATCGCAGGGCGAGGGGATGGCCGGACCGACCTGGGTGCAGGCGGCGTTGACGCGCGAGGAGTACAGCCCGGCGCGTCCGTGCAGCAGTACGATGGCCGGATGCGGGCCGGCACCGAAGGGGTCGTAGAGATAGCCGGTGAGGGTGGTTTTTCCGTCAGATGAAGGAAAACGCACGGTCTGGGCGGGCGGCATCGGCGTGTCTTGTGCCACGGACGTTTCCGGCAGGATCAGTCCAAGGCTGCCCGACAGCAGTAAAAAGATGAAAAAAAACCACCGCAACACAAAGTGCTGCGGTGGTCTTGCCGTGGTGAACCCGGGCGAGGTCTGCGGCAGGAAGACGGTCATGGCGAAACCGGTATCGTCTTCCATGCCGCAAGGGCCATCAGCCGCGTGCCGACCTGGCGTGCGCCTGGTTGAGCAGCCAGGTGGTCAAGAGCGGCACCGGGCGGCCGGTGGCACCCTTGGCTGCGCCGCTCTTCCAGGCGGTGCCGGCGATGTCCAGGTGCGCCCAGGTGTACTTGCGGGTGAAGCGCTCCAGGAAGCACGCCGCCGTCACGCTGCCGCCAGGCTGGCCGCCGATGTTGGCGATGTCGGCGAAGTTGGACTTCAACTGCTCCTGGTAGGGATCCTGAATCGGCATGCGCCAGGCGGTATCGCCGCTTTCCTTGCCGGCGGCCAGCAGGGCGTTGGCCAGCTGGTCGTGGCTGTCATCCTCGCGGGTGAACAGGCCCGTGTTGTGATGGCCCAGGGCCACCACGCAGGCACCGGTCAGGGTGGCGATGTCGACCACGGCGGCCGGCTTGAAGCGCTCCACGTAGGTCAGCGCGTCGCACAGGATCAGGCGGCCTTCGGCATCGGTGTTGAGCACTTCGATGGTCTGGCCGGACATCGAGGTGACGATGTCGCCCGGCTTGGTGGCACGGCCCGAGGGCATGTTTTCGCAGGTCGGGATGACGCCGATGACGTTCAACTTGAGGCCCAGTTCGGCGATGGTACGGAAGGTGCCCAGCACCGAGGCGGCGCCGCACATGTCGTACTTCATCTCGTCCATGTTCAGGCCCGGCTTGAGCGAGATGCCGCCGGTGTCGAAGGTGATGCCCTTGCCCACCAGCACCACCGGCGCATCCTTGGCCTTGCCACCCATGTGCTTGAGGACGATGAACTTGGGCGGCTGGTCGCTGCCATTGGTGACCGACAGGAAGCTGCCCATCTTGAGCGCTTCGAGCTGCTTGCGCTCCAGCACTTCCACGCCCAGCTTGAATTGCTTGGCCAGCTTCCTGGCGGTAGTGGCCAGGTAGGTCGGGGTGCAGACGTTGCCGGGCAGGTTGCCCAGTTCCTTGGTCAGCGCCATGCCGTTGGCCAGCGCCACGGCCTCGGCCAGGGCGGTCTTGGCGGCAGCGCCTTGCTCGGCGGCCACCAGCAGGGTGATCTTCTTCACACCGGTGGGAGCGGGGTCCTTCTTGCTCTTCATCGTGTCGGAACGATAGGCGGCGTCATGGCCGGCCAGCACCACGGTGCGGATGGCCCAGTCCAGACCGCGACCCTTGATGCCATCCAGGGGCAGGGCCAGGGCGGCGTTGTCGCAGCCCAGGGTGGCCAGGGTGCGCACCAGGGCGCTGCTGGCGGCGGCGAAGTTCTTGTCGCCGGTTTCTTCTTCGTTGCCCAGGCCCAGCAGCACGATGCGTTCGGCGGCAATGCCGGTCACGCCGCGCAGCAGCAGGGTCGAGCCGGGCTTGCCGGAAATGTCACCCGACTTCAGCGCGGCGCTGATGGCGCCCAGCTTGTCCAGGGCGCTGGCGGCCTTGGTCAGCTTGCGATTTTCATAGATGCCAACGACCAGCGCGCCGGTCTTGACGCCTGTCAAGGCGTTTTTTGCGTCCAATGTTTTTGTGCTAAAGTCCATCGTTCGTCCTTTATATGAATTACCTGGCGATTATAGAGCCCATTTCGACGCTACGCGCGCATGCGTTCAGCCAGGTAAGCCAGCTTCGGACACGATGCCGGGCGCCGGACATCCGCGCAGGCCATCCGTTAATGACCCCGACACCAGAAACCAAGCCAGCCTTCCCATGATTTTCCAACGCGCCCTCAGACGCGAACTGACCAGCACCGCAGGTGGGGTCTTCACTACGCTGTTCACCATCACCCTGACCGTGATGCTGATCAAGATCCTCGGCCAGGCCGCAGGCGGCCAGGTTGCGTCGCAAGACGTGCTGGCCCTGATCGGCTTCCAGGCCTTGAACTACATGCCCATCATCCTCATCCTCACCGGTTTCATCTCGGTGCTGCTGGTGATGACGCGCAGCTACCAGGATTCGGAGATCGTGGTCTGGTTCGCCTGCGGCATGTCGCTCACGCGCTGGATCGCGCCGGTGCTGCGCTTTGGCTGGCCCATCGTGGCGCTGGTGGCCGCGCTCTCCTTCGTGGTCACGCCCTGGGCCAATGAGCAGAGCAGCGAATACCGCAGCCGTTTCGAGCAGCGCGAGGACATCGCCCGTGTCTCGCCCGGCAAGTTCCAGCAGTCAGCGGCGGCCAACCGGATCTTCTTCGTCGAAGGCATTTCCGGCGATGCCTCCAAGGTGCGCAACATCTTCGTCAATACCATCAACCCCGATGGCAAGAACAGCGTGGTAGTCGCCAAGGAAGGCGAAACCAAGGTGGACCCGGATGGCGAGAAGTTCGTGGTCATGCAGAAGGGGCGCCGCTATGACGGTTCGCCCAGCCTGCCGGATTTCCAGATCGTCGACTTCGAGCGCTATGGGCTGCTGATCGGCAATCAGTCGCAAACGGCGGCCGGTGAGCGCTCGGCGCGCGCGCTGCAGCTGGCCGAGCTGCTGGGCAAGCAGGACGGATATGCCCGTGGCGAGCTGCTCTGGCGCATGGCGCTGCCGCTGATGGCGCTCACGCTGATGCTGCTGGCCATTCCGCTGTCCTTCGTCAATCCGCGGGCCGGCCGTTCGTTGGGACTCCTGGTGGCCTTGCTGCTGTTCGTGGTCTACAGCAACACGGTCAGCGTGTTCCAGGCATCGGTGGCGCAGCAGCGCATGAGTTTCATGATGGCCTGGTGGCCGGTGCACGTGATCGTGGCGCTGCTGGTGGTGGGCATGTTCGCCCTGCGCCTGAACATCAATCATCCCGCCCACCCATCCCGGTTGTGGAGCCGAGTGCGGCGCGCCATGACGTTCCAGCGCGAGGCCTGAGATGAGAGTCATCCAACGTTACTTCACCACCGAGATCACGCGCTCGGTGCTCTTCGCCCTGGCGGCCTTCCTGGCGCTGTTCGCCTTCTTCGAGATGATGGGCCAGCTGGAACAGGTCGGTCGCAACGGCTACCAGTTGCAGCAGGCGGTGTTCTACGTGCTCATGGGCTTGCCCGGCAATGTCTATGAACTGATGCCCACGGCGGTGCTCATCGGCACCATCTACACGCTCTCGCAACTGGCGGCGCGCTCGGAATTCACCATCATGCGGGTCTCCAGCATGTCCACCGGGATGGCGGCCAAGGTGCTCCTGCGTATCGGCGTGGGGTTTGCGGTGCTGACCATCGTGTTCGGCGAGCTGATCGCGCCCAAGGCTTCCGAATGGGCCGAGAAGTTGAAGCTGCAAGCCCAGGGCGCCTCGATGTCCTCCCAGTTCCGCTCGGGCATGTGGGCCAAGGACGTGATCAAGGACAATGGCCTGGAAGGCAATGTGACCGGCAGCCGCTTCATCAATATCCAGACGGTGCAGCCGGATGGCCGCATCGAGGGTGTCAAGCTCTATGAGCTCGATACCGACTTCCACATGGCGCGCATGGTGACGGCCAAGACCGGCATCTACGAAGGCAATCATCAGTGGGTGCTCAATGATGTGGTGCAATCGGACTTCGTCGGCGGCAAGGACCGCAAGATCACCGAGCCGGTCAAGACCGTCAAGCTCGCCCATGTGAGGCTGGTCTCCGAGGTGACGCCGGAAATTCTCTCGGTGCTCTTCGCCGATCCGGACCGCATGTCCGCCTACGACCTGCTGGCCTATACCAAGCATCTGGAGGCCAACAACCAGCGTACCGATCGTTACGAGATCGCGTTCTGGAAGAAGATCGTCTATCCGCTGTCGATCTTCGTGATGCTGGCGCTGGCCTTGCCGTTCGCCTACCTGCACTTCCGCGCGGGTGGCGTGAGCCTGAAGATTTTCACCGGCATCATGATCGGGGTGTGCTTCCAGCTCATCAATAGCCTGTTCTCCCACCTTGGCCTGCTCAATACCTGGCCGCCTTTCATGACGGCGGCGCTGCCCAGCCTGTTGTTCATGGCGCTGGCCATTGGTGCGCTGTGGTGGGTGGAGCGGACTTGAGTCCGTCCCGAGATCTCGAATACTTAGCCTGAAAGACTGCTGCACATCATGAGCCAAGCCACTTCCCAAAGCCTGATCCTGTTCGCCCACGGCGCTCGCGACCCCGCCTGGGCGGCGCCTTTCGAGCGCCTGCGCGCGCTCACGCAGGCGGCCATGCCGGGGACCAGCGTGGAGCTGGCCTTCCTGGAGCTGATGCAGCCGGACCTGCCGACCGTGGCGGCGCGGCAGATTGCCGCCGGCAGCCGGCGCGTGACCGTCATTCCGGTGTTCCTGGGGCAGGGCGGGCACGTGCGCCGTGACCTGCCGGAATTGCTGGAGCAACTGCGCCAGGCGCATCCAGGTGTGGAAGTGCGCACCGTCGCTGCGGTGGGCGAGGATGAGGCAGTGTTGCAGGCGATTGCCGCTTATTGCGTGGGGACGGCCAATAGCTGATCCTGCCATCGGCACTCCCGCATGCGACGATGGCCCGGAATACGGGCCATCTGCTTGTTGGGAACAGGCCCTAGAGCCCTTCAGAACAGCCGGGCGCCGTTGGGTACGGCCTGGTCCGGCTTGAACAGCACCACCTCGCCCTGGGCATCCGGAAAGCCCAGCGTGAGCACTTCCGACATGAACTTGCCGATCTGGCGCGGCGGAAAATTCACTACCGCCGCCACCTGGCGACCGACCAGCTGCTCCAGCGTGTAGTGGGTAGTGATCTGGGCGCTGCTCTGGCGCACACCGATGCCCGGACCGAAATCGATCTTCAGTTTGAACGCAGGCTTGCGGGCTTCAGGGAAGGCATCGGCGGCGATGATGGTGCCGATGCGGATATCGACCTTGAGGAATGCCTCGAAATCGATGGGGGCGGCGGCAGGGGCCGCAGGGTCGTGGAGCAGGTGCATGGGCGTCAGTCCCGATCCGCCAGTGCCGGCCCGATCATCACCAGCACCGGTCCGCTACAGGCTTGCAGCCCGGCCTCCAGGCCAGCCAGTTGCAGATGGTAGATATGCTGGTCAGCGCGGCTGCAGTTTTCTACCACCACCACCGGCGTCTCGGGGGCATGGCCCAGGGCCAGCAGGCGTTGCGCCGTGGCCGTGGCTTCGCGTCCGCCCATGTATTGAACCAGGGTATCGCCATTGGGCATACGGACTTCATCCGGCTCATCCACGCCCGTGCTGGAGGTGAACAGCGAGACGCTGCGCGCAATCCCCCTGCGCGTGAGCGGACGCTTGGCAGCGGAGGCGGCCGCCAGTGCGGCGGTGATGCCGGGGACGATTTCGTAAGGAATGTTGTGCTCTTCCAGCGCCCGCATTTCTTCATCGGCCCGACCGAAGAGCATGGGGTCGCCGCCTTTGAGGCGCACCACGCGGCGATACTGCAGAGCCGCTTCCACCAGCTTCTGGTTGATCACGGGCTGGGCCGTGGAACGCTGACCGCTGCGCTTGCCCACCGGGACCAGCACGGCTTGCGGGCACAGGGCCAAGATATCTTCGGTGACCAGGGCATCGTGCAGCACGACCTCGGCTTGCGCCAAGAGGCGCGCGGCACGCACCGTCAACAGGTCAGCGGCCCCAGGGCCGGAGCCAACCAGCCACACCATGCCCGGATGGTCCGGGCTGGGGGCGGGTGAATCGGAAGAGTAGGAAGTCGCTGCCTGTTGGGTGGCCATGGCCTGGTCGAAGAGACGATTGCGGATCGAAGGAAATTCAGTCGATCCGAATCATACCAGCGGCCACCGTCTGATGGCTCACTTCGTCGATCAGGATGAAGGCGCCGGTGGCGCGGATGTCCTGGTAGGAATCGGCCGCGATGGGCTGCTGCACGTTCACGCTGATGCGGGCGATGTCGTTGAGCTTGAGCGTGTCGGCGGGGCGGCGTTCCTGGGTGTTGATGTCCAGCAGCGTATCGACCTTGGCCACGCGCGCTGCCACCTGCTTGGTGGTGTGCTTGAGCCAGTACTTGCGGCGCAGGTCCAGCGGTTCTTCGGAGAGCCAGCACACATCCGCGTTGACGGTCTTGAGGATGGTCGAGGGCTGGGCCGCCGCGGCCAGCAGGTCGCCGCGCGAGATGTCCAGGTACTCGTCCAGCAGGATGGTCACCGACTGGCCGGCCGAGGCCGATTCCAGCGAACCATCCAGGGTCTGGATGTCCTTGACGGTCGCGCTCTGTCCACTGGGCAGCACCACCAGCTTGTCACCTCGCGCGACCTTGCCGGCTTCGATACGGCCCATGTAGCCACGGAAATCATTGGCTTCGTGGCCGTTGTGGCGCGCCACCAGCTGCACCGGGAAGCGGAAGGCTTCTTCGTGCGCATCTTCATACACCGACAGCGATTCCAGCAGGTTGATCAGCGTCGGGCCCTGATACCAGGACATGCGTGCGCTGGCCTCCACCACGTTGTCACCGGCCAGCGCCGACAGCGGGATGGCGTGCACGTCCTGCAAGCCCAGTTGCTGCGCGAACTGCTGGTAGGCGCCGACGATGCGGTCATAGACGGTCTGGTCGTAATCCACCAGGTCCATCTTGTTGACGGCCACGATCACGTGCTGGATCTGCAGCAGGTGGGCGATGGTGGAGTGGCGCTTGGTCTGGGTCAGCAGTTCCACGCTGCCATCGTCGCCCAGTTTCACCTTGGAGACGTCCACCAGAATGATGACGGCATCGGCGGTAGATGCACCGGTGACCATGTTGCGGGTGTACTGCTCATGACCCGGGGTATCGGCAATGATGAACTTGCGCTTGGGCGTGGCGAAGTAGCGATAGGCCACGTCGATGGTGATGCCTTGCTCGCGCTCGGCTTCCAGGCCATCGGTGAGCAGCGACAGGTCCACGGTATCGCCCACGGTACGCTTGTGCTTGGCACGTGAGATGGCGTCGAGCTGGTCGGCGAAGATGCCCTTGCTGTCGAACAGCAGGCGGCCGATCAGGGTGCTCTTGCCATCGTCCACGGAACCGGCGGTGATGAAGCGCAGCAGGCCGCGTTCGTGCGATTGTGCGGTGGCCTGGGCCAGTTGTGCTTGGGTTGCGGCGGCGTTCATCAGAAATATCCTTCCTTCTTGCGTTTTTCCATCGAGGCTTCGGACGTCTGGTCGTCCATGCGGGTGGCCCCGCGCTCGGTAATCTGGGTCACTGCGGTTTCGGCGATGATCGCTTCCACGGAAGCGGCATCGGAAGACACCGGGCAGGTGCAGGAAATGTCGCCCACGGTACGGAAGCGGACGACCTGCTTTTCCACGGTCTCGCCTTCGCGCGCCGGAGTGAGGTCGGTCAGCGGTACCAAGAGGCCGTTGCGCGGGATCACTTCACGTTCGTGCGCAAAGTAGATCGAGGGCAGGGCCAGTTTTTCGCGGGCGATGTATTGCCACACATCCAGCTCGGTCCAGTTGGAAATGGGGAAGACGCGCATGTTCTCGCCCGGATGTACGCGGGTGTTATACAGGTCCCACAGTTCGGGGCGCTGGGCCTTGGGATTCCACTGGCCGAACTCGTCGCGGAAGGAGAAGATGCGTTCCTTGGCGCGGGCCTTTTCTTCATCGCGGCGAGCGCCGCCGATACAGGCGTCGAACTTGAATTCCTCGATGGTTTCCAGCAGCGTGACGGCTTGTGCTGCATTGCGCGAATCGGTTTGCGGATTGCGCAGGCGCACGGTGCCGCGCTTGATCGAATCTTCCACCGAACGCACCACCAGGCGCTCGCCCAGTTCGGCGGCGCGGCGGTCACGGAATTCGATGACTTCCGGGAAGTTGTGGCCGGTGTCGATGTGCACCAGCGGGAAGGGGAACTTGCCGGGGCGGAAGGCTTTTTCGGCGATGCGCAGCAGTACTACGGAGTCCTTGCCGCCGGAGAACAGCAGTGCCGGGTTGCTGCACTCGGCCGCGACCTCGCGCATGATGTGGATGGCTTCCGATTCCAGCCAGTCGAGGTGACGGTTGCTGGCGTTGTCCAAAAAGAGTTTGTCTACCGCTGTGTTCATGCCGGACCTTCCGATGCTTTGCTTGTTGTTGCTTTGATTGAATTCTGGTTCAGCTCGCCGCATGCGCCTTGATGCGCACCAGCTTGCCATCGACCACGTGCAGGCCGCACTCCTTGGAGTCGGGGTTCTCCCACCACCAGCGGCCGGCGCGGATATCTTCACCTGGCTGGATGGCCCGGGTACAGGGCTCGCAGCCGATGGACGGGTAACCCTGGTCGTGCAGCGGGTTGTAGGGCACGTCATTGGCGCGAATGTAGTCCCACACGTCCTGTTCCGACCAGTCGGCCAGGGGGTTGAACTTCTCCATGCCGTGGGCTTCGTCACGTTCCTGCACATGCAGCTCGGCGCGTGTGACCGATTGTGCACGGCGCTGGCCGGTCACCCACGAGGCCTTGCCCTGCAGGGCGCGATTGAGCGGCTCCATCTTGCGGATGTGGCAGCACTCCTTGCGCAGTTCCACGCTGTCGTAGAAGGCGTTGGCGCCGTTCTTCCGTACGTAGGCTTCTACCGCTTCGGGCTGCGGACGATAGGGCGCGACCTCGTAGTCGTAGGTCTCGCGGATGCGGTCCAGCATGCCCACGGTTTCCTTGTGCAGGCGACCGGTTTCCAGCGTGAAGATGCTGATGCGATCCTGCAGCTTGCCGCGCAGGATCAGGTCGGTCAGCACCATGTCTTCGGCGGCCAGGCTGGAGGCCAGCGCGGCCGGGGCGTACTCGGCGGCGATGCGTTCCAGGGTGGCCTGGGTCTTGGCGATGAGTTCTTGCAAGCCTGGGTTGGTCATGGGCTGTCCTTCCTTCTTCACAATCGCCGTTCAGTCAGCGGCCTGCACGGTTTCGCGCTTGACGCGGCGGAACAGCGGGTTCTTCTCATCCCAGGAGGTCTGGTACTTCTCGGAGAAGTCGGTCAGGCCCTTGACGGCATCGTGGATGTTCTTGTCCGCACGCACGGCAAAGGCGTCAAAGCCCACGCGCTGCATGTAGAACAGCTGGTCGCGCAGCACGTCGCCGATGGCACGCAGCTCACCGGTATAGCCCAGGCGGGCACGCAGGTTGTAGGCGATGGAATAGCCACGGCCATCGGCGAACTTGGGGAAGTCCACGGCGACGACCTTGAAGCTGTCAAGCTGGCCCTTCAGTTCTTCCGGACGTTCATCGCTGGCCAGCCACACGCCGATCTCGGCGCGCGACTTCAGGGCCTCGCCCTGTGCCTGCCACACCTTCAGCGGCACGATCACGCGGCCTTGCGGTACGGTCACGGTCTCTGCGGTCTCGCCTTCAGCCAGGCGCAGTACGGTCCAGTCGTCGCTCACGACGGTCTTGTTCTTGATGATTTCAGGCATTTGCGTCTTCTCCTGCGACATACTCGGCCGAACGGATCGGCGTTGCGTAAACGAATTCCTTGAACGGGGTCACACCGATGCGGCGCACGGTGTCGATGAAGCGTTCTTCCTCGGTGCGCTGCTTGACATACACCTGCAGCAGGCGGTCGATCACGGTAGGCATCTGGGTGGCCGAGAACGAGGGGCCGATGATCTTGCCGATCGAGGACTCGTTGCCCTGGGCACCGCCCAGCGAGACCTGGTACCACTCGGAACCATCCTTGTCCACGCCCAGGATGCCGATGTTGCCCACGTGGTGGTGGCCGCAGGCGTTGATGCAGCCGGAGATGTTCAACTCGATGTCGCCGATGTCATGCTGGAAGTCGATGTTCTCGAACTTCTCGGCAATGGCCTGGGCAATCGGGATCGACTTGGCATTGGCCAGCGAGCAGAAGTCGCCGCCGGGGCAGCAGATGATGTCGGTCAGGAGGCCGATGTTGGGCGTAGCCAGGCCATGCGACTTGGCGGCCTTCCACAGCCCATACAGTTCGGATTGCTTGACGTCGGCCAGCACCAGGTTCTGTTCGTGGGTCACGCGCAGTTCGCCGAAGCTGTACTGGTCGGCCAGGTCGGCCACGAAGTTCATCTGGTCGGCGGTGATGTCGCCCGGCGGCACGCCCGGTTTTTTGAGCGACAGCAGCACGGCTGCATAGCCGGCCTGCTTGTGCGCCTTGACGTTGCGCTTGATCCAGTTGGCGAAACCACGGTCTTCAGCCTTCAGGCGTTCATATTCCGCATCCACGGCCGGCAGGGTTTCGTAGGCCGGATCGGTGAAGAACTTGGCCACGCGCTGCAGTTCTTCTTCGGTCAGGGTGGAGGGGCCATCCTTGATGTCTGCCCATTCGGCTTCGACCTGGCGCGCGAACTCCTCGGGGCCGATGGCCTTGACCAGGATCTTGATACGGGCCTTGTACATGTTGTCGCGGCGGCCGTGCTGGTTGTACACACGCAGGATCGCTTCCAGATAGGACATGGCGTGCTTCCAGGGCAGGAAGTCACGGATCACGCTGCCCAGAATCGGGGTGCGGCCCATGCCGCCGCCGACCAGCACACGGAAGCCGACTTCGCCAGCCTCGTTCTTGATGACGTGCAGGCCGATGTCGTGCACGGCAGTTGCGGCACGGTCTTCGGCGGCGCCGCTGATGGCGATCTTGAACTTGCGCGGCAGGTAGGCGAACTCGGGGTGGAAGGTGCTCCACTCGCGGATCAGTTCGGCATAGGGACGCGGATCGACGATTTCATCGGCGGCCACGCCGGCCAGTTCGTCCGAGGTGGTATTGCGGATGCAGTTGCCGGAGGTCTGGATGGCGTGCATTTCCACGCTGGCCAGCTGTTCCAGGATTTCGGGCGATTCTTCCAGCTTGATCCAGTTGAACTGGATGTTCTGGCGGGTGGTGAAGTGACCGTAGCCGCGGTCATACTTGACGGCGATCTCGGCGAACTTGCGCAGTTGATTGGAGGCCAGCATGCCGTAGGGAATGGCGATGCGCAGCATGTAGGCATGGCGTTGCAGGTACAGGCCGTTCTGCAGGCGCAGGATACGGAATTCGTCTTCGGCCAGTTCGTCCGACAGGCGCCGACGCACCTGGTCTCGGTATTGTGCGACTCGCTCTTTGACGATCAGGTGATCGTATTGGTCATAGCGGTACATCTTGTCTTCCCTGTTAACGTCTTATGGGCGCCCGGATCAGGGTGCGCCCGATTGAAAATAAGCCTACCAAATCAGCTTGACTGCAACGCTCGTCAGCGTAATGGCCAGCAGGCCGCGCAAGAATTTCTCCGGCACCGCCCGCGCTGCGAGCGAACCGATGGTGATGCCCGGAACCGAGCCCAGCAACAGCGTGGCCAACAGTTCCCAGTTGATCGAACCCAGCCACCAGTGGCCCAGTGCAGCGATGGCAGTCAGCGGCACGGCATAGGCGATGTCGGTACCGGCGATCTCCGCCGGAGACAGGCGAGGATACAGCAAGACCAGCAAGGTCGCGCCCACGGCACCGGCACCGATGGAGGAAATGGTCACCAGCGTGCCCAGCAGGGCCCCGGCGGCCATGGTGGCACTGGCCAGCCTGGTACCTTGCAACTGTGCTTCCGGATGGGCGTTGAGCCAGGCCTGCATGCGCGAGCGGAACAGCAGCGCCACTACGGTCAGGAACACCGAGATTGCAATCGAATAGCGGATGGTCAGGGCAATGCCGTCGCTCACGGCACCAAAATGCTTCAGCAGCAGAGTGGTCAGCAGCGCGGCGGGCAGGGCGCCATAAGACAGGCGGCGCACCACATCCCAGCGCACCGTGCCCTTGAAGCGGTGGGCCAGGGTGCCGGCGGTCTTGGTGGCCGAGGCAAAGGCCAGGTCGGTGCCCACGGCCACCGAAGGATGAATGCCGAACAGCAAGGTCAACAGCGGTGTCATGAGCGAGCCGCCACCAACCCCGGTCAGTCCGACCAGCAGTCCTACGGCAAATCCGCTTACTACATAAGAAACAGTCATAACACCTCGCCCATTAGTCTGCGAATCGTAATAAACTTATGTTTCAAACCAAACTACATAGTATTTATTTGCTTATATACGCCTTTGGCATATGGAAATGCTGCGAATGAAGCAGGCAGGGCTGGCGCCGGGCGCCGCCCGCTTACTAGGTAGAAGCGAAGGAATTCCCACATGAATCTTCATCAGTTCCGTTTCGTTCGTGAAGCGGTAAGGCAGAACTTCAACCTCACGGAGGCCGCCAAGGCGCTCTATACCTCGCAGCCAGGCGTTTCCAAGGCCATCATCGAGCTGGAGGAAGAGCTGGGCGTGGACATCTTCACCCGCCACGGCAAGCGGATTCGCGGCCTGACCGAGCCGGGTCGGGCGGTGCTGCGCTCGGTGGAGCTGATCATGCAGGAAGTGGATGGCTTGAAACGCATCGGCAAGGAATTCGCCGCCCACGACAGCGGCAGTTTCACCATCGCCACCACCCACACGCAGGCGCGCTATGCCTTGCCCAAGGTGGTACAAGCCTTCACCCAGAAATATCCCAAGGTGCATTTGTCATTGCTGCAAGGTAATCCCAAGCAGATCACCGAGATGGTGCGCAACGACCAGGCCGACATTGCCATCGCCACCGAGGCGCTGGCCTCAGGCGAGGGGCTGGTGTCGCTGCCCTGTTACCAGTGGGAGCACGTGGTGGTGGTGCCGCCCGACCATCCGCTGCTGCAATCGAAGAGCCTGACGCTGGAAGAGATCGCCGCCAATCCGCTGATCACCTATGACTCCGCCTTCAGCGGCCGCAGCAAGATCGACCATGCCTTCTCGCTGCGCCAGTTGAAGCCTGACGTGGTACTGGAGGCCATCGATGCCGACGTCATCAAGACCTATGTGGAGCTGGGCATGGGGGTGGGCATCATTGCCGGCATTGCCTTCGATGCCGAGCGCGACCGGGGATTGCGGGCCATTCCGGCCGGCCACCTGTTCGGCACCAATGTCTCGCGCGTGGCCTTGAAGCAGGGGGCGTATTTGCGGGGATATGTCTATACCTTCATCGAATTGCTGGCGCCGACCCTGAACCGCAAGCTGATTGCGCAGGTCATGGAGGGCGAGAAGGACATGTATGAACTTTAAGTCCCGCCGTCCGAAGGCAGACCAGACGTAAAAACGGCCGGATCCGCGCGGATCCGGCCGTTCGTAGCGTGGGCAGCAGTCTTACGCCACTGCCGTGCGCTCCATGTCGCGGCAGCCGTCCAGCAGGAAGGACAAGCCCACCACCAGCACCAGCTCACCTTCAGCCGAACGGGCCGTACCGGTGATGCCGGCGGTATGGATCGCGGTCAGCGGCTTGATCACCAGATCGGCCGTGCCTTCCACCGATTCCACCCCGAGGATGTAGGGATGCGGTACCGCCATGACGATGCCGACCCGTTCATTGCCCGGCTCGTAGCCCAGCACGCCGGCCAGCGAGTTGACCGGCAAGGGCCGTCCCTGGTCGCGCAGCACCGGGGCGCCGCCGACTTCGTCGAAGGTCTCGGGCAGCTCGACCACACGTTCGACCACCGCCATCGGCAGGGCCAGCGGGGCGCCGGCGCAGCGTACCAGCATGGTCGGGATGATCGACAGTTCGATGGGCAGGCGGATCGAGAACTTGGTACCCTTGCCGACGGTGGATTCGATGCGGATGGTGCCACGATGCTTTTCCACGGCGGTCTTGACCACGTCCATGCCCACGCCGCGTCCGGAGACGCTGGAAGCCACTTCCTTGGTCGAGAAACCGGGCAGGAACACCAGCTGCAGCGCCTCGTCGGCGGTCAGCGCCTGGTGTTCGTTGATCAGCCCCTTGGCCAGCGCCTTGCCGCGCAGCATGTCCGGATCCATGCCCTTGCCATCATCGAAGACTTCGATCATGACGCTGCTGCCGGCCTGCCAGGCGTTGAGCGAAATGGTCGCCTTGTTGGGCTTGCCGGCGGCGGCGCGGTCCACTTCGATACCGTGGTCCAGCGAGTTGCGCAGCATGTGCACCAGCGGGTCGTAGAGGCTGTCCACCACCACGCGGTCGACTTCGGTTTCGGCACCGGTGATGACCAGGTCCACGTCCTTGCCCAGGTCCTTGGCCAGTTCGCGCACCAGTCGCGGGAATTTCTGGAACAGGCGGCCCACCGGCTGCATGCGCGTGGACAGCGTGGCGCGTTGCAGTTCGCTGGAGTAGCGCGAGGCGCGGCCCAGGGTTTCGGCCAGGGTCGACATGAGCGCCGCAGCGGTGCCTTCGAACTTGAACTGTTGCAGCTTTTCCAGCAGTACGGCGGCCTGGTTGGCGGCCTGCACCGATTCACCGGCCACTTCCAGCAGGGCATCCAGTTTGACGGCATCGATACGGATGCTTTCTTCCTTGGCTCCGCCAGGGGAGTCGGTGGCGCGGCGATTCTGCTGAACCGGGGCGGCGGCCTTGGGCTCGCCATCGGCGGCGGCAGGAGCGGCAGCGGCAGGCACAGCAGCGGTGACCGGAGCGGCCTCGACCGGACTGTCAGCCACCGGCGCGGCAGCCGCGCCCGGCACCAGCGCCTGGTACAGCGCGGGCCAGTCCAGTTCTCCATTCTTCATCACGCTGGCACTGCCATCGACGCTGGCCGCAGCAGCGGGCGTAGCCGCCACCAGTGCTGCCGCGGGTGCCGCTGCCGCCGGGGCAGGTGCAGCCGCAGCGGGTGCCGGCGCTTCGCTCTTGCCTTCGATGGCCTGGGTCAGGATGTCTTTCAGTTCCGCCGGCATCGAGGCCAGGCTGTCGGGCGCGGCGCCGTTGGACAATTCGTTCAACTGGTCGGCCACGAAGCCGCTGGCCTGCAGCGCCGCTTCGATGGCCAGCGGCGTGACCGGGGCTTTGCCGGTGCGCAGCGCATCGAACAGGTTTTCGGTCAGGTGGCAGGCCGATACCATGGCCGGCAGGTTCACGAACCCGGCGCCACCCTTGATGGTGTGGAATGCGCGGAAGACCGCGTTGAGGATTTCAAGGTCATCAGGATGTCGTTCCAGCGTCAGCAGATGCTCTTCCACGTTGGTGGCGAGCTCCAACGCTTCAACGACAAAATCCTTGAGCATTTCGTCATCCATTAGAACCCCAGGCTATCGAGTAAGTCGTCCACGTCGTCCTGTGCCATGGCGGTGCCCCCCACGGACGGGCCATTCATCAGGGTGACCGGTTTTTCCGCATCCATCTGCGCCTTCACCTCGGGCGGTGCATTGTCGCGCAGCAATTGCGCCAGTTCGCGCTCGGCGGTGGCGGTGATGGCCACAATCTTCTTGATCAGCTGGCCGGTGATGTCCTGGAAGTCCTGGGCCATCATGATTTCCAGCATGCGCGCCTTTTCCGCTTCGGTCGATTCCATGACCGAGGTGGAGAATTTCTGCGAGTCGCCTGCCAGCGCCTTGAACTCGTCGATGTTCATCTGGCCGGCATAGAGCCTGGTCCAGCGGGCGTTGATGTCCTTGGCCTGTTCCTGCAGGCGGTCCTGGGCCGGCATGCCCGAATCGAGCGCATTGAGCACCTTGTTGGCCGCCTGCTCGGTGAGGGTGGCGATGTGTTCGAGACGGCTCTGGGCGTCGCCGATCTGCTCGGCTACGTCGGTGAGCGAGCGGTCGTAGCCCAGTTCACGCATGGAATCGTGCAACAGGCGCACGATGCCGCCCAGGCGTTCATACATGGGCTTGTCGCTCTGGTCTTCCTGTTCGCCTGCGGCTGCCTCGTCGGTGCTGGCGGTGGCGGCGGCCGGTTCGGCGGTCATGCCCGGTAGCGTCTGCGAGGAAATTTCGTCAAACAATGCTTCCAGATCAACGTCGTCGCTCATGATTACTGATTCTCCCAACAAAGGTGTGCGCTCGTCGGCGCACTGCTGTGCAAAGTTGCCCGTAGGCGGATCAAATGCGTCGTTCCGGGAGGCACAGCAACTACCCTTTCCCCGATATCAAGGAGATATCGGCAGCCAGAGGCAGAGTCTGAAGGCCCGCAGACCACGACAACGGTTCAGGGATGACAGTGAGGCCAGCGGACCCGCCAAGAGTCCATCGGTCGACGATGCCATGGCGCCGAGTATAGGACCGCTTGCCGTGATCTCATCGGCCAAACAGCGAGTGAAATCCCCCATTTGTTTCAATTTTTCGGCCCCGACCACCCAGCGCCGGAGACCGCGTTTCAAATGTTTTCGATAGAAGAATCGAATTTATTCTATATAAAGCTGCTGGGGATGAATTCTATCTGGCTTTTTCCTGAAAGCAATTAGTGTGCTCGGGCTTGTGCTGATTTACATCATCTGTTGCCGGGCGCTTGTGGCCTGCACATTGCACGCCTACAATGGCGCGGTTTTGGTGCCCGCCGGCGTATCCTCGCCGGCCGTTAAACGGGAAACACGCGCCAGGCCGCCTGCAGCAAGCAGGAGGGCCGGCCAAGGTGTACTGCCCCCGCAACGGTAACCAGGTGCCGGCAGCAGTGAGACGATGCGTCTCGCCATGCCGGCGAGACCGTCTTCCACGCCACTGTGTTTTTGCGCGAACGTTCACTTCGCCACATGGGAAGGCCGATGGTCATGCCTGCAGTCCGGAGACCGGCCAGAACAGGAGGGAGCTGCACAGCCAATGCTGGTGCGGTTTTCCGTTGATTGCGGCTTGCGGGGAGGCAGGCTGCACACATTCATCGACTGTCTTTTCATGCACATCGCTCATTTCCCGGCCCGCTGCGGCGGTCCACGCCCCCGTTTTGCCCTGCGCACCGCCGTTGCGCTCATCCTCTCGACCCTGGCCGCCGGCAGCCAGGCAGCCGACGCCAGCCAGCCGCTGTCGGCCGTGGTGGTGTCGGCCTCGCGCTTCCCGAACGATCCGGCCTTTGCGCCGGTGGCCACCACGGTCATCACCGCCGAGCAGATCCGCGAAGCCGGCATCGACAACGCCAATGAAGCCATCCGCAAGCTGGGCGGCGTCTACGGACGCCAGAGCCTGGCCGGTCCGCGCGACTTCCCGCTGGACCTGCGCGGCTTCGGCGCCAATGGGGACCAGAACATGGTGGTGCTGGTCGACGGTGTACGTATTTCCGAGAACGAACTGACGACGCCCTTGCTGTCGTCGATTCCCATCGAGACCATCGAACGTATCGAGATCGTGCGCGGTGGCAGTAGCGTCCTCTATGGCAGCGGCGCCACCGGCGGCACCATCCAGATCATCACCCGCCGCCCGCAGGCCAATGCGGCGCACGGTACCGTGGTGGGCGAAGTCGGCAGCAACGGTCAGCGCGCGGGCCGGGCGGCGGTCTCGCGCGGCTGGGACAACATGTCCATCGATGCCAGCTATGCCAAATCGCACGCCGACAACTGGCGTCACAACAGCCGTGCCAACCAGGAAAACGCCAGCACCACGGTGCAATGGTTCGCCAGCGACTGGCGCTTCGGCCTGCGTGCCAACCTGTCCCGGGCCGATTTCGGCCTGCCAGGCAGCCTGACGCAAGCGCAATATGAAGCCAATGCGCGTCAGACCAGCAAGCCACTGGACCATGGCTCCTATGACAACGACAGCATTACGGCCTTCCTGGAACGCCGTTTTGGTGCCTTTGATGTGGCCGCCGAACTGTCGCATCGCGAGAAGATCTCGCGCTCCACCTATGTCAGCAGCGGCTCGACCGCGCAGAACAATGTACGCACTACCCAGTTCTCGCCGCGCCTGCGCCACGTACTCGAGAGTGGTTTCTGGAAGAACGAGGCCATTGCCGGCGTCGACCTGGCCCAATGGAGTTCGGCCACCAACGCCAGCTATGGTAACAGCGATGCCTCCCAGCATTCGAAGGCGCTGTATCTGCGCGATGAAATCGAGTTCGACCACAATGCCCGCGTGGCCGCCGGCGTGCGCCGCGAGCAGTTCACCCAGCTAAGTGGTTCCGGTGCCTATGGCCGCACCAGTGCCGTCAATGCCTGGGACCTGCAGGCCAGCTACGCACCGCTGCCGTTGCTGCGCGGCTTCGTCAAGACCGGCCAGAGCTATCGCCTGGCCACGGCCGACGAGAACGGTTTCACCGCCTTGCCCAGCGGCGCGGTCTTGAAGCCCCAGGTCTCGCATGATCTGGAACTGGGCGCGACCCTGGGCAATAGCGCACGCCAGGTGACGCTGCGCTGGTTCCGCCATCGCGTGCGTGACGAGCTGTATTACGACCCCACCGCCAATGGCGGCAACGGTGCCAACAGCAACCTGGCCCCGACCCGTCATCAGGGCGTGGAACTGGAAGGGCGCGTGCAGCTGACCGAGACCCTGGGGTGGCGTGCCGCCTACCAGCACATCGATGCGCGTTTCGTGCAGGGCGACAACAGCGGCAAGCAACTGGCGCTGGTGCCGGCCAATACGCTGTCGACCCGATTGAACTGGAAGTCCGGCCAGCACAGTGCCGATGTGGGGGCGCGCTGGGTGGACCGCCAGCGCATGGGCAATGATTTTGCCAACACCTGCGCGCGCATGCCGTCCTTCACCACCTTCGATGCCCGCTATGCGGTACGTGTCAGCGCCTGGGAATTGGCCGTCACCGGCACCAACCTGGCCGACCGCAAGTATTACTCGCAAGCCTATGACTGCAGTGGCGGGGCGGTATCGGGCATCTATCCGGAAGATGGACGGGCAGTAAAATTCACCGCCCGCTACGACTTCTGAAGCCAAGCCCGCGCTTCTGCCACTGATCTGAGCCTGCCACCCATGCGACCTTATCTGCCCGTGCTGTGCATCTTGCTGCTGCTATCCCTGCTGGCCTTGTCGGTGGCGGCGCTGTGCGGCAGCACGGGGTGCCTGCGTCCTTCATCGCCGGCCGACAGCGTGGCACTGTTGCTGTCGCTGCGGGTGCCGCGGGCGCTGACGGCTTTTGTGGTGGGCGGTGCGCTAGCCCTGGCGGGCGCGCTGATGCAGGTCCTGTTGCGCAATCCCCTGGCTGATCCTTATGTATTGGGCCTGTCCGGTGGTTCTGCGGCGGGCGCCCTGCTGGCCATGCTGGTGGCGTTGCGGCTGGGCTGGCCGCTGCAGGCGGTCACGGCGCCCGGCGCCTTGCTGGGTGCAGGCCTGGCCATGCTGCTGCTGTTCGGGCTGGTGCGCCAGTCGCTGCGGCATCTGGCGATCTCGCCCTTGCTCTCCAGTCAGCGCCTGCTGTTGACGGGGGTGATGCTGGCGGCCGGTTTCGGTGCGCTCATTTCCCTGGCTTTGTCGATTGCGCCCGATGCCCAATTGCGCGGCATGGTGTTCTGGCTCATCGGCGACCTCGACGATGCGCGTCTGCTGCCCCTGGTGGCACCGGTCCTGCTGCTGGCGCTGCTGTGGAGCTGGCGTCATGCGCCGTCGCTGAACCTGCTGGCGCGCGGCGATGCCTTTGCGCAGTTGCTGGGCGTGCCGGTGATGCGGCTGCGCGTGATGCTGCTGTGCGTGGCCGCCGCCTGCACCGCCGGCGCCGTGGCCATGGCCGGGACCATCGGCTTTGTCGGGCTGGTGGTGCCGCATGGTCTGCGGCTGGTACTGGGCAATGACCAGCGTCTGCTGCTGCCGGCTTGTGGTTTGGCCGGCGGCGCGGCGCTGACCCTGGCCGACCTGCTGGCGCGCACGGTGGTGGCACCGGTGCAGTTGCCGGTGGGCGTCATCACTGCCCTGGTGGGGGTGCCGCTGTTTCTGTGGCTGCTGGCGCGGAGTCGCACATGAAGGGGTCTTCCGTTCCCTTGTTGGAGACACGCCAGCTGGTCGTGCGGGCCGGTGCCCGCTTGCTGCTCGATGGACTGGACTGGCAGGTCCGGCCCGGCCAGTTCTGGTGCGTATTGGGCCGCAATGGCGTGGGCAAGAGCAGCCTGCTGCATGTGCTGGCGGGTTTGCAGCCGCCCCATGGCGGGCAGGTACTGTTGCAGGGGCGTGCGCTGTCTTGCTTCTCGCCGGCGCAACTGGCCTTGCAGCGGGGTCTGCTATTGCAACATCAACAGGATGCGTTTTCGCTGCCGGTACTGGAGGCCGTCATGGCCGGCCGCTTCGCCCATGGCGATGGCTGGGGTGGCCAGGAGCGCGACACCGCACCGGCCAGCCAGGCGCTCGAACAGGTCGGCCTGGCTGCTCTGGCGACCCAGGACCTGTTGCGACTCTCAGGCGGCGAGCGCCAGCGCGTGGCGCTGGCGACCCTGCTGGTCCAGGCCCCCGCGCTCTATCTGCTGGACGAACCGACCTCGCATCAGGATATCGCCGCGCAATGGCAGGTGATGCAGCTGCTGCAGGCATTGGCGCAGCAGGGCGGGGCGGTAGTGGCCAGTTGTCATGACATCAATCTGGCCAGGCGCTTTGCTTCGCACGTTTTGCTGCTCGATGGCAGTACTGCGCAAGGTGGCAGGGTGGAGGCGGTCATGCAGCCCGCTGCGCTGGAAGCCGCCTTCGGTTGCCGCTTCGTCCCCCTCGCAAGCCCGGACGGAATGGTCTTCCTGGCCGCCCAGGGCAGCCCGCTGATCCCGAAGACTTGAAAGAAGCTTCGTATTCTCGTGCACCCGTATGTCAATCTGCATCCCTTTTCGCGAGGGATGTTTCTTAGGGGCTGCGTGTGGCTGCCTGACGCGCCTGCTCCAGCTTGCCGCAGACCTCCTCGGCCGCTTGCAGCACCCGCGGCCCGGCCCGGTTCAGCCAGTCCGCATTGACCGAATACAGTTGCCCGTCGCGCACCGCGCGCAGGCGCGTGAACTGCTTCCAGCGCGCCAGCGGTTGATCGCGTGCGTCGCCGGCGCTGAGGATGACCTGGGGATCCGCAGCCAGTACCGATTCCACGCTCACGGTGGGGGCCAGTTGGGGAAGATCGGCAAAGATGTTGCGCCCGCCGCACAGCCGCAGCACGGCCGATACCATGTGTCGGCCGTTGAGCGTCATCAGGGGCTGGCTCCAGATCTGGTAGAACACGGTCACGGGCGTGCGTCCCCGGTATTGCGCCTCGAGCTGCTGCCAGCGCGCCCGGAAGGCCGCTGCAGCCGCTTGCGCGGTGGTGTCGGTGCCGGCCAGTCGGCCCAGTCTTTCCAGCGAGGAGGCGATCATGCCGAAGTCGTCCGGCTGGCTCTCGAAGACGGGAATGCCGAGGCTGCGCAGGCGCGCCAGTTGCAGGGGTTTGTTGCCGCTGTGCCAGGCCACGATGAGGTCGGGTTTGAGACTGGCGATGCGCTCGATGTCGAGCGCGTTGTAGCCGCCCAGACTGGGCAGTTGGGCGGCTTGCGGAGGATAGTCGCTGTGGTTGCTGACCCCTGCGATCTGCGCCCCGGCCCCGGCTGCATAGAGCAGTTCGGTCACATGCGGCGCCAGGCTGACGATGCGGCGCGCGGGTTGGGTCAGGGTGACGCTCTGGCCCAGGTCATCCTGGACAGTGATGCTGGCGTGGGCGGCATCGGCGGCCAGCAACGCCGCCCAGGACAGCAAGCATCCCGCCAGCACACGCATGAATCAGATCTCCAGGTTGTCGATCAGGCGCGTCGCCCCCAGCTTGGCCGCCGACAGCACCACCAGGGGGGCGCCTTGCTCCATGTCGGCAGGGGAGGGCGGCTGCAGGTCGATGCGCTTGCGCACGGCCACGTAGTCGGGCTTCCAGCCACGGGCGGCCAGGCGTTCCATGGCCACGCGCTCGGCCAGGGCCACGTCGTGCTGGCCGCCGCGCACTTCATCGGCGACCGCATTGAGCACCTGGTAGAGCAGCGGCGCCTCGGCGCGTTCTTCCGGGGACAGGTAGCCGTTGCGCGAGGACAGCGCCAGGCCGTCCTCAGCCCGATAGGTTTCGGCGCCGACGATCTCGGTGGGCAGGGCGAACTGACGTGCCATGTTGCGCACGATCATGAGCTGCTGATAATCCTTCTTGCCGAACACGGCCACGCGCGGCTGCACGCAGGAGAACAATTTCATCACCACGGTGGATACGCCGGTGAAGAAACCGGGACGGAATTCCCCCTCCAGGATGTTGCCCAGGTCATTGGGCGGCTGTACGCGGTATTCCTGCGGTTCCGGGTACATATCCTTTTCGGTGGGGGCGAAGAGTACGTAGACGCCTTCCTTCTCCAGCTTCTCGACGTCAGCCTGGAAGGTGCGCGGATACTTGTCGAAGTCCTCGTTGGGGCCGAACTGCAGGCGGTTCACGAAGATCGAGGCCACCACCGGGTCACCGTGGGTGCGCGCCAGGCGCATCAGCGAGAGATGGCCTTCGTGCAGGTTGCCCATGGTCGCCACGAAGGCGGTGCGCAACTGGCCGCGCAGGTGGTCACGGAGTTCTTCGATGGAGGAAATGATTTTCATGCGGATTCTCTGGTTGCGGGCGGACCGTCTATCGCCCCGTTGCCGGTGGACTGCGCCCGTTCAGCTGGGCGAGTAGGACAGTCTGACATAGATGGGCGCGAAGGCTTCGGCCTGGGTGATTTCGATGAGCGTTTCCTTGGCCAGCTCCAGCAGGGCGATGAAGTTGACCACCACCACCGGGACCCCGCGCGAGGGATCGAAGAGGTCCGAGAACTCGACGAAGCGTGCCGACTGCAGGCGCCGCAGGATGCCCGTCATGTGCTCGCGCACGGACAGTTCTTCGCGGCTGATGTGGTGATGCTGGGTCAGCTTGGCGCGCTTGATGATATCGGCCCAGACCGCCTTGAGGTCGTCGATGTCGACCTCGGGCCAGCGGGTGACCACGGTCTGCTCGATGTGGACCTGAGTGCGCACGTAGTCGCGGCCGACCTGCGGCAGCTGGTCCAGCTCCTGGGCGGCCAGCTTGATCTGTTCGTATTCCAGCAGGCGGCGCACCAGCTCGGCGCGCGGGTCTTCGGGCTCCTCGCCGGGCTCGGCCTTCTTGGCCGGCAGCAGCATGCGCGACTTGATTTCGATGAGCATGGCGGCCATCAGCAGGTATTCGGCGGCCAGCTCCAGGTTCTGCTTGCGGATCTGCTCGACGTATTCCAGATACTGTGCGGTGACCTGCGCCAGCGGAATATCGAGGATGTTGAAGTTCTGCTTGCGGATCAGGTAGAGCAGCAGGTCCAGCGGCCCCTGGAAGGCTTCCAGGAAGACTTCCAGCGCATCCGGGGGGATGTAGAGATCATTGGGCAGCTGGAACAGCGGTTCGCCGTACAGACGTGCCAATGCCACGCCGTCGATCACGTCGGGCGTGGTGTCCTGCTGGCCTGCGGGGGTGATGTCGATGGCGTCGGCGCTGGGTTCCGCGCCGGGCTGGCCGGCGGGGTCGGCGCCACCTGCTTGGGCCGTCATGCCAACAGCTTAGTGGCTCTGGTAGACGTAGGGCTGCTGGGCCACGCGCGAGGCCTTGTCACGGGCGGTCTTGTCCAGGTCCAGCGGTTCCTTGTCCCACAGCAGGGCGCGGCCGGCGCGTTGCGATTCTTCCAGCTTCGGGTTCTTCGTCTTCAGTTCGTCGATGAACTGGGTGATTTCAGATACGTAGGTGGTCTTTTTTCCGAAGAGCATGATATTTTCAGGCCAAATGTTACACAGAAGCCGTATTTTACCTTGTCTTCATCAGGGATAATCAAATACCTATGCGTGAACCCATCTTCACTCGCCTGCGTCGCCATGCCGCCCATTTCGGGGCTTTATTTGTTGCCCTGGCCCTGTTCGGCTGCGACCGCAACGGCAATCCCATCGAGGAGTTCGGTTTGGACAAGTTGCAAAAGGGCATTTCCAGCGAAGCCGACGTACGCGGCGTGATGGGCCAGCCCGACACAGTCTGGGAGGACGGCGGGGGTGCCCGGACGCTGGAATATCCCAAGGGACCGGAAGGCATCCGCACCTGGATGTTTCGTATCGGTGCTTCCGGTACGCTGATCGATTACACCCAGGTGCTGACCCAGGAGCATTTCGATACCATCCGTGCGGGCATGACCAGCGAGCAGATCCGGCGCGAATTTGGCCGGCCGCGCAGCGTGGTGCAGTTTGCCCGCAAGAATGAGGAAGTGTGGGACTGGAAGTATCACTACGTGCACGAGGACCGGCTCTTCAATGTGCATTTCGACATGAATACCAAGCAGGTCGTGCGGACCTCGATCTCGGAAATCTCGGGCCATTGAGACCCGGCCACTTCAGCGTATCCCCGCCCGCATGAACGACTGCACGAACTGCCGCTGAAACAGCAGGAACGCCAGCAACAGCGGTGCCGACGTCATCAGCGTGGCCGCCGTGATGATGGACCAGTCCACCCCCTGGTCGGTGGACGAAAACACCTGTAGCCCCACCGTCAGCGGGCGCGACTCCACCGAATTGGTCACGATCAGCGGCCACAGGAAGTTGTTCCAGTGGGTGCTGACCGAGACCAGCCCGAAGGCGATGTAGATCGGTTTGGCCAGCGGCACGTAGACCTGCATCAGGATCTGCCAGGGCGATGCGCCTTCCACGGTAGCCGCTTCATCCAGCTCGCGCGGCACCGTCTTGAAGGTCTGGCGCAGCAAAAAAATACCAAAAGCCGAGGCAAAGTAAGGCAGCCCAATCGAGAGGATGGTATCGCGCAGTCCCAGCAGGTTCATGGTCTGGTAGTTCTCCACGATCAAGATGTCGGGCATCACCATCAGTTGCAGCAGCACCAGCATGAACATCACATTGCTGCCCCGGAAGGTGAAGCGTGCAAAGGCATAGGCCGCCAGGGTGGAGAGGATCAGCTGCGCCGCCAGGATCAAGGTCACCAGCAGGAAGGTATTGAGGAAATAGCGCGGGAAGGGGGCAGCCTGCCAGGCGTTGGCGAAGTTCTGCAGCGTCAGCGGGGCGTCCAGCGCGAAGCGGGTGGCGTAGGCCGCCGGATGAAAAGCCGTCCACAGCGCATACAAGAGCGGTAGCAGCCACAGCAGCGCCAGCACCCAGGCAGAGACGGTTTCCAGCGCGCGATGGCGTGCGGCGAAAGGCGAGGTGGGGGCGATCATTGGTAATGAGTCCGGCGGTCAAGTACACGAAACTTCACCAGCGCAATCAATCCCAACAGGGCCAGCAGCACTACCGTCAGGGCTGCAGCGTAGGAAGAGTCCCAGAAGGCGAAGCCAACTTCATAGATGTAGTACAGCAGCAGGGTACTGGCATTGTCCGGCCCACCCTTGGTCATCACCACGATGTGGTCGACCAGGCGGAAGGCGTTGATGAGCGCATTGATCAGCACGAACAGCGTGGTCGGCATCAGCAAGGGGAACTGTACGCGCCAGAAGTATTGCCAGCGCGACGCCCCCTCCAGTGCTGCGGCTTCGGCCAGCACCGGCGAGATCTGCTGCAACGCGGCCAGGTAGAAGATCATGAAGAAGCCGGCTTCCTTCCATACCGCCACCACCATCAGCGCCCCCAGCACGGTATCGGGATTGCCCAGCCAGTTGTGCGAGGGCAGGCCCAGCGCGCCGGTGATCTGCTCCAGCAAGCCGTATTGCGGCGTATAGAAGAACAGCCAGATATTGGCCACCGCGATCATCGGCAGCACGGTCGGGGTGAAATAGGCCAGGCGCAGCAGTCCGCGCCCGGCCAGTTTCTCGTTGACCCACAGCGCCATCAGGATGGCCAGGGCAATGGCCAGCGGGATGGTGCCCAGGGCAAACCAGAGGTTGTTGCACAGGGCCTGCCAGAACACCGGATCGTCCACCATGAGGCGATAGTTTTCCAGCCCGACGAAGACCGATGGCCGGGCTCCCTTGGGTGTGGAAAAGACGCTGTGCCAGAGCGTCGCCAGCGCCGGATAGTGCGTGAAGGCGATCAGCAGCACCATCGCTGGCGACAGCAGCAGCCAGGGCAGCACGGAGGAGGGCAGGCGTTTCATCGGCAGCTCTTGTGCAACGGGCAGGACTTAGCGACCGTAGGCGCGCAGGATGCGCTCGGCTTCGCGCTGGGCATCCTTCAGGGCCGCTTCCGGTGTCTTGGTGCCGGACAGGGCGGCCTGCAGGTTGTCGTTCAAGGCCTTGGTCACGCGCTGGTTGTCGTGGGTGGAGAGTTCGGCCACGCCATATTTCATCTGCTCACGCGCCACGTCGGCGGCCGGAACGTCCTGCAGATACTTCTTCATTTCCGGGGTATCCCAGGCATCCTGACGCGGGGCCACATAGCCGGTGGCAATCGACCACTGCGCGGCGCGCGCCGGTTCGGTGGCAAAGCGGATGAACTTCATGGCGGCCTGCTGCTCGGCTGGAGAGGTCTTGTTGAAGACATAGAAGTTGCCGCCACCCGTGGGGCTGCCCGGATGTTTGATGCCCGGCAGCATCGCCACGCCGAAGGGGAAGCTGGCGTTGGTACGGATGTTGGTCAGGTTGCCGGTGGTGGTCCAGATCATGGCGGCCTTCTGCTCCAGGAAGTCCTTGGGGATGGTGCCCCATTCGATGGAACCGGCCGGCATCACCTTGTCCCTGGTCGTCAGGTCGACCCAGTGTTGCAGGGCCTGCACCGCACCCGGCTTGTCGAAGTAGGTTTTGGTGCCGACGTTGTTCATGAGGATCGCGTCATTGGAGGCGGTCATGGCCTGGAACATCCAGTAGCCGAAGCCGGTGGAAGGAATCTTCACGCCCCATTGGGTGACGTTGCCGTTGGCATCGCGCCTGGTCAGCTTCTTGGCGGCCTCGACCATCTCGTTCCAGTTGGCGGGGGCCTTGTCCGGGTTCAGGCCAGCTTGCTTGAACAGGCTCTTGTTGTAGTACATCACGATGGTCGAACGCTGGAAGGGAATGCCCCAGGTCTTGCCGTCGGTCTGACTGTTTTCCATGAAGCCCTTGTAGAAGCCATCGATCCATTTCTTGTCGTCGGCGCTGCCAGCCAGGCTGTCGATGGGCACGATGGCGTTTTCGTCGATCAGCGTGAAGAGGTCGGTCGAGAGCAGCACGGCCAGGGTCGGCGGGGTGCCGCCCTTGAAGGCGGTCAGCGCCTTGACGATGCTTTCCTGGTAGGTGCCGGCATAGATGGCCTTGACCTTGATGTCGGGATTGGCCTTTTCGAAGTCGGCCACCATGCTGTCGATGGTCTTGGTGACTGCACCGCCCACGGCGACCGGGTAATAGAAGCTGATCTCGACCGGGTTGGCAGCCATGGCCGGTGCACAGAAGGCGGCTGTAGCGGCCACCGCGGCCAGTGCGGACAGGGACTTGAGGAAGGTTCTACGCATAGTGCATCTCCATGAGGTGGATGGGTTGGCTTGCTGCGGAAATCGTGGTGTGGATCAGGACCGGCGCAGGCCGCTATCCCGATCGAAGAAATACTGGTCGCGGGCATCCCATGCCAGGTGCACGGGCTCACCAGCGCTGATTCGGTGTTGTCCGGGCGCGCGCACCAGCAACGAAGCTGTGCCGATGCGGGCGCCAATGATGGTGTCGGCACCGAGGTATTCGACGGTCTCCACCACTGCCGGCACCGACGCATCGCTGGCACTGGCCAGTCGGATGTGTTCCGGACGCAGGCCCAATTGCAACGGGGCGTGGCCGAGCTCGCGCAGGATCACCTCGCTGCCGCTGATGGTCAATCCTTCGGCGTGGGTGTCCAGCGGCAGCAGGTTCATCGGCGGCGTACCTATGAAGCGGGCCGCAAAGGCCGTCGCGGGCCGGGCATACAGATCGGCCGGGGCGGCATCCTGTTCGATGCGGCCCTCGCGCAGCAGGATCACCTGATCGGCCATGCTCATGGCCTCGGTCTGGTCGTGGGTGACGTAGATCATGGTCATGTTCAGTTGCTGCTGCAGGGCGCGGATTTCGCGGCGCATTTCCTGGCGCAGCTGCGCATCGAGGTTGGACAGCGGCTCGTCCATCAGGCAGACCGGGGCATCGGCGATGATGGCGCGGCCCAGCGCCACGCGCTGCTGCTGGCCCCCGGAAAGCTGCGCCGGACGGCGCTCCAGCAGGTGCGCCAGACCGAGGATGTCGGTCACGCGCTTGAGGCGCGTTTCGTAACCGGCACGTGGCTCCTTGCGCACGCGCACGCCGAAGAGGATGTTGTCGCGCACGGTGAGATGCGGGAACAGTGCATAGGACTGGAACACCATCGAAATCTTGCGTTGTGCGGGCGGCAGTTGGGTTACGTCGCGTCCGCCGATATGGATGCTGCCCGAGCTGGGCTTGTCCAGCCCCGCGATCAGGCGCAGGGTGGTCGACTTGCCGCAGCCGGAGGGGCCCAGCAGGACGGTGAACTGGCCCGGCTGCACCTCGAAATCGATATTCCTGACGGCCTGGGCGTCACCCCAGTGTTTGCCGACGCCCTGCAAGGAGATGGCTGCCATGCTGGTTTCCTCGTGGAGATGCGATCACGCCGCCGCGCCGTTGCGGATCTGCTCCACCAGCAGGCGCGCGCTCGGTTCGTCGATGATCAGTTCGTTGATGAAGCCGCCGCGCAGCGCCGCTTTCAGGCCGGGCAGCTTGCCGGTGCCGGAGACCACGCACAGCGAGTGCGCCGCGTGCGTGAAGCAGTCCATGTCCGGGCCGCTGTTGCGGCCATTGAAGGCCACATCGCGCCAGCTGCCATCGGCACGGAAGAAGACGGTGGCGATGTCGCCCACCAGCCCTTCCTCGCGCAGGATCTGGCGTTCTTCTTCACCCAGGTAGCCGGCGGTATGGATGTAACTGCCGGTGGCTTCGGCGCCGATGGAGAACAGCAGGATGGAGGCGCGCTCCTGCAGGTCGCGGATGGCCTTGATGCTCTTCTCGCGCCAGAGCGCGGTACGCGTTTCGGGGTAGTCGAAGAAGGCCGGTACCGGCAGATGATGGGCGCGCGCGCCATAGTTCTGGGCGAAGCGCGAGACGATGGATTCGCTGAAGCTGTTGATGAAGCTGGCGCCGCTGCCGGAGCCATTGAGCGCCACCACGTCGACGTCGTGCACATGGCGCGGCAGCAACTGGTCGGCGATCTGTGCCACCGTCGTGCCCCAGGCCAGACCGATGATGGTGCCGGGCGTGACCAGCGAGTTGACGTAGGCGGCAGCGTGACAGGTGACGCGCTGCAGGGTTTCCTTGTCGGTGGCGGCGGCAGCTACCGGCACCACCTGAATCGAGCGCAGCCGGTAGTGATGGGCGATGGCCGCTTCCAGGCTGCCGGAGACTTGCTGCGGATCGTGTACGCGGATTTCCACCAGCCCGCGCTCCAGCGCGAAGGACAGCAGGCGCGAGACGGTAGCGCGCGAAGTGCCGATTTCATCGGCGATCGCGGCGGTGGTCATGTTCTGGAAGTAATACAGCCGCGCCACGCGCACGGCCAGGTAGGCGGTTTCCTGTCTATCCCCTTGGGCCATTGTGATGGTGCTTACCAGTGAATGTGAATTTTCAGCGCATGCTCTTGGACCGCCCCCCGGCGAGCCAGGCGGGCAGCGCCTCCTGACAACGTTTTCATGATGGTAGCGAGCGATTGTTACCGCTTGATGAACAAACGTTCCAATTTCCCGTGGCGGCGGTCGGGCAAAAGAAAAGCGACGCACCGGGCGTCGCTTTTTGGGGAGGGGAAGGATGGATGATCAGTGCCGCATGACCCGTCGCATCACGATGGGCGGTGCTTCCTGCGGATTGGCGCGGGTGTATTCCAGTTCCGGCGCGATCTCGAAGCCGAAGGCGGCGTACAGATCCACCAGCTGTGCCTGGTCGGTACGTACCGCCAGCCGCAGCTCGCGCACATCGGCTGACTGGGCGCGGTGGATCAGGGCTTCCATCAGATGCTGGGACAGGCGCTCACCCCGGAAGGCCGGGGCGATGCCCATGCGGCGGATTTCCCAGACATCGCTTTCGGTATCCAGTGGCAGCCAGCGCACGGAGCCGGCGGGCGTCTCGCCGCTGAGCAGGATGAAGGCGCCGCCGTTCTGCAGGTCTTCCTGCACATGGTCGGGCGCCTCGCGGTGGCCCGAGGAGCTGGGCGCGACCTTGTTGGCCCAGCTGTGGCGGGTCAGTTCGGCGATCAGACTGGCATCTTCCGAAGTGGCTTCACGTATCACCAGGTTCATTGCGATCTTTCCTCCTGCGCAGGCGACTGTGCTTTAGCGCACCCGCATGCCCGGCTCGGCGCCCGGCCACGGGTTGAGCACATAGATGCCCGGATTGGTCTTCTCATCCTTGGCGGATGCGGCCAGCACCATGCCCTCGGAGACGCCGAACTTCATCTTGCGCGGTGCCAGGTTGGCCACCATCACGGTCAGCTTGCCGACCAGGTCTTCCGGCTTGTAGGCCGAGGCGATGCCGGAGAAGACGTTGCGGGTCCGGCCTTCGCCGGCATCCAGGGTCAGGCGCAGCAGCTTGGTGGAACCTTCCACGGCTTCGCAGTTGACGATCTTGGCGATGCGCAGGTCGATCTTGGCGAAGTCATCGATGGAAATCTCCGGGGCCAGTTCCTCGATGGCGCTTTCTTGCGCTGCCGGGGCCGCTGCGGGTGCTTCGGGGGCTTCGAACAGAGCATCCAGCATCTTCGGATCGACACGCTGCATCAGGTGCGAATAGGCATTGATGACATGGCCGTCGGCCAGCGGTGCGGCCACATCGTTCCACTGGAAGGGCTGGACCTGCAGGAAGGCTTCCACCTGGGCCGCCAGCTGCGGCAGCACGGGCTTGAGGTAGATGGTCAGGATGCGGAAGGCTTCCAGCAGGCGGCTGCAGACTTCGTGCAGTTGCGCATCCTTGCTGCTGTCCTTGGCCAGTTCCCAGGGTTTGTTGGCGTCTACATAGGCGTTGATGGCGTCGGCTTGCTCCATCACCAGGCGCAGGGCCTTGCCGTATTCGCGTTGCTCGTAGAGGCTGCGGATCTCGTCAGCCACGCCGCGCAGCTTGGCCAGGAAGGCATCGTCCGCCGTGGCCCACTGGGTGGACACGCGGCCGTCGAAGCGCTTGGCGATGAAGCCGGCTGCGCGGCTGGCGATGTTGACGTACTTGCCGATCAGGTCGGCGTTGACGCGGGCGACGAAGTCGTCCGGGTTGAAGTCCACATCTTCGACTTTGGCGTTCAACTTGGCGGCGATGTAGTAGCGCAGCCATTCCGGGTTCATGCCGATGTCCAGATAGCGCAGCGGCGAGATGCCGGTGCCGCGCGACTTGGACATCTTCTCCCCGCTGACGGTGATGAAGCCGTGCGCAAAGACGTTGGTCGGCGTCTTGCGGCCGGCGAACTTGAGCATGGCCGGCCAGAACAGGGTGTGGAAGTAGGTGATGTCCTTGCCGATGAAGTGGTACTGCTCGGTCTTGTCATCGGCCATGAAGGCGTCGAAGTCGCGGCCGGTCTTGACGAAGTAGTTCTTCAGCGAGGCCAGGTAGCCGATGGGCGCATCCAGCCAGACATAGAAGTACTTGCCCGGTGCATCCGGAATCTCGATGCCGAAGTAGGGCGCGTCGCGGCTGATGTCCCAGTCGCCCAGGCCGCCTTCGCCATCCAGCCATTCGCGGGCCTTGTTGGCCACTTCCGGCTGCAGGCGGTTGCTGTCCAGCGCCCATTCGCGCAGGAAGGCCACGCATTTCGGATCCGACAGCTTGAAGAAGAAGTGCTCGGAGGACTTCATCACGGGCGTGGCGCCCGAGAGGGTCGAGTACGGGTTCTTCAGGTCGGTGGGCGAATAGACCGCGCTGCAGTTCTCGCAGGAGTCGCCGTACTGGTCCTTGGTGCCGCACTTGGGGCATTCGCCCTTGATGTAGCGGTCCGGCAGGAACATGTTCTTCACCGGATCATAGAACTGGTCGATGGTCTTGGTGGAGATCAGTTGGGCCTCGTCGCGCAGGGCGCGGTAGATCTCCTGCGACAGTTGGTGGTTCTCCGGGCTGTCGGTGGAGCTCCAGTTGTCGAAGGCGATGTGGAAGCCATCCAGGTATTGCTTGCGGCCGGCGGCGATGTTGGCCACGAACTGCTGCGGGGTGATGCCGGCCTTTTCGGCGGCGATCATGATGGGCGCGCCGTGGGCATCGTCGGCGCCGACGAAATGCACCTCATTGCCCTGCATTCGCTGGAACCGGACCCAGATATCGGCCTGGATGTATTCCATGATGTGGCCGATGTGGAAAGCGCCGTTGGCGTAGGGGAGTGCGGTCGTGACAAAGAGTTGGCGAGGTGCGGAAGTGCTCATTGGCGATACGGACGATGCAAGTAGGTTAAGGCGCGTGCGCGCCGAAATAGCAAGAAAACTGCAATAAAACTGCCATGAAAGAGGGGCATTCTATCAGCCAGCGGGCCTTGGGCGCAGTAGTTGCTCCGTTGCAATCAATATGAAGGGTTCTGCAAGGGCGCTTTGATCGGCGCACAGGGCGGCGCTGGCGCGATTGGTTTAGACTTGCGGGTTCTGAGCAAGGAGAACCAATGAGCATTACCGTGGAAGAGATCAAGGCGGCCCTGTTGCAGGTGATCGACCCCAATACCGGCAAGGATCTGATCCGGGGCAAGGAAGCCCGCAACATCCGCGTCGAGGGTGGCCGCGTGCTGCTGGACGTGGAGCTGGGCTACCCGGCAGCCAGCCAGATCGCGCCGATCCGCCAGCTGGTCGAAGAGGCGCTGGGCAAGCTGCCCGGCGTGACCGGCGTCGAGGCCAACGTCTATTTCAAGATCGTGGCGCATGCGGTGCAGCGCGGCATCAAGCTCAAGAGCAACGTCAAGAACATCATCGCCGTGGCCTCGGGCAAGGGCGGGGTGGGCAAGTCCACCACGGCCGTGAACCTGGCCCTGGCGCTGTCGGCCGAGGGCGCGCGCGTGGGCATCCTGGATGCCGATATCTACGGTCCTTCGCAGCCCATGATGATGGGCATCTCGGGCCAGCCCGAGACCAAGGATGGCAAGACCATGGAGCCGCTGGAGAACCACGGCCTGCAGGTCTCTTCCATCGGTTTCATGATCGATCCCGACGAACCCATGGTCTGGCGCGGTCCCATCGTCACGCAAGCCCTGCAGCAATTGCTGGACCAGACCAACTGGCGCGACCTGGATTACCTGATCGTCGACATGCCGCCGGGCACCGGTGATGTGCAGCTGACCTTGTCGCAGAAGGTGCCGGTCACCGGTGCGGTCATCGTGACCACCCCGCAGGATATTGCGCTGCTGGATGCGCGCAAGGGTTTGCGCATGTTCGAGAAGGTCGGCATCCCCATCCTGGGCATCGTGGAAAACATGAGCATGCACGTCTGTTCCAACTGCGGCCATGCCGAACCCATCTTTGGCGTGGGCGGTGGCGAGAAGATGTGTGCCGACTTTGGCGTGGATTTCCTCGGTGCTTTGCCGCTGACCATGGAAATCCGCCAGCAGACCGATTCCGGCAAGCCCACCGTGGTGGCTGATCCGGATGGCAAGGTGGCCGAGATCTACAAGGCCATCGCCCGCAAGGTGGCCGTGAAGGTGGCCGAGAAGGCGCGCGATATGACCAGCAAGTTCCCCAGCATCGTGGTGCAGAACGACTGATGCGGGCCTCGGGGCGGGCTGCCGGCATGGCGTGCCGCCCTGCAAAGGCGTTAAAATGACGCCTTTCCGAATTCCTTTGCTTGACCGATGGCCGGCCCTGGCATTCCAGGACCGGCCTGATTTTTACTCGCTATCATGACTGCCACTCAAGTTCGTACCCGTTTCGCTCCCAGTCCCACCGGCTACCTGCACCTGGGCGGCGCCCGCACGGCGCTGTTCTCCTGGGCCTACGCCCGTCGCTTCGGCGGCACTTTCGTGCTGCGCATCGAAGATACCGACGTCGAGCGTTCCACCCCGGAAGCGGTGCAGGCCATCATCGAGGGCATGCAGTGGCTGGGGCTGGAGCATGACGAAGGTCCGTTCTACCAGATGAAGCGCATGGATCGCTATCGCGAAGTGATTGCGCAGATGCTGGAGCAGGGCACGGCGTATTACTGCTATTGCACCCCGGAAGAAGTGGAAGCCATGCGCGAGCGTCAGCGTGCGGCCGGCGAGAAGCCGCGCTACGACGGCACCTGGCGTCCGGAACCGGGCAAGACCCTGCCGGCCATTCCGGAAGGTCGCAAGCCGGTGGTGCGTTTCAAGAATCCGCAGGATGGCGAAGTCAGCTGGAACGATGTGGTCAAGGGCCCCATCACCATTTCCAACCGTGAGCTGGACGATCTGGTCATCGCCCGTCCGGACGGCACGCCGACCTACAACTTCTGCGTAGTGGTGGACGATTGGGACATGAAGATCACCCACGTCATCCGTGGCGATGACCATGTGAACAATACGCCGCGCCAGATCAATATTCTGAAGGCCCTGGGCGGCACGCTGCCCGAGTATGGCCACGTGCCGATGATCCTGGGTGCGGATGGCGAGAAGCTGTCCAAGCGTCACGGTGCAGTCAGCGTGATGGATTACCCGGCGCAGGGCTATCTGCCTGAAGCCATGCTGAACTATCTGGCGCGTTTGGGCTGGAGCCATGGCGACGACGAGATTTTCTCGATGCAGCAGTTCTGTGAATGGTTCGACCTGGATCACCTGACCAAGGCCCCGGCGCAGTTCAACCCGGAAAAGCTGAACTGGCTCAACAACCACTACATCAAGCTGGCCGACAACGCCCGCCTGGCTGATCTGGTCCGTCCGTTGTTGCAAGCACAGGGTGCGGTGTTCGAGGGTGCGCCTGATCTGGCTGCCGTGATCGCTTTGCTGAAGGATCGCGCCAATACCGTCAACGAGATTGCTGCGGCGGCCCTGATGTTCTACCGCCAGCCGGCCCCGGATGCGGCTTTGGTGGCGCAGCACATTACGGATGCCATCAAGCCGGCACTGGCCGACTTTGCCCAGCGTGTGGCGACCGTGGAATGGACCAAGGAAGCCATTGCCCCGATGATCAAGGAAGTCCTGGCTGCGCACGGCATCAAGATGCCGCAGCTGGCCATGCCCTTGCGCCTGATCGTGGCGGGTCAATTGCAGACGCCGGCCATTGACGCCGTGCTGCAATTGTTTGGTCGTGAGGCTGTTAAGGCACGTTTGGCGGCATATCTTTGAAAAAGAGAAATTATTTTTCAAAAACGTGTTGTCTTTTGAAAATAGGTATTGCATAATCTCGCTTCTTCGCAACGGGGGTATAGCTCAGCTGGGAGAGCGCTTGCATGGCATGCAAGAGGTCAGCGGTTCGATCCCGCTTACCTCCACCAGCGACCCGCAGATGTTTGGCGGTGATATTTCAGGCGAAGCTTGAAGTGTAGAAACAAGAAGTAATGTGAAGTACCTGCTTGTCCCCTTCGTCTAGAGGCCTAGGACATCACCCTTTCACGGTGAGTACGGGGGTTCGAATCCCCCAGGGGACGCCAGATTTCGATATCTGCGCTGTCACCCAGCAGGCAGCGCAGGTATGTAGCGGTATAGTGTCCCCTTCGTCTAGAGGCCTAGGACATCACCCTTTCACGGTGAGTACGGGGGTTCGAATCCCCCAGGGGACGCCAGGTAGCAAAATAGTCCGACCAAGGTTGGATTACGGAAGTCCAGCGATGTGCTTGAGCACATCGCGTGGGGATTCGAAGGGAATCGCTTGCAAGCGATTCCGCGGCCCGCAGAATGTGGGCGAATCCCCCAGGGGACGCCAGGTTTTAAGGCAGTCCGGTTGCCGCCGGGTTGTTTGAAAGTTGAAGTAGTCTGACTGATCAGGCTACCTTGAGGATGGATAGTCCGGAGTTTGGGACTTTTCCTTTCGCAGGGGGTATAGCTCAGCTGGGAGAGCGCTTGCATGGCATGCAAGAGGTCAGCGGTTCGATCCCGCTTACCTCCACCAGCGACCCGCATGGAAATGTGGGGTGAATTGGCGGGAGAGCTGATTCGAGGAATGTAGTAGTTGTGACCGTTTTGTCCCCTTCGTCTAGAGGCCTAGGACATCACCCTTTCACGGTGAGTACGGGGGTTCGAATCCCCCAGGGGACGCCAAATAAAAAAGCCCGCGCATGCGGGCTTTTTTGTTTGGTGGCCCCTAGCGATGTGCTTGAGCACATCGCGGGGGGGATTCGAAAGGTTTCGCTTGCAAGCGAAACCGGGCCCGCGGCACGTGGGCGGATCCCTCGCTCGCGCAGCGAGCGTTAGAGGGCGGTGGAGCGCGCACCGAACGCAATCCAAGCCACCCCAGCCAGCCGAAAGCCCGCGCATGCGGGCTTTTTTGTTTGGTGGCCCCTAGCGATGTGCTTGAGCACATCGCGGGGGGGATTCGAAGGGTTTCGCTTGCAAGCGAAACCGGGCCCGCGGCACGTGGGCGAATCCCTCGCTCGCGCAGCGAGCGTTAGAGGGCGGTGGAGCGCGCACCGAACGCAATCCAGGCCACCCCAGCCAGCCGAAAGCCCGCGCAAGCGGGCTTCCCCTACCTAGCGCCTTTCACCTCTGATCTGAAGATTCCCTTTCTTCACTAGAAAGCCGAACCCTTCTTCACGTCCATCCTCATCCCGTTTCTTCTCTCGTCTCAGAAACTCCGAAATCTAGATCCTTTTCGATATATCCCCTGGCGCAAAAAACACAAAATGGCCGTCCCCTAACGTGTTTGCGCCACGTGCCTATCGAAGCATGCGTTCTCCTCGCCAACCCACCTTATCCGAATTCCGCCGTACCCTCCTTGACGCATTGAGCTCTTCCCTGCAGCAACATGGGCAGGCGCGGCTCTATCTGCTCTATGCTCCCGAATTAAATGATCCCTTGTCCTTGGCAGAGGCCGATGCGCACTTGCCGCTGCTGATCCAGCCAGCCTTCACCGCTGCACAACGATGGGCGCTCAACAAGCTGCCCCGTCCGATCCAGCTGGTTGGTCTTCCTGGCGGGCAAGGAACTGGCGAGACCGATAACCCAATCGATGATCCTCTGCTGGAAGCCGGCATCACTCAGTCCTACGCGGAAACCGTGCTCGGCCAGCGCGTCAACGTACTGCATGCCAATGATGATCCAGGCCAGGCCGAGCGGGCCGTCTGCGCGTGGATCATCACTCCCGACGAGCCAGCCAAGCTGTGCAGGCGAATCAATGCTGCCTCCGTTGGTGTTAGCAAGTATGGCCAACGGCGCTGGATCGCCTGGTACATCGCCACATGCCTCCAGACGCTCTGGCCCATGCTTGCGCCAGACCAGCGGTTGGCACTGGCGGGAGAGGCGACCTGGCTGTTTCACGATGATCTGAGCCAACTCCAATCGATTGCTGGCGTCGAGGCAGGCGAGGGTGCATCCATTGCTCCTCAGCCGCAAGGGTTTCACCTGGACGACGTCCAATGGCAGCGTCTGGATCATCTACCGATCGTTCAGCGGCTGCTGGCCCAGTGGCATGACTTGTGTCTGGATACCGCCATGGAGTTTGGCGTGCATCCCCTGCAACGCTTGTCCGCCCAGGTGAGTCGTGCGCGGCAATTTGGGCTTGATGGAGAAAACCTGTCGCTGTGCGTGCTCATCGCGATGCAAATGCCTCCCGAATTCACCGAAAGCCCCGAATTCGGCGCCCTGCTCAGCGATGCAGCGCGCCACGGCGACAGCCTGGCTCAACGTCTCGGTGAGCTGCCATTACGCTGCTGGTCCCGCCCCTTGCCCACACGCTCGCTTCCATAAGCGCCGGTTCTGCGCCTCTCTCCTCAGGAAACTACATGACGGAATCCGCCATCGCGACCCGCGAAAAGGTCATCGGAAATGCAATCAATGCTACTGCAGGGGCACCACCGCTCTGCGTGAGTGCCAATTGTCAGACCTGTCGGCGATCCGACCTGCAATTGCTCATCGTCACACCCTCGGTCGCACCGCTGGAGCATGCCAATACGCTGCAGCGTGCCGATTATCAATGGCAAGCCGCGCTTGATCCTGTTTTTGCCGGGATCAGGCGTGAGGCGACCGTGCCGGTGGCGCGCCTGGCTCGCAGCGGCTACCTGATGCTGTACTTCGTGCAGAGCCAGCGTTGGGATATCTGGCAAGTCATGGGCAACGGTCTGACTCGCAAGATCATGCACCAGGTCAGCGTCAAGCAATATGCAGCGCTGGTCACTGGCTTCCTGACGGCTGCGGCCCCGAAGACCTGTTCGCGCGGGGCAGCCAATCTGGAAGCGCCTCTGATCAGCATCAACGGTGCCAAGGATGTACAGAGCGTATGGCTGGCTTTTACGCCCCGGTTGTGGTCGCCTCCAGTACTGCAGCGTTATGCGGATAATCCCATGGTGGATCTGCCGGGGCCAGACGGCAAAGCAGTGAGGAAAGACAAATTGCGCACGCTGCGTGGCCGCGAGATCTATCCAGCAAAGTGGATCAAGCAGGGGGAGTTTCCCCAATCTGGATGCCTGCCGCTCAATGCAGCCAATCTGGAACAACACGTTGCTGACTTCGTGAAGGAGGGTGGCGCCGCCTTCGTCAAAGGGTTCGAATTTGCGCTCAAGCCGCTGGACAAAGAGCGTCTCGGGCAAGCCGCTGCCATGGACAAGGCGGTGCGCGCCGCCGAGAAACTGGATCATCCCACGCTGTACGTCAACAAGTCGCTGCTGGTGATGCTGCCCGATGACGTGGGCGTGATCGAGCAGCACAATCATCTGCGCCTGTGTGCGCTGGAATCGCAAAAGGCCTGGGCCGCCGGGGGACCGCACCCCGACGGTACCGGCTTTGATCCCTTGCGCAGCTGGAAACTGCGCTCGGCCTTGCATGTCGAGATGATCGAGAGCTGGGTCGTCGCCACCCGGCTGGCCGACCAGAAGACACTTCAAGAGGCTGGCGGCTACCGCCACCATCACATCATCAGTGAAGCCGAGTTTGAGCAGATCCGCGCCCGGGAGCAGGTCAGTGGCAAAGCCTACTACCCACTTGGGACCAAGATCACGCGCAACGATAGCAAGCCGGGGACCTATCGCGTCACACCGCCGCCGGCGCAGATTGAGCAGAAACTGGAGTCCGTTGCCGAACAAAACGCCCGTTCACGGATCGAGCGTTACCGGGGCAAGTTGCGCATGGAGGAGCTTGATCAATTCCGCCAGGAGTTTCGGGCGGGCATGGCGCGCTGGGAGACGTATGTCGCCCGGTTGGATGGCGACCATGTGCGCTGGCTGACCAGCGGCTCGCTGGCGGTGACCTTGCGCCATGACTTCGATCAGAACCTGTCCCTCACCGCTGTGTCGAGCGCCTATGGCAGCGTCGTGCAGCAGGTGTTCGAATATCTGGACCGGTTGGGTGCTGTGGAGAAGGCCTGGGGCGGCGGCGCGATTTCAGTGAGCTCGTCCAGGGAACTGGCGCGGGCTTATGGCAAAGACCCGGAGGCCCCCGTGACCTGGCTGGAGCGGGCCATGCTGGAACCATGGGATCTGTACGAGGCCATCCTCTCCGACCCCGGGAAGCGCAAGGATGTCAGCGAAAAGATCAATGGGTTGGTCAACCAGTTGCCTGAAGCGATCAAGGAGGTATTGCAGGGCCAGCGCAAGCTGCATGAAGCGCATGTCCATAGCTTGTTGCAGGTGCAGGAGCAGGCGGTCCATTTGCAGGCTACCTTGCTGGACCCCAAGCAGGCGACCAGACTGGGCGCACCGGTGGCCAACGTCAGTCAGGTTCAGCGCGTCATCACCATCCAGGTCCGCACCGCCGCCATCATGGAGATGATGATCAATCCTGCTACCGAACGGTATGTGACGATCTCAGTGAAGCTGCCCATCGGCGAGGCGCTGGATGCGATGGTGCAGGGCGTGCGTCCGGCTTCGCTGGGGATGATCATGGAAACCAAGGTCGGTACCGATCGCACCACGCGCCACCAGAGCCGGGATGCCTTGCGCAAGCTGGCCAAGCACCAGGCGCGCGGCTTGCAGTTGCCCGAGTACTTTCCGGTGGTGGTGACCGAGCGAAAGCTTGCAGAGTTGAAGGCGCATGCCGGGCGTCAGCAGGAGCAGCTTGTCGAGGTCGTGGGGGACGGGCAACTGGGGCATTTGTCTGAGCGCTTCCAGTTGCCCAAGTCCACCGCGCTCAAGCTGGTGGGCGAGCAGGCCAGCCTGGCCAAGGCCGGCCGACAGGCGCTCTGGTCGCGTCAGGGGAAGATCACGCTGGTGTTGGCCTCTGTGCAGATGGCCGCGCTGACGGCGGCGCTCAACAAGCTTGATCAGGAGGAAGGAGATGCCTATGTGGATACGCTCATGTCCGTGATGGGCAGTACCGCTGGTTTGTTGGAGGGGGCGTTCGGAATTTCTGCAGCGGCGGTGGAAATCAGGAGAGCAGGGAACAAGCTGGTGCTTTCCAGCAGTCTCATGGCGGCGTCCGCTTTGCGTCTGTTGTCGGGGGTGGCAGGGGCGGCGGCTTCTGGGTTTGATATGGTTGCGGCGATAGCAAAATACTCTTCTAGGAATGCAAGAGGAGAGCGAGCTGCTGCCAACGCATACAGTGCTAGCGCTGGATTTTTTGGCGTCTCTGCTATTTCGGCATCAGGCGGCATCACTATCGCTTTTGCCAACGCTACTGTGTCGAGATTCGTGATTTCACGAGCCATCGTGGTCGGACTGGGCGGTGCGGCGAGCGCAACGATGGCTGCCGCGACTGCTACAGGAATTGGGATTCTCTTGGGAATCGCAGGTTTTGCCTTTGCTCTATATGCTGAGAGCCTTGAAGACGACTTGAACGAAATCTTCTTGAAACGCTGTTACTGGGGCAAAAGCGAGCGTACCGAAACACGCTTCGCAGCGGCTGAAGAGCCGCTCGATAAGAGAAATCTCGAGGAGATGCTGACGTGGAGCGAGCGCGGATTGGCGGCCGAAATGAAGGGTTTTCAGTCGCTGTCAGTCGGTGTCAAGGCGTCTCTGACCTGGTCGAAGAATTACTTCAGCGATAACGTCCTCCAGGCTCGCATTGAGGTTGTCCATGAAGGACAGGCGCCACGGGTCGCCTATACCTTGCAATTGCTGCCGGAAGATCTTGGCCGAACGGCGGAAGAGTCGGCATTGATGGTGCTCGATGCAGACAGCCGACGCTATGTCTTCGATATCAAGATGCCGTTGGATGCTAAAACCTGGAACGCAGCGCAGTCCGCGCATTTGACTTACCGCCTTTATGAGGAAGTTCCGCGAGCGCCGTTTGCCCAAGATGCCTTTGAACTCAAACGCGTTTAACTATCGGGATTCTCATCATGAAGAAAAATCATCGCCGCGAACGACAATCACGCAGAAGGTCCACCGCCGAGGATATCGACGTATCGCTCGATATATTGCCGCATGAAAGCGAATTCGTCCTGTATCACTGGACCGGCGAGCCTGCCAGCGACGTGTTTTTTGGATTGAATTCAAATCCGGCATTCAAGGGACTGGGTGATGAAGCCATCTTGCTTCCACCGCATAGCCTGAGTGTTAGCCGTACACCGCATTCCGGTAACTTCATCATGGAAGTCCATCCGCATGGATTGGCTTACGCGGATGGAGGCGCGTCTATTACGGGGTTGATGATGTTTAGCGCTCTATTCTCGTCGGTAGGTTTTGTTTTTCTTTTCTCCGTGACTTTCACCGGTCTCGTCAACGGAAAGATAGATATATTTTGGGATTTTATAAGACTCTTTTTGATGTGCATCTTGGGCCTCATGATATGGTGCGCCGTGCGGCTTGAGATATCCGGCTACCGCTACGCTCCAGTTCTCTTCGACCGCGCAGCCGGCAAGGTCCATGTCTTCACTGACAAGACCTCGCTCTTCAGCCTCCTGCCGTTATGGGGCGGAGGCAAATATGACATCCAGTCCTATGACTGGTCTTGCACGAGAGTTCAAGTCTGTCGCTCGCGCGTCGTCACGAAAAACCACACGCAAGTTCTCGCTTCACTACACTGCGCAGTCATCAAGGGCCCGAAAGATGACACGGTGATCGCGCAATTCCCCTTGGGCGGTACGGTGTCTTCGCTGGCGGTGCAATTGCTGCTGAATCAATGGGAACACATCCGTCGCTTCATGCAGCATGAGGGCCCGCTGCTCAACGAGGGCGAGCAGGTCTACGTTCCCCACGGGAGCTCCCTGTTGCGCGCATTGTGCTGGAGCCAGCCGCTGATTGGTCCGGGACGCTATCCGTTCACTTTCCTCATGTTGCTGGCGCAGTTGTTTGCGCTTTGTTTCTTGTGGTTCACGATTCCTTATGGCTTGCTGGGCTGGGTCTGCTATCACCTCAAGAGCAAGCCGAAATGGCCAGCAGAAATCCTGTCCAGCGTTGGACGTCGGTAGCGCAACGATCCCTCGAACGCTCCCCGACAGCATCATTTTTTCCAGACCAGCCAGTCGGTGTTTGTCTTCCCCGTAACACTTGCCGCAGGAATTTTGCGCTATCCTCCACCGCACCTCTGTTTTCAATCTCGTTGCAGGACCCCACTGATCGCAGGAGCGAAAATGACCGCAGCCGCCCATCTCGACATCGACCCTCGTGGCCTGGCCACGTTGACCCTCAATCGCCCTGATGTCCACAATGCTTTCGACGATCAGCTGATCGCCCGCCTGATCGACCTCATCAACGAGGCGCGAGACGACAAACGCACTCGCGTCCTGCTGCTGGCCTCCACCGGCAAGTCCTTCTCCGCCGGCGCCGACCTGGCCTGGATGCGCCGCATGGCCGATGCCTCGCGCGAGGACAATCTGCACGATGCCCGCAAGCTGGCACTGCTGATGGAAACCCTCAACAGCTTCCCGGCGCCGACGGTAGCCAAGGTCCAGGGCGCGGTCATGGGCGGCGGTGTTGGCCTGGTCTCGTGCTGCGACATCGTGGTAGCTTCCGAGGCGGCTTTCTTTGCACTTTCCGAAGTCAAGCTGGGCTTGGCTCCGGCCGCCATCAGCCCCTACGTGATCGCCAAGATGGGCGTATCGCAGGCGCGCCGCTTCTTCGTCTCGGGCGAGCGTTTCTCGGCCATTCGCGCCGCCGCCATCGGCCTGGTGCATGAAGTGGTGATGGCCCAGGAACTGGATGCCAAGGTCCTGCAAGTGATCGATACCTTGCTGGCCAACGGACCGCAGGCGATGCGCGCCGCCAAGCAACTGGTACAGGTGGCCAATCCGCTGCAGGTTACGCCCGAACTGGCGGAATATACGGCCGGCGTCATCGCCGACCTGCGTGCCTCCCCGGAGGGACGCGAAGGCCTGCGCGCCTTCCTCGAAAAAGAGGCGCCCGCCTGGACGCGCGCTTCATCTTCGGCAGGATAAGCATGAAGTCTTTGCACGTAGCCATCGCCGGTGCCGGCCCGGCCGGCTTGGCCATGGCGCTCTATCTCAAGCGCGCCGGCCATCGCGTCACCTTGCTGGAACGCTTCGTCACGGCCGCACCGGCGGGTTCCGGCCTGATCCTGCAGCCCACCGGACTGACGGTGCTCGAAGACCTGGGCCTGTTCTCGCGCATCGCCGCGCTGGGCCAGCGCATCGACCGCCTCTACGGGGCCGACGCCCTCAGCGGCAAGACGGTGCTGGATGTGCGATATGACGCCGTGCGCGGTGGACGCTATGGCATTGCGGTCCATCGTGCGGCCCTGTTCGGTGTCCTGCAGGAGGCGGCGCAGAGGGAAGGGATCGAAGCCGAAACCGGCCATGAGATCAACGGTCTCGAGCAGGGCAGCGCCGGTGCCAGCCTCACGACTGCGGACGGCCGCCGCATCGGCCCCTTCGATCTGGTCATCGATGCCAGCGGTGCCCGTTCTCTGCTGCGCCGCTACGCGCTCAATACCTGCGAGCCCAAGCGCCTGCCCTATGGCGCCTTCTGGGTTTCCTTGCGCGCCCAGCCGGGTCTGTCGTTCGGTGTCAATTCACTGGTGCAGCGCTATCGCCGCGCCAGCACCATGATCGGAGTGCTGCCCATTGGTCGTCCGAGGCAGCAGGATGATCCCATGGTGGCCTTCTTCTGGAGTACCAAGCCGGACCAGGTGGAGCAGCTCAAGCAACGGGGGCTGGAAGCATGGAAGCAGGGAATTCATGCGCTGTGGCCGGAATGTGATCCCTATCTGGCCCAGATCGATGGCTTCGAGCAGATGACGCTGGCGCGCTACGGCCATCACACCTTGCCTGCGCCGTATGGACAGCGGCTGGCCATCATTGGTGATGCCGCCCACTCCACCAGCCCGCAGTTGGGGCAGGGGGCCAACATGGCCTTGCTTGATGCACGGGCGCTGATTCATGCCCTGCAGCAGTCCGATACGCCGGAGCAGGCGCTGCCGCGCTATGCCGCCTCGCGACGCCGCCACGTGCGGACCTTCCAGGCGATGTCGGCCATGTTCACGCCGTTCTACCAGTCCGATTCGGTGTGGTTGCCATGGGTGCGCGACCAATTGGCGGCGCGCTTGTCGGTGGTGCCGCCTGCACCGCAACTGCTGGCCCGGATGGTGGCCGGTACCCTGGTCGATCCCTTCACCTCGATCGGCTTGCAGGAGCGCGACTGGAACATCGCGCCCCAGCCCTCGGCCCTGGGTTGATGGCGTTCAGCCAGGGAGGGCGTTTTCCTTCACTTGCGCTCCTGGCGGCAGAACATGCGGCTGCGCAGCTGGCAGCGTTCGCGTTCCTCAGGCGTCATCGCTTCCCAGCGAGCGCGCATGAAGCGGCGCTTCTCATGCCAGCCGCCATGCCGCCCGCGAAAGCCGCCGAACAGCACCCGGCACAGCACCAGCAATCCCAGCGCCCGCCAGAAGCCGATCTCGGCCACGCCCGGGAAGATCGGCGGCATCACCCAGTTCCACAGCAGCATCACCACCACACCCAGCAGGGGCACGCACAGCAGGCACAGCAGCAGCTTCACGCCCCAGCGGCGCGGGTCCCGCCCGCCACGGAAGCCACGATCGCGGCGTGCCGGGGCAGGGGGATTTTGAGGCATCTCGTTCTGATCCATTACATCTCCAATTCGTCATAAACCGCCTGCAAGCGTTCACGCAAATGCAGGACTGCGTAGCGCTTGCGCGCCAGCAGGGTATTCAAGCTGGTACCACTGGCAGCAGCCATTTCCTTGAAGCTGAGGCCATCAAGTTCGTGCGCGATGAAGACTTCGCGCTGCGCCTCCGGCAATTCGTCCAGCGCCGCCTGCAAGGCTTCGATCAGCGCCGCACGGGCATAGGCCGCTTCGGGCCCGCCATCGCTGGCCGGCAGGACCAAGTCCAGCCGCCAGGCATCTTCGGCGCCGTCGACTTCCTCGATGTCGTGCGCCTCGGGCAGCGGCTCTTCCTTCTTCTTGCGGAAGCGGTCGATGATGCGGTTGCGTGCCACCCGGAACAGCCAAGCGCTGACTTGCTCGATGGGTTCCGGCAGGCGATAGGCCTGGACGAACTCGTAGAACACTTCCTGCAGGATGTCTTCGGCCTCACCGGCGTCGGCTACCCGACGGCGGATGAAACCGCCCAGCCGGCTACGCTCGCGCATGACGGTGGCGGTGATCTCGCGGTCCTGGTCGCTCATCGGGGAGAGGGTGGAAATGGGCTGCATACCCTGAAGACGGTTGATCTCGGGGCATATTGTGGGCCAGCAGGAAAAAAAGGGGAAAACTGCGAAGGGTAAATGAAGAAACAAGCAAAATCAGCGGGTTTGCGGGGAGCCGCCCACCCTTGGCAGCCGCTCCCCGCTTGAGGCGCCAGGCCTTACAGTTCGATGCGCGTGCCCAGCACCTGCAGGAACTGCGCCAGCCAGGCCGGATGCGCCGGCCACGCCGGTGCCGTGACCAGCTTGCCATCGGTGATGGCCGCATCCACGGCGATATCGGCGAACTGACCACCGGCCAGCTTCACTTCCGGGGCGCAAGCCGGATAGGCCGACACCTTCTTGCCTTCCAGCACACCGGCCGCCGCCAGCACCTGCGGGCCGTGACAGACCGCCGCGATGGGCTTGTCGGCCTTGGCGAAGGCTTGCACCAGTTCGATCACCTTGGGGTTCAGGCGCAGGTATTCCGGGGCGCGGCCACCGGCCACCACCAGGGCATCGTAGGCGGCAGCGCTGACCTCATCGAAGCTGGCGTTGAGGGCGAACTGGTGGCCCGGCTTTTCGGTATAGGTCTGGTCGCCTTCGAAATCGTGGATCGCGGTCTTCACCTTGTCACCGGCTTTCTTGCCGGGGCAGACCGCATGAACAGTGTGGCCGACCATCTGCAGGGCCTGGAAGGGCACCATGGTTTCATAATCCTCGGCGAAATCACCGGTCAAGAGCAGGATCTTCTTTGCAGCCATTGTCATCTCCTTGGGATAAGGCCGCCAGCGCGGGGAGGAGCCGGGCGGCCGGGTTGAAACACATTTCGTTGCGGATGGGCAGGCCGCCAGTCTCACTCCAGCCAGCGCATCCGACGCGACTGGCCCATCAGGAAGTCGCGGTTCAGTTCCACGCACTCGCGCAGGTAGCTCCACAGGGCCGACACCCGCGCCACATGGCGTTGTTCGCTGGAGGCCACCAGCCAGAAGGTGCGCGTGATGGCGATCTGCTCCGGCAGCACAGGCACCAGCTCTTCGGACTGCTGGGCCAGGAAGCAGGGCAGGATGGCCAGCGCCCGGCCGGCACAGGCCGCCGTGTATTGCGCCACCACGCTGGTGCTGCGAAAGGCCCGGAAGGCGTCCGGCGCCACCGTATCCTTGTAGCGCAATTCTTCACTGAAGACCAGATCATCGATGTAGCCGATGAAGTTGTGTTGCGCCAGGTCATCCACGGTATGAATGGGCGGGTGTTGCGCCAGGTAGTCACGTGAAGCATAAAGCTTCAGAACATAGTCGGACAGTTTTGTGACCACGTAATTACCCGACAAGGGCCGCTCGATCGAGACGCTGATGTCGGCTTCATGCTTGGACAGATTCACGAAACGCGGCATGGGCAGCATGTCCACCGTGATGTGCGGATTGCGCGCACAAAAATGTGCAATGTGCGGCGCCAGCACGAAGGTGCCGAAACCTTCGGTGGCGCCTAGCCGCACCTGGCCGGAGAGCTTGCTGTTATGCCCGCCCAGCTCGTCGGTGGCGGCGTAGAGCGTGCTTTCGACCTGCTCGGCATATTCCACCAGCCGGTAGCCGTCCGCGGTGAGCTTGTAGCCGTGATTGTTGCGGTCAAACAGCTGGCTGCCGACCTGTTCTTCAAAACGCTTCATGCGCCGCGATACGGTGGAGTGGTCGATGCCCAGCTTCTTGGCGGCATCCACCAGGCCCTGGCTGCGCGTGAGTTCGAGAAAGATCCTGAGGTTGTCCCAGTCCAGCATGTGCTCTCCGTGTTTTGCGATTTGCATCAATGCAAAAGCGTTTTGTCTTTGTGGTTATTGTATCGATAAATACGCACATGCAGAATAGCGGGGCCGTGACGGCACCCCGCGTAGAGAGGAGAGGTGCTGCAAGGCAGGAGACAACGGCAAGACCCGCCGTCCATGAACGCGGGCAGGTCCGACAACAATCACAAGATCAAGGAGACAAGATGTCCAAGAACGCTTTCGGCCGTTCCCTCACGGCTGCGGCCGTGGCCTGTGCGGTATCGCTGGGCGCCACTGCCATTCCCGCCCTGGCGCAGGACGCCAACACCGTCAAGATCGGCGTGCTCACCGACATGTCCGGCCCGTATTCGGCCATGGGTGGGCAGGGCTCGGTGGTCGCTGCCAAGATGGCGGTGGAGGATTGCCTCAAGAATGAATGCAAGGGGATGAAGATCGAGATCCTCTCGGCGGACAACCAGAACAAGCCGGATGTTGGCGTCACCCGTGCCCGCGAATGGCTGGACCGCGACAAGGTCGAGGCCATCGCCGATCTCACCAATTCCTCGGTCGCCCTGGCGGTGCAAAAGCTCATCAAGGACAAGGGCGGCATTGCCATGTACAGCGGCCCGGCCACCGGTGCGCTGACCACGGCAGAATGCGCGCCCAATGGCTTTCACTGGATGTTCGACACCTACTCGCAAGCCGCCGGTGCGGCGGCGGCGCTGACCAAGCTGGGCAATAAATCCTGGTACTTCGTGACGGTGGACTACGCCTTCGGTCACTCGCTGGAAAAGGATGCTGCTGACGTGGTCAAGGCCAATGGCGGCACGGTGGTGGGCTCGGTGCGGCATCCGCTGAATGCTTCCGATTTCTCTTCCTTCCTGCTGCAGGCGCAGGCCTCCAAGGCCCAGGTGATCGGTCTGGCCGATGGCGGCACCGATGTGGTCAACGCCATCAAGCAGGCACGCTCCTTTGCCATCGGCGGCAAGGACCAGCGCCTGGTGGCACTGCTGGTGTTCCTGTCGGATGTGCACGCGCTGGGACTGGAGGCCGCGCAGGGGCTGGTCTATACCGATGGCTTCTACTGGGATTACGACGAGCAGACGCGCGCCTTCTCCAAGCGCTTCGAAGCGCAGTTCAAGAACAACAAGCCGACCATGGTGCAGGCGGGCGTGTATTCCAGCGTCTATCAGTTCCTCAAGGCACGTGCAGCCGCCAAGACCTCCGACTGGAAGGTGGTGGCGCAGAAGATGCGCGAAATCCCGATTTCGGATGCCGTCATGCGCAACGCCTCCATTCGTCCGGATGGGCGCGTGATCCACGACATGTACCTGTACCAGGTCAAGACCCCGGCCGAGTCCAAGGGCCCGTGGGATTACCTGAAGCTGCTCTCGGTGATCCCGGCTCAGCAAGCTTTCCGTCCCATGGACGCGGCCTGCCCGCTGGTCAAGCAATAATGCCTGTGGCCGGGAGCCGTGCTGCCGGCCTTGCTCTCCCCACCTCTTCACTATGGAAATCGCAATGAGCCAAGCCAACATCCCCAACGTTCCCCTGTACCTCAACGGTGAAAAGGTGCAGTCCACTTCCAAGGAGTGGCGCGACGTATTGAACCCGGCCACCCAGGAAGTCGTGGCGCGCGTGCCCTTCGCGACCAGGGAAGAAGTCGACCGGGCCGTGGCCAACGCCAAGGAAACCTTCAAGACCTGGCGCAATACCTCACTGGCGCAGCGCATGCGCATCATGCTCAAGTTCCAGCAACTGCTGCGCGAGAACATCGCCCCGCTGGCTGAACTGATCACCCGCGAACACGGCAAGACCCTGCCGGACGCCGAAGGTGAAGTCATGCGCGGCTTGGAAGTGGTGGAGCACGCCTGCTCGATCACCTCGCTGCAACTGGGCGAGTTGGCCGAGAACGTGGCCGGTGGCGTGGACGTCTATACGCTCTACCAGCCGCTGGGCGTGGGCGCTGGCATCACTGCCTTCAACTTCCCGGTGATGCTGCCTTGCTTCATGTTCCCCATCGCCGTGGCCTGCGGCAATACCTTCGTGTTGAAGCCCTCCGAGCAGGATCCGACCTCGTCGCTGTTCCTGGTCGAACTGGCCAACCAGGCCGGCCTGCCGCCGGGCGTATTGAACGTGGTGCATGGCGGCCCGGACGTGGCCAACATGATCTGCGACCATCCTGATATCAAGGCGGTCTCCTTCATCGGTTCGACCCATGTCGGTACCCACATCTACCGTCGCGCCAGCGAGGCCGGCAAGCGCGCCCAGTGCATGATGGGTGCCAAGAACCACTGCATCGTGCTGCCCGATGCGCCCAAGGATCAGGCCATCAACAACCTGCTGGGCGCGGCCTTCGGTGCGGCGGGCCAGCGCTGCATGGCGAACTCGGTGGTGGTGCTGGTGGGCCAGACGCGTGAATGGATTCCGGAAATCGTGGAACGCTCCAAGGCCATGAAGGTCGGCCCCGGCACCGACCGCAAGGCCGATGTCGGCCCGCTGGTTTCCAAGGCGGCCAAGGAACGTGTCGAACGCCTCATCGTCAGCGGCGTGGAGCAGGGTGCCAAGCTGCTGCTCGACGGCCGCAACTGCAAGGTGGCCGGCAGCGAGAACGGCAATTTCGTCGGTCCGACCGTCTTCACTGGCGTCAAGCCGGAGATGGATATCTACACCCAGGAAATCTTCGGCCCGGCCATGTGCATCGTCGAACTGGAAACGTTGGATGAAGCCATTGCCTTCATCAATGCCAATCCCAATGGGAACGGTACTTCCATCTTCACCAGCTCGGGCTATGCCGCGCGCAAGTTCCAGAACGAGATCGACGTCGGTCAGGTTGGCATCAACGTGCCTATTCCCGTGCCGGTGGCCTATTTCAGCTTCACTGGTTCGCGCGCTTCCAAGCTGGGCGACCTCGGCCCCAACGGCAAGCAGGCCGTCACCTTCTGGACCCAGACCAAGACCGTCACCGCGCGCTGGTATGCGCCCGACGAAGAGGCCGGTCAGGTCAACACCACCATCACCCTGAAGTAAGGAGAGCAGCATGAGCGCCAACATAGTCTTCATCGGCCTGGGCAACATGGGTTTGCCGATGGCGCAGAACCTGGTCCGGGCCGGTTTCTCGGTCAGTGGACATGACCTGGTCAAGGCCAGTGTGGACAAGCTGGTGGCAAGCGGGGGCAAGACCGAAGCCGATTCCATGGCAGCGGTGGCCAAGGCCGACGTCGTCATCACCATGCTGCCGGCCAGCCGGCATGTGGAGTCCCTCTACCTGGGCGAGGCTGGCGTACTGGCCTCGGCCAAGCCGGGGGCGCTGCTGATCGACTGCTCCACCATCGCGCCGGAAGCGGCGCGCAAGGTGGCGGCAGCGGCCGGGGCGCGCGGCTTCGAGATGCTCGATGCACCGGTCTCGGGGGGGACCAATGGCGCCACGGCAGGCACACTGACCTTCATGGTGGGCGGCAGCCGGCAAGCCTTCGAGGCGGCCCAGCCTTATCTGCAAAAGATGGGGAAAGCGATCTATCACGCAGGGGACAGCGGCAGCGGCCAGACCGTCAAGGTCTGCAACAACATGCTGCTGGGCATCCTGATGATCGGTACGTCCGAAGCCATCCGCCTGGGCATGGCCAACGGCATGGATCCCAAGGTGCTCTCGGAAATCATGTCCAAGAGCTCTGGACGCAACTGGGCGCTGGAAGTCTACAACCCTTGCCCCGGTGTGATGGAAACGGCACCTGCCTCCAAGGACTATGCCGGCGGTTTCGGCGTGGACCTGATGTTGAAGGATCTGGGTCTGGCGGTGGAAAATGCGCTGGCAACCAACTGCGCCATTCCGCTGGGCTCTACCGCCCGCAACCTCTACGACATCCACAGCATGAACGGTGCCGGCAAGCTGGACTTCTCCAGCATCTTCAACATGCTGGGCAAGGCGAAGTAAGGCCAACACCCGCAGGCAGAAAAAAGGGACGGCCGCTTGCGGGGCCGTCCCTTCCTTTTTCTGCATGCGGATGTGCAGCTTATTTCTTCACTTCATCCTCGATGTGGGCACGGATGATGTCGGCGAAGCTGGCATCGGCCGTAAAGCCCAGCGCCTTGGCGCGCTTGGCTTCGAAGGCGCCGGGCCAGGAGTTGACGATGCGTTTGATGGCTTCGTCTTCCTTCCACTCGATCAGTTGCGCCACCTCCTTGCCGGCCACTTGTTCGAGGGCATCGACCATCTCCCTGACGGTCACGCACAAGCCGTCGATGGAGAGGAAGCGGGCCAGACCGAGGTCGGCGCCATTGATTTCATGACCATGGATCAGGTTGGCGATGGCCTGGCGCGGCGACATCAGCCACATGCGGGTATCGGGCGTGACCGGGCAGACCGAGGGCTGGCCATTGAGCGGTTCGCGGATGATGCCCGAGGCGAAGCTGGAAGCCGCCTTGTTGGGCGCGCCCGGACGCACCGAAATGGTCGGCATGCGCAGCGCCCGGCCATCGATGAAACCCTTGCGCGAATAATCCTGCACCAGCAGTTCGCCCATGACCTTCTGTGCGCCGTAGGAGCTCTGCGGCATCAGCAGGGTGTTGTCCGGGACCACGGCCGGCAGCTCGCCGCCGAATACCGCCACCGAGCTGGTAAAGACCACGCGCGGCTTGGTGCCCAGGGCGCGGGCGCGCTCGAGGATGACGCGGGTGGCGTCGAAGTTGATCTTCATGCCCAGGTCGAAATCGGCCTCGGCGTGGCCGCTGACGATGGCGGCCAGGTGGAAGATGGACTGCGTTTCGGGCGTGATGACCCGCTCGATCACGGCAGCGTCGGCGATGTCGCCGGTGACGGCTTCAATGCGCGGATCATTGAATCCCTGGGCCGGTACCACATCCAGCAGGGTGATGCGCTTGATGGCTTGCGGCTGGCCGTCGCGGCCGGTCAGTGTGCCGCGCTGCAGCAGCTGGCGCGCCAGTCGGCTACCCAGGAAACCGGCGCCGCCGGTGATGACGATGTGCATGTGTTCTCCTCGTGATCTGTCGTCGGAATAGGGGGATATGAACGCTTGAGCGAAACCCGTGCTGCGCATTATAGCGGAAGTTGTAATACAACTTTGAGAATATGAAGCGTAAGTCACAAAAGCCCATGCCTGCGCGGTATCATGCGCGCCATGAAGACTTCATCCTCCTCCAGGCCGCAGGCGTCGGCCCTTGGCTCGATGGCGACGGCCGCGCGTGGCAAGACCACGCTGGCCGACCATGTCACCAGCGTGCTGGCGCAGCAGATTCGCAGCGGGGAATTTGCCCCTGATGCACGCTTGCCTTCGGAGATGGAGTTGACTGAACGATTTTCGGTGAGCCGCACGGTGATCCGCGAAGCCATTTCACGGTTGAAGTCGGAAGGACTGGTCGGCTCGCGCCGGGGCAGTGGCACGGTGGTGCTACCGGTCACGCAGGCCACGCCCTTCCGGCTGGATCTGAAGGTGGATGACGGCCGCGACTCCATCCAGGCGGTGTTGCGGGTCATCGAGCTGCGGCGCGGGGTGGAAGGAGAGATGGCGGCCCTGGCGGCGCAGCGCCGCACGCGGGCGCAGAACCTGGCGATCCGGCAAGCCTTGCAGGACATCGATACGGCAGCAGCGGCGGGGCGCGATGGCGTGCAGGAAGATTTTGCCTTCCATGCCGCCATTTCCAATGCCTCGCACAATCCGCTCTACACCTCGCTGGTGCAGTTCCTGAGCCAGTTCCTGCACGCCGCCATCCGGGTGGCGCGCATGAACGAGGCGCGCAGCAGCGAGTTCGTGCAGCAGGTGCGCGCCGAACATGCGGCGCTGGCGCAAGCCATCAGCGACGGCAATGCCGAGGCCGCCCGGGCGGCGGCCTTGCGTCACATGGAGAATTCCGCCCAGCGCCTGCAGGCGGCCGACAAGGCTTTCTGGGCCAGTGCACAAGGGCAGGCGGCGGCGCGGGATCTGGCGCGGGTGAGGAGTGGAGGGTGAGCTCGGCGCTTCATTTGCTGCCCGGACAACAGGCATAAAAAAACGCTGCACCAGGCAGCGTTTTTTATTGGCACCGGCAATGATCAGCCGCGCACGACCTTCTTGTATTCGTTGGTGCGGGTGTCGATTTCGATGTCGTCATCCTGGCTCACGAACAGCGGCACCATCACGGTGATCTGGTTGGCTTCGATGGCGTTTTCGATCTTGGCTTCCTTCAGGACGTTGCCCGAGGTGTTGCCCTTGACGGCCGGTTCCGAGTAGGCAACCTTGCGCACGATGGTGGTCGGCATTTCGACCGAGATGGCCTTGCCTTCGTAGAAGACGGCTTCGCACTGCATGCCATCCTTCAGGTAACCGATGGCGTCGCCCATGTTCTCGCCTTCGATTTCGTACTGGTTGTACTCTTCATCCATGAAGACGAACAGCGGGTCAGCGAAGTAGGAGTAGGTCACCGGCTTCTTGTCCAGCACCACGACGTCGAACTTGTCGTCGCCACGGAAGACGCTTTCCAGCGGGCTGTTGGTCAGCAGGTTCTTCATCTTCCACTTGTAGGTGAAACCGGTGCGGGAAGAACCGTTGACGTCCGAGCGCAGGACGATCATGGGCTTGCTGTCGACCATAATGATGTTGCCGACGCGGATTTCTTTTGCAAATTTCATAGCGATGTGTCGTGAAAAGTAGGTTTTTTCAAACTGTCAGTAGCCCACTGGTAAAACTTCACCGCAAGCCCACGTTCGATTGAATTCCAAATTGCGTTAGTTAAAACGATAGCCCGCTATTTTAACCCATTTTCGGCAGTCTTCCAGTCTTCGGCGGCCAGTCGCGCGGCGAAGCTCAGCAAATTGTTCATCCAGTCGCCATTTGCCAACATCTTCTGTACCCATTGTTCTGCTTGCTCGTTCAATGCCGGCAACTGCGTTTGCAGGGTTTGCCAGATGGCGTGCCAGTCCGGCTCACCCGGACAGGCGCCGTTCCAGGCGCGGTTGAGGTCGGCTACGGCCGGTGTGGCCGGGTCATAGATGTTCAGGAAGGCATTGAGCTTGGTGTGGTGCAGGTTCTTGTCCTGGTGGTAGATGTTCCAGATGAAAGGGCGAGCGGCCCATTGTGCCCGTACGAAGGAATCTTCACCCCGCACGAAATTGAGATCGCAGCTCCACAACAGTTTGTCGTAATCCGTCTGCGGCACGAAGGGCAGCACGCGTACGGTCAATGCACCCTGTGTCGCCACCCTGCCGGCGCGCATCGGTGTGCCAAAGAAGGCCTCGATCGCAGCGCGCCCCACGCCTTCCGGCACCAGGCAGGTGATGGGGGCCGGCGAAGCTTGCCAGGCCGCAAACAATTCGGGGATCGGGGCGTAGTCGTAGCAGAACAGCGAGACCTTGCAGGCCTGCGCCTCTTCTGGTGTCACGCCCAGCCTGGCCAGGAAGGCCGGTCCTTCGTTCGCGGCCAGGAAGGCCTGCCGTCGGGCTTGCAGGTCGGCTTCGAAGCTGAGCCCGCCGGTGCGCTCATTGAAGCCGGGAAAGAAGAAATACTTGGTCAGCTTCAGCGCGCGATGCGGGGATGGCAGGGTGTGGCAGCCTTCGACCCAGGCTTCGGCTGACAAGCCTTCCAGGTTGAACCAGACGGGTTTGGGCGAGCGCTGTGCCATGGCTTCCACATAGCCGGGCGGAATCTCGCAGCCGAAGAATTCAATGACGATATCGGCCACGTCGTCCGGCGTGAACTGGCCATCCTGGCCACGCCAGTGCAGGACTGTCACGCCGCTGAGCTCTTGCGCATGCGCCTGCGTGTCTACCGTGGGCCAGATGCGCCGGAAGCTCACCAGGTCATCCACCCACAGCCGCACCGCCAGCCCGTGCTCGTGCGCCAGCTGCCGCGCCAGGCGCCAGCAGATGCCGATATCGCCGTAGTTGTCGACGACCTTGCAGAACAGGTCCAGTGAGCGCAGGGGATTGGGGTGGGAAATCATCGATATGCAGAAAAAAGCAGAAGCAGGCCGCATGATACCGGCTTGGCCGCGTGGCGGATGAAGGGAAATGAACGAGTTGGAAAAATTTTTTCAAATTAAATAGCTTGCAATTCAATTTTGAGCAGTTTAATATGCAGCACATGGACAAGACGCAGACAACGAATCTCCCCGACGCACTGATGGACGAAGCCCTGCTTCTGGACAATCAGCTGTGTTTCGCGATGTATTCGGCGTCGCTGGCCATGACCAAGGCGTACAAGCAGATCCTGGCCCCGCTGGAGATCACCTATCCGCAATATCTGGTGATGCTGGTGCTGTGGGAAAGGGATGGCATCACCGTCTCGGAGCTGGGCACGCGTCTGTTTCTGGATTCTGGTACGCTGACCCCCCTGCTCAAGCGCATGGAAAGCATGGGTTTGCTTCACCGCAATCGCGATGCCGGCGATGAGCGCCGGGTGGTCGTGAGCCTGAGCGAGGCCGGTCGCGCCCTGCGGGAAAAGGCCAAGGCCGTCCCGCAGCAGATGAGCTGCATGCTGCCCGCGCTGGACCGGATCAAGGCGCTGGTGGTGGAATTGAAGCAGGTCCGCAAGGGCCTGGTCGACGCTGAAAATGAATGAAAATGTAACAAGCTTTGTGGTTTATATTGTGCGCAATAATATAGTTAATTATTTATATCGTTGACGCCGCCGCAGGGAAGGTCGCAAGAACGCAGCACCGCAGCATTGGAAGTGAAGCAGCAAGACAATCTGGCAAGCCGGTGATGAACGAAAGAACGAAAGCGAATCTTTCGACATCCCACCCCTCAAACGAAACCCGCAAGGGTGACGACAACCTGAACTTTGAAAGGAAATACCATGCCCTCGAACAAGATCGAAAAAGCCCTCTACACCGCCACCGCTACCGCCACTGGCGGCCGTGAAGGTTCGGCCAAGTCCTCCGACGGCGTCCTGGACGTCAAGCTGTCCACCCCCAAGGAATTGGGCGGCGCCGGTGGTAACGGCACCAACCCGGAACAACTGTTCGCCGCCGGTTACTCGGCTTGCTTCCTGGGCGCGCTCAAGTTCGTCGCCGGCCAGGCCAAGGTGGCCCTGCCTGCGGACGCCAGCATCACCGGCAAGGTCGGCATCGGCCAGATTCCGCAAGGTTTCGGCATCGAAGCCGAACTGAACATCTCGCTGCCGGGCGTGGACCGTGCCGTGGCGCAGGATCTGGTGAACAAGGCACACCAGGTGTGCCCGTACTCCAACGCCACCCGCGACAACATCAACGTGACCCTGAACCTGGTGTAATGCCTTCAGGGGAGGCGGGGCCGATACGGCTCCTGCCTGCGCTGGTCAGTCTGAAAGAAAACGCCGCTGCGTCCCTGAGGTCGCCGCGGCGTTGTTGCGTTGGAAGGTGTTTCAGCAGGCCCGATGTTCGTGGCGCAACAAGCCTTGCAGCAAGGTACGCGCGATGCAGCGATGAAAGGGCATGATCGCGGCCAGGTAGAGTTTGCCCATCCAGCGCTTGGTGCGCACGACGGTGGTCACGATGAGCCACTGATCGTCTGCGGCCTGCGCCGCCGTGTCCGGAGATTTTTCCACGCACAGACGGAAATCCAGATGGCTGTCATCGAGCCCCATGACCACGCGCGCCGGTTCGGCCAGCAGCAGCGGAAAACCCGCCGGCGCGCCATGGTCGCCGGCGCGCTTGAGACCCAGCGGTGCCACCAGGCGGTCGCGCAACTGCATCAAGGCGCTGATCCAGGCCGGCTGCGAGGCCATCATGCGTTCGGCGATCTCGGTGCTGTTCAATTGCGCCAGTTGCGGCGTGAGGCGGATGCGGTAGCTGTCGGCGAAACCGGCACCCGGCAGCAGTGCCCAGTGACGGGCTGCGGGGGCGACTTCTTCGGCGTGCGGGGCAGGGGAGGCGGGCATGATGATCTCCAGGCAAGTTGAAAAAAAGCCGGCAGCGACGCTGCCGGCCTTGCTCGCGGGATTACACGATCACGCGAACTTACCTGCCGTTGCGCCGCTGCTTTTCCGCCGCACGGGCGCTGGCGAAGCGTTCGTGGGTTTCCTCGGCCTTGCGACGGCCGAAGGCATAGTTGGCTTCCAGCCACATGACGTTGATGATGCCGAAGGCCAGTGCCAGGCCGATGCCGAGTATCCAGGCGAAATACCACATGATGTTCTCCTC
>NZ_JABFMQ010000009.1:0-157332 GCF_013359625.1 Herbaspirillum sp. C9C3
GCGGGCCACGCTGAGGACTTGCGCGGCGGTGAGGTTGAAGCCGTCGATGGTGATGAGTGACATGGAAACTCCGTAATCCTTCAATGAGCCTTCAGTGAGAAGCCTGAGCGCGGACTCAGGGCTGGAATTGTTCGACCAGATGGCCGAAGACCCGGGCGGCGATGCAGGCGTCTTCGACGGTCATGGTTTCGTCGGGGTGATGGCTGATGCCGCCGTTGCCACAACGGACGAAGAGCATCGCCACTTCGCCCAGCGGCGCCATGGCCATGGCGTCGTGACCGGCTCCGGAAGGCAGGTGGCGTACCGGCAAACCGGCCGTCTCGATGGCCTTGGCCAGCGCCGCCTGCAGACGCGGGGCACAGGGGACGCTGGCGGCCTCGTGGGTCTGGCGCAGGTCGATCTCCACCTGACGTCGCGCGGCAATGCGCGCGATCTCGGCGCGCACGTCGGCCACGGCGGCCAGGCGGTCTGCATCTTCCTCGGCGCGGATGTCGATGGAGAAGGTCGCCAGCCCCGGCACGACGTTCGCTGCGCCCTGGTTCACTTCCAGCATGCCCATGGTGCCGACCAGCCCCGGCTTGATGCCGCAGCGACGCTCGATGTACAAACCGACCTCGGCGGCCGCCATGGCGGCGTCACGCCGCAGGTGCATGGGCACTGTCCCGGCATGTCCGGCCAGGCCGCGCACCTCGGCCATGAAGCGACTGGCACCCGAAATCGCCGTGACCACGCCCACGGGCAAGCCCTCATTGAGCAATAGCGGCCCCTGTTCGATATGGACCTCGACGAAGGCCGCCACCGAGGCGGGCGACCACGCATCCCCGGCGATGCGCGCCGGGTCCAGCCCGGCGGCCGCAATCGCCTGGCGCATGCTGATGCCCCCGGCATCAAGATTCTCCAGCACGGCCTGGTCAAAGGTGCCGGCCACGGTGCGGCTGCCCAGCAAGGTGGCCTTGAAGCGCACACCTTCCTCCTCGGCAAAACCGATCACCTCGATGGGAAACGCAAAGCGCCGCCCCGCGCGATGCCATTGGGCAATGCAGGCCAGCGGCAGCACGATGCCCAGGTTGCCGTCGTACTTGCCGGCATTGCGCACGGTATCGAAGTGCGAACCGGTCACCAGGGCCGGTCGGTGCTCATGGCCGGGCGCGGCCTCGTAACGCCCGATCACGTTGCCGGCGTTGTCACGCCGCACGCGCAGACCGGATTGCTCCATCCAGCGCATCAGCTCGGCGGCGGCGGCCTGGTGCGTGGGCGTGAGATAGGTCCGGGTCAGCATGCCGGGCGCCTCGCTGTGCTGCGCCAGCAGTTCGGCCCACTGCATCGCTTGCTGGCCGGCCTGCTGGCTGGACGGGTCCATGGCTTTCATCGCGTCTCCTCTGCTCGACCGGCTCCGGGATGGAGCAGGACTCGAAAAATTTCGTCTTTTTTATTGTATTCAAAAATTGTATGCAATATAGTGATCTGGCGCCACCGCGACAAAAAAGATCACCAGCGTTGGCAACATTTCAATAAGACAAGTCAAGGAGACAACGGTGAGCAAACTATTCAAATCCCTGTTCGGGCAGGTGGTACTGGCGCTGGTGGCCGGCATCGTCATCGGCCTGCTGTGGCCCGACTTCGGCCAGAGCTTGAAGCCCTTGGGCGACGGCTTTATCAAGCTGATCAAGATGATCATTCCGGTCATCGTCTTTTGCGTGGTGGTGCAGGGCATCTGCGGGGCCAGCGACCTCAAGAAGGTCGGCAGCGTGGGGGTGAAGGCGATCATCTATTTCGAGGTGGTGACCACCATCGCCCTGCTGCTGGGCCTGGTGCTGGCCATCGTGGTGCATCCCGGCGCGGGCATGAACATCGACCCCAGCAATCTGGACGCCAGCAGTCTGTCGGGCTACATGGCCAATGCCGGCAAGGTCAGGGAAGCCGGCTTTGCCGAATTCATCATGAAGCTGATCCCGGCCACCGCCGTGAGCGCCTTTACCTCCGGGGATGTGCTGCAGGTACTGCTGATCTCTGTGACCTTCGGCTGCGCCCTGTTGCTCATCGGCGAGAAAGGCGCGCCGGTCGTGGCGCTGGTGTCGTCGCTGTCGGATGCCTTCTTCAAGTGCATGTCCTTCTTCATCCGCCTGGCGCCGCTGGGCGTGCTGGGCGCCATCGCCTTCACGGTCGGCAAGTACGGCATCGGCTCCTTGAAGCAACTGGCCCTGCTGGTACTGCTGTTCTACGGTGCGGTGGTGTTCTTCGTACTGGTCGTGCTGGGCAGCATCCTGCGCGCCAGCGGCTTGTCCATCTTCAAGCTGATCCGCTACCTGCGTGAAGAGCTGGTGGTGGTGCTGGCCACGACTTCCTCGGACAGCGTGCTGCCGCAGATCATGCGCAAGCTCGAGCACATGGGCATCAAGAAATCCACGGTCGGCCTGGTGATCCCGACCGGCTATTCCTTCAACCTGGATGCCTTCTCGATCTACCTGACCATGGCGGCGCTGTTCATCGCCCAGGCCACCAATACCCATCTGTCCTGGGGCGACCTGGCGGCGATCCTGGCCATCGCCCTGGTCACCTCCAAGGGTGCGCACGGGGTGCCGGGGTCGGCCATCGTGATCCTGGCGGCCACGCTGACCACCATTCCGGCCATTCCGGTCGTGGGGCTGGTACTGGTGCTGTCCATCGACTGGTTCATCGGCATCGCCCGCGCGCTGGGCAATCTGCTGGGCAATTGCGTGGCCACGGTGGTCATCGCCAGTTGGGAAAAGGATATCGACAAGCAACGTGCCCGCGCCGTGCTCAATGGTGAACACGTGGCACCGCTGGTGGAGGAATTGCCCACGCTGGACCTGCTGGGCGTGCCCGGCAAGCCGGGGCGGGCCTGACCGGCAGGACTGGCGCGCGGGAAACGGCGATGGCTGAGCTGGCTACTGGTTACAATAGGGCGCCGCCGCATGGCGGCTTCCTGGCCACTCGTCCCCCAACACCATGACCGATTCCGCGCCCGCCCCCGACAGTTCCGACGCCATCGCCAGCGATATCGCGGCCAATATCGCCGCGCAGCGCCTGCCGCCCGGCGCCAAGCTGCCCGAGGAAGCGCTGGCGCGGGTCTACCAGGTCAGCCGCACCAAGATCCGTGCAGCGCTGGTGATGCTGGCCAAGGACAAGCTGGTGGACCTGGTCCCCGACAAGGGCGCCTTCGTCAGCAAACCCACGGTGGAAGAAACGCGCAACCTGTTCTTCGTGCGCCGCGCGCTGGAAGCGGCCATGGTGCGCCAGTTCGTGGCCTGTGCCACCGAAGAGGACTATGCCCGCCTGGAAGCGCATCTGGAACAGGAACGCCAGGCCGTCAAGGACGACAACATGCAGATGCGCTCTTCGCTGCTGAGCGACTTCCACATCCTGCTGGCGCGCATCGTGGGCAACGACGTGCTCACCGACATCCTGGAAAAGCTGGCCGGCCGCAGCGCCCTCATCACCATGCTCTACCAGTCCACCCGGGACGCCGCCTGCTCCAGCGAGGAACACGGCGCCTTCATCGCCGCCGCCCGGGCCGGTGATGTCGAACGGGCGGTGGAACTGATGGAGCACCACCTGCTGCATGTGGAACAGGCGCTGGCCTTCGAACCCAAGGCCGGCCCGCGCAAGGATCTGCTGCACGAACTGCTGTCATGAATTCGTCAGGAAGCGCTGACCGGATCTTGAAAAACTTAGTAAAAATTCATTTTCATTCACATCAAGCTGCTGTCTGCAAGGGATAGCGGGCGGTCTGATCGGACATGGACTAAGTTTTCTTCATGTCGGCCCGCCACCGCCCAGGTATTGGCCAAGCCCGCATCAGACGGTGAAATCCCGCTGTATTCGACGGTTTCCCACACGCCCGCGCGGTCCACACTCATGCACCGGTCCGGATGCCGTCCACACAGGGTCAACAGGGCTGGAACAGAACACCAACAAGAATGATTTCAGGGATTCCACATGCTCAACTCCATCAAGGCCCGCATCCTGTTCTATACGATCCTCCTGCTCGTCGCCAGCCTGGCGGTGGTCGGGACGGTCTCCTTCTTCATCATCAAGACCGACAACGACAGCACCATCGAGCGCAACGCCCAGGCGGTGGCAAGCGGTTTCGGCTCCACCATCGATGAATGGGTGGCGACCCGCACGGCGATGACGGTCGCTGCCGCTGAAGGCGTGCAGGGTGCCGATCCGGTATTCGTCATCAAGATGCTGCAACAGAGTGGCGGCTTCTACGTCACCACCCTGGGGCGCGAGGACAAGACTGCCTTCACCTCCGACCCCCAGGGTCTGCCGGCCGGTTATGACCCGACCGCACGGCCCTGGTACAAGCAGGCGGTGGCGGCCGGCAAGCCGGTGCTGACCAAGCCCTATACCGATGTGGCCACCAAGAAGCCGATGGTGTCCTTTACCGCTCCGGTGATGCAGAACGGCCAGCGCGCGGGCGTGGTGGCGGCGGCCATGTTTCTGGACGGCGTCTCCGACGTGGTGCGTGCCATTCACCCGACCCCGGCCAGCTACGCCTTCCTGGTGGACCGTGACGGCCTGATGCTGGCTCACCCCGACGGCAAGTGGGTCAACAAGCCGGCCCGGGAGTGGAATGCCGAGCTGACCCCGGAACGCCTGCAAGCGCTGGGCGCCGATGACAAGGTCAGCGCACTGGAACTCGATGGTGCAGCCAAGCTCATCAAGGGCATCCCCATCAAGGGTACCGAGTGGACCCTGATGCTGGCCATGGACAAGGCCGACGTCACCGCCGGCATGCGCAATGCCACCCGCTCGGCGCTCATCGCCCTGGTGCTGGTGGCACTGGTGGCCGCAGGCATCATGAGCGTGATCACCACGGCCGTGTTCCAGCGCCTCTCGCGGGTGCGTCGGGCCATGGACAGCCTGTCCTCCGGCAATGGCGACCTGACCCTGCGCCTGGCCGAGGACGGTCACGACGAAGTGACCCAGATCTCGCGCTCCTTCAACCAGTTCGTCAACCAGATCACCGGCATCCTGCAGGACGTGCGCCGCAGCAGCGATACCGTCAAGATCTCGTCCACCGAGATCGCCACCGGCAACCAGGACCTCTCGGCCCGTACCGAGCAGCAGGCCGGTGCCCTGGAAGAGACTGCCTCGGCCATGGAACAGCTGACCTCGACCGTGCAGCAGAACTCGGAAAATGCGCGCCGTGCCAACGAACTGGCCGGCAACGCCTCCAGGATCGCGGCCCAGGGCGGTGAAGTGGTGGGCAACGTGGTCTCGACCATGGAAGCCATCAATGCCTCGTCGCGCCAGATCGCCGACATCATCACGGTCATCGACGGCATCGCCTTCCAGACCAACATTCTGGCCCTGAACGCGGCCGTGGAAGCGGCGCGCGCGGGCGAACAGGGACGCGGCTTCGCGGTGGTGGCCTCCGAAGTGCGTTCGCTGGCCCAGCGCAGCGCCCAGGCCGCCAAGGAAATCAAGCAGCTCATCGACAACTCGGTCACCAAGGTGGCCGATGGCGGCGTGCTGGTGGCCAAGGCCGGGCAGACCATGGAACAGATCGTCTCCAGCATCCGTGACGTGAGCGTCATCGTCAGCGAGATCGCCCACGCCAGTGGCGAACAGAATGGCGGCATCCAGGAAGTGAACCTGGCCATCACGCATATCGACGAAGGCACGCAACAGAATGCAGCGCTGGTCGAACAGGCGGCGGCGGCCGCCAAGTCCTTGCAGGACGAGGCACACCGCCTGTCGGTGCTGGTCGGCGGCTTCAAGATGTAGTCGGCCTCCCCCGCACCTTCACGGCCCGGCCGCGCGCAAGCGGGCCGGGCCGTTTGCGTTAAAATGGCCGACGCAGTCAGCCTCTTCCGTCCTCCCGCAGGACGGGTCTGCCAGCCGCGCCGCCCCTGGACCATCTGCATGATGCGTCCACCGGATCTCCAGGGTGGCAACCCGATGACCCGTCCCGACCATGATGAATCCTCTGCCCCATCCCCCCGCCCTGCTCTCGACCCGCCTCAAGAATGAGACGGCGCCCCTGCACGAGCAGATGCACGCCCTGATGGAACAGGCGCAACCCTTTGCCAGCCGCGCACAATACCTGCGCTTCGTGACGGCCCAGTATCACTTCCAGCGCGATGTCGAACATCTCTTCGACGATCCGGCCATCCAGGCCGCCGTGCCCGATCTGCAGGTGCGTGGCCGCGAAGCCGCTGCCCTGGCTGATCTCGCTGATCTCGCTGATTTCGCCGATCTCGATGCGGTGCCGGGCGACATCGCCGTCGCGACCCATGACGTCGTCATGCCTGCGGCGCTGGGCTGGCTCTACGTGTCGGAAGGCTCAACGCTGGGCGCGGCCTTCCTGCTCAAGGAGGTCAAGGAGAAGCTGGGTCTGACCGAAACCTTCGGTGCGCGCAACCTGGCGGCCTATCCGGAAGGACGCGCGCTGGTCTGGCGCCGCTTCGTCAGCTTCCTCGACGCTCCCGGCCTGTCGACACAGGAACAGGATGCCGTAGTGGCCGGTGCGAGCGCGGCCTTCCATCGCTTCGGGGTGCTGTTGAAACGGCACTTCGCTCTGGACTGAAACCATGACGGACGGTCCACGCAAGCCGCCCCTGGCGAGCCCGTGCAATGACGTGCCAGCCAGCCGCCTGGCGCCGCGCCGCACGCGCTGGCTGTGGCTGCTGCTGGCCTATGCGAGCCTGGGCATCGGCATCCTGGCAATCTTCATTCCCGGCCTGCCCACGACCGAATTCGTGCTGCTCTCCGCCTGGGCCGCCGGCAAGGGATCGCCGCGCCTGCAGCGCTGGCTGGAACAGCACCGCCTGTTCGGCCCCATGATCCACAACTGGCGCCATGGCAGGGTCGTGGCACGACGCGCCAAGATCAGTGCCTCCCTCATGATGAGCCTGTGCCTGGTCATCATGCTCTTTACCGTCAAGCGCCACTGGGTGATCGTGCTGGCAACGCTGGGCATGGCCGCCGGTGCGGCCTGGATGTGGTCGCGCCCGGAACGGGTGGAAGACGCCGAGCCGGGCGAGCGCTCATGAAAAAAGCCTGTACCGGCAACCACGGTACAGGCTCTTTCTCCTCCATGCGACCTCAGGTAATCGAGGATGACACCTTCCACAGATCGACATCACCATCGGTGGCGTACTTGTCGATGCTGGCCAGTTCCTCCTGCGTGAAGTCCAGCTTCCTGACCGCATCCAGCGAATCATCGAGCTGCTCGACGGTGCGCGCACCGATCAGCGCCGACGTCACGCGGGCATCGCGCAGTACCCAGGCGATGGCCATCTGTGCCAGCGTCTGGCCACGCCGGGTGGCAATCTCGTTCAATGCACGGATGCGTGCCAGATTGTCGTCCGACAGCATGCGCTGCGGCAGCGACGGCGCCCGTGTCACGCGCGTACCTTCCGGTACGCCGCCCAGGTACTTGCTGGTCAGGAGGCCCTGCGCCAGCGGCGAGAAGCCGATGCAGCCCACACCGAGTTCTTCCAGCGCGGGCAGCAGGCCGCCTTCGATGGCACGGTTGAGCATGGAATAGTTGGGCTGGTGAATCAGCAGCGGCACACCCTCGCTCTTGAGGATGGCCGCCGCCTTGCGCGTCAGTTCGGGCGAGTAGGAAGAGATCCCCACGTACAGCGCCTTGCCCTGGCGATGCAGGTGGGCCAGCGCGCCCATGGTTTCTTCCAGCGGGGTATCGGCATCGACGCGGTGCGAGTAGAAGATATCCACATAGTCCAGGCCCATGCGCTTCAAGCTTTGCTCGCAGCTGGCGATGAGATGCTTGCGCGCGCCGCTGGGGCCGCCATAGGGACCGGGCCACATCTGCCAGCCGGCCTTGCTGGAGATGACCAGCTCGTCACGGTAAGGCAGGAAATCCTTGGCCATCCAGCGGCCGAAGTTTTCCTCGGCCGAGCCGGCCGGCGGGCCGTAGTTGTTGGCCAGGTCAAAGTGGGTCACGCCACGGTCGAAGGCGCGGCGCAGGACGGCGCGGCCGGTCTCGAAGTTGTCGACGCCACCGAAGTTCTGCCACAGTCCCAGCGAGACGGCGGGCAGCAAGAGGCCGCTGCGACCGGTGCGGCGATACGGCATGCGGCCATCGTAGCGGGAGGGTTCGGCGATATAGCTCATGGGTCTCCTTGGAGAAGTGTTCTGCGGGAAGAATCGAGGGGGAACTGCTGGAACAGCCACTTCCTGGGTGGTGTGCTGAAGTCTACGCTTCTCTCATTGATTCATTAAATGCAAAATTTTGATGCGATTGATCTGTCTGACAGATGAATCGTCAGGCCCGTTCCCGGTACTGGCTTATCGTGCCGGCAGGATGATGGTGGCGATCAGGCCGCCTTCCGGATGGTTGCGCAACAGCAGCTCGCCGCCGTGGGCTTGCACGATGTTGCGCGAGATGCCCAGCCCCAGGCCCATGCCACCGCTATTGCTGGCACGACCATGTTCCAGTCGCACGTAGGGCTGGAACAGCGTACGCATGGCGTCTTCGGGCACACCGGGGCCGTGGTCGCGGATCTCGATTTCCACCAGGTCGCCGCCGGCACCGGCCGAGGGACGGATACTGATCTCGACCTTCTGCCCGTAATGGAGGGCGTTGTCGAAGAGGTTGCCGATGGCGCGCTTCAAGGCCAGCGGCTTGGCCATGACGTTGATGCCGCAGGGCGTGAAGGCGATCTCGTGGCCGGCCAGGCGGGCATCGCGGATCATGCGCAGCACCAGCGCATCGAGCCGCACTTCGGTACGGTTCTCGTGGATGTCGCTGTCCTTCACCGATTGCAGGGCGCCCTTGACCATCATGTCGAGCTCATCGAGATCGTCATGGAAATCGGTGCGCATGGCATCGTCATCCATGAGCTCGGTGCGCAATTTCAGGCGCGTGATGGGCGTACGCAGGTCATGCGAGATGGAGACGAAGAGGCGCTCGCGATCTTCCAGATAACGCTTGATGCGCTCGCGCATGCCGGAGAAGGCGCGCGCGGTCTTGACGTATTCGCGGCTGCCGGTCTCGGGCAGGCTGGGCACGGTCTCGCCCTTGCCGAAGGCTTCGGCGGCATCGGCCAGGGCGGCCAGGGGACGGGTGGTCCAGCGCACCACGAGGATGGTCAGCAAGAGAATGGCGGCCAGCGACATGCCCTGCAGCACCAGGCGGTCCAGCCACAACGGATTGTCACTGTCGAGGAAATACGGGTTGGGCATGAGCGCGGCCAGGTAGATCCAGCGGCCGCTTTCGACAGGCATCTGAATCACCAGGACCGGGGCCGAGTTGGGCTTGGTCAGCAGGATGTGCTGCACCCAGTTGTCGGGCAGGTCGTTGACGGTGAGACCGTCGCTGGCCACCGGCAGGCCATCCGGCCAGGCGAAGGCGAGCCGCGCTTGCGGCAGGAAGGGCAGGTCTTCGCGCAGGGTCTGGGCGGTCACGTCGATGGCCAGGTCAGCCAGGTGACTGGCGCCGATGGAGCGGACCGGTACGGCGCTGCTGTTGGCGTTGATGAAGAAGCGCGTCCCGCCCATCTCGCGCAGTTGCTGGATCATCAGCGGACGATAGTTGGGCGGCAGGGTCATGAAGTAGCGGATTGCCGAGGCGGCGCTATGGGCCAGATGCTGCGCGGCCACGCGGGTCTCGGCCTCGGACTTGATGCGCAGCTGCACGGACCAGATCAGGCCACCGGCCACCTGCGTGACCAGCACGCCGAAGATCATCACCACCGACAGGCGACCCAGCAGGGAATCCGGCAACATCCAGTCCAGCAGGGCCGCCAGGCGATGGCGCAGGCCGGATGGACGGCTGGCCTCAGCCTGGGCCGGCGGCGGCGCCGCGGTATCAGGCGGCTGCGGCACTGACGTCGGCCGAGAAGACATAACCGGCACCGCGCACGGTCTTGATCAGGTGCGGCTGGCGACCGCCGTCATTGAGGCGCAGGCGCAGCTTGCTGATCTGCACATCCAGCGAGCGGTCCAGCGGACCGGCGTCGCGGCCGCGGGTTTCTTCACAGAGCACGTTGCGATCGAGCACGTCGCCGGGATGTTCGACGAAATACTTCAGCAACTGATAGTCCATGCCGGTCAGGGGCACGATCTGGCCGGCGCTGTCGGTCAGGGTGCGTTCGACCGTATCGAGCGCGAACCCGGCGAAGCGGTAGTAGCGCGGTGCAGCGCTGTTGTCGATGCCGGTGCGGCGATGGATGGCCTTGATCCGCGCCAGCAGTTCGCGCGGGCTGTAGGGCTTGGCGATGTAGTCGTCCGCGCCCAGCTCCAGCCCCACCACCCGGTCGGTCTCGTCCGAACTGGCCGTGAGCATGATGACGGGGACGTTGGATTTGCGCCGCACCGCCTTGCACAGGGCGAAGCCGTCGGTGTCGGGCAGCATCACGTCGAGGATGACCAGCGAGAGCTCATCGGCAAAGCGCTGGAATTCGCTCAGGAAGGCCGCGCCATCCTCGGCCAGACGCACTTCGTACTGGTTCTTCTCCAGATAGGCTTTCAAGAGGGTACGGGTCTTCAGGTCATCGTCGACGATCAATATCTTGCGCGTCATGTTGCTGCTCCATCTCCGAAATTCTTAATCGTTACGATTGCGGGCGAGTGTACGCGCAATCGCCGCAAGTCGTTTCTGGGTCTGTTCTTCGCTGATGTTGCGGTCGAGGAAGAAGCGCTGCACCTCGGCCACGATGGCGTCCTTGGTCGTATCGTCGGTGGCCATGCGATGCACCAGGCTGGGGGCCTGCCAGGCCGGGCCCTTGCTGAAGGTGCGCCAGGAATCGCGTGCGCAGCGGTCCATGTGCGGATCGGCTGCGCGCAACACGGAAATCGAGCCCTTGATTCTATTGTATTCGGACTGCACCGCCGGCGACATGGTCAGCCGCGCCAGCGTTTCCTGCATCGACTGGTGCGCATGGTTGCCGGCGAACATGGCCAGGGTATCGGTACTGTAGAGGTGGAACTCGCCCGTGCCCGGTGCCGGCGCACAGCCGAACTGCTGGTCCACCTCCATGCCCCAGGCATTGAGCTCGCCCTTGGCCCAGTCCCCCATGATGAGCATGGCCGCCTCGCCGCTGACCATGCTGCGCGCCATTTCGGTCCAGGGTCGCTCGCGCAGGGGTTGCGGCATGGCTGCGGCCAGGCTGCGCAGGCGCTGGAGGATGTGCAGCATGCGCGCATCGAGATAGGCGTCCGGGTTCATGTCCACGAACAGGCGGCGGTAATAGGCGGGGCCGCTCTCGGCCAGCGTCAGGTTCTCGAACAGGGACGCCAGTTGCCAGGCTTCGGCGCTCTGTGCCAGCGGGACGATGCCGGTGCCCTGGAGCTTCTTGACGATCTGGTCGAAATCATCCCAGGTCTTGGGCGGTGTGAGCTTGTAGCGCTTGAAGATGGCCGTGTTGTAGAACAGCGAGTTGATGCGGTGGATACCCAGAGGCGCAGCGACCACGTGACCGTGATTGTTGAGCAGCGACCAGACTGTAGGGAACATCAGCTTTTCCCAGTTGCCCTGCGCGGCCACATTGTCCAGCGCCAGCAACAGACCGAGGTCGGCCCATTCACCGAAGACCACGCCATTCAACTGCGTCACTTCGGGTGCACGATTGGCCAGCACCATGCTCTTCAAGACCTTGGCCGCCCCCATGCCGGCACCGCCCGGAATGGCCACGTCGCGCCACTGGATATCCTGTCTGGCCAGCTGATTGACCACCACGTTGATGGCCTCGCGTTCGCTGGCCGAGGTCCACCAGTGCAGCACCTGCAGCGACCCGCCGCCACCGGGGGGCGGCACCGGCGACGACGACTGCGACTGCGCGCGGGCCGGCAGCAATCCCAGCCACAGCGTCAGCGCGAACAGGCACAGCACGGCCAGCCCGCAGCGGGCCGGACCGACACGTACATTCGCGGACCGTTTCGTTTTTATCATGGGGGATGCTGTCTCCAAACCGGAACAGACTATAGCCGGGTGACTGTCATTGTGCAATTTGCGACTGGACTGCGCCTGGGCCTGCCTGTCTTGTCCACAGACGTGGTGACGCAACGGGCATCCTGACGCCGGTGCGGCCCGAGCAGCTCTCATGCCTGCGCCCGGCGCGCCTCTTCGATGAAAGCCCGCAGGTAATCAGTTTCCACGTCGCTTTCTCGCGCGCCCAGATAGATGTGCTTGGCGATGCCGTGCTTGCCCAGCCGTACCGGCACGATCGCCATCTGCTCGGCGTATTCCAGTACCAGCCAGCGCGGCAACGCTGCCACGCCGCGTCCGCTGGCCACCATCTGCAACATGATGTCGGTCGTCTCGATGGTCTTGTGGCGACGGGGGACGACGCCTGCCGGGGCCAGGAACTGGGTATAGATGTCCAGTCGGTCCACCGGCACCGGATAGGTCACCAGCACTTCATTGTTCAACTGCCTGGGCTTGACGTAATCGGCCTGCGCCAGCGGATGATCGGCGGCCACCACCAGCACCTGTTCATAATCGAACACCGGCTCGAAGACCAGGCCCGGCTTGTCCAGCGGATCGGGCGTGACCAGCAGGTCGATCTCGTAACCGAACAACGCGCCAATGCCACCGAACTGGAATTTCTGCTTCACGTCCACATCCACGTCCGGCCACGCAGCCAGATAGGGCGACACCACTTTGAGCAGCCATTGGTAACAGGGGTGACATTCCATGCCGATGCGCAGCGCGCCGCGCTCGCCCTGGGCGAACTGGCGCAGGCGTTCCTCGGCCAGGCTCAGTTGCGGCAGCACGCGGTTGGCCACGGCCAGCAGGTATTGGCCCGCCTGCGTGAGACGCAGGTGGCGCCCTTCGCGCAGCCAGATGTCGGTGCCCAGCTGCTGCTCCAGCTTCTTCATGCTATGGCTCAGGGCAGATTGAGTGACATGCAGTACGCCGGCCGCAGCCGTGAGCGAGCCCTGACGCTCGACTTCCTGCACGATGGAGAGATGGATGCGGTCCAGCATGATGTTGAATCAAACTCATGGTTTGTGGTGATTCCATCATTTTATGTCATGTGTGCATCTGGACGACATCTTGCCTTGGCAAGTCGATTCGGATGATCGTCAGGCCATTCTCCATCGCATTAAAAACTAAGTTTTTTTCTTTTCATGACGATCAATCTCTGCGCTCCTTTTCCGGACGGCGCACCGCTTTCTTGCAAATTGCTGACAAGGGCTATCGCCCGCATGGGCTTTTGTGGTGCGGACTTCCGGTCAGTACTTTGTCAGCTTCCCGCATACCGCGATGTGCGCACTGCCGGATCATCCGTTTCGAACCTTTCAGCAGGTCCGTGCTCGAATCCTAATACTGTACGACGTCTAGCCAGTCATCGCGCAGTTACATCCCATCACAATTCCGACGTCAACTGGGCAGCGCGATGTGCCGTTAGCCAGACTATCGCCACGTCGTTTCCCTGCTGCGCTACGCATCGAGGACTTACATCATGACAACAAGAAACAGATCTTCCGCCATCATCCTCTCCGCCTCGCTGCTGGGTGCAGTGCTGGCCCTCTCCGCCTGCCAGAAGCAGGATGCCGCTCCGTCCACGGCAGCGGCCGCGCCGGCGGCGCCGGCCACCCCACCCTATACGCCGCCCACGGCCCAACAACTCTCACAGATGGTGGCACCCATCGCTCTCTTCCCGGACAAGTTGGTGGCGCAGGTATTGGCCGGGGCCACCTATCCGGACCAGATCGTCGCGGCCAACCAGTGGCTGGGTCAGAATGGCGCGCTCAAGGGCGACATCCTGCAGGCGGCCGAGGACAAGCAGCCCTGGGATGTCAGCGTGAAGTCGCTCACCCTGTTCCCGACGGTGCTCTCGCAGATGGCCACCAATGTGGACTGGACCCGCTCGCTGGGCGAGGCCTTCGTCAATGACCCGAACGATGTGTTCAATGCCATCCAGGCCCTGCGTCTGCGCGCGCAGCAGGCCGGCAATCTCAAGACGTCCTCGCAGCTGAAGGTGGTGAGTACCGCACGCAGCAGCGAGACGGTCCGCGTGGAGAATGCACCCGCGCCACGCACTGTCTATGCCGGCGCTCCGGTGATCCCGCCGCCGCCGCAGACCATCGTGATCGAATCCAGCCAGCCCGATACGGTCTATGTGCCGGCCTACAATCCGGCGGTGGTCTATGGTCCGCCGGTGCCGGTCTATCCGGGCTATGCGTACCGTCCGCCCAGCCCGGTGGCCAATGAAGTCGTGGTCGGCGCCCTGTCCTTCGGTGTGGGCGTGTTCGTGGGTGAAGCCGTCAGCCACCATGCCGGCTGGGGCTGGCATGACTGGGGCATGCACTGGGGCGGTTCCGGTGGTGACGGTGGCTCCTCGGGCAACTGGCAGCGGCCAGCCGTGGTGTACAAGAACACCACCTATGTCTCCCGCTCGACGACGGTGATCAATCGCGTGACCAACAACAATGTGACGGTCAACAATACGCGGGTGGTGAACAACAATGTGAACAACGTCAATAACGTCAATAACGTGCGCAATGTCGACGAACACAATGTCAACAACCAGACCCGCATCGACAATCACCGCGAAGCGGTAGCCCCCGCTGCCATGAGCATGCCGTACTTCACGACCAGCGACGCCCGCCCCGGTGCGATGCCCTCACCGCACGCGCAGCCCGCGCAGCCCGCGCAGCAAAAAATGGAGGTGACCAACCGGGCCGCTGCGCACCAGCAAGCCGTGCAGGACGAGGCCGCCCGCCAGCATCAGGAAGCGGCGCAGCAGGCCCGGCGCGAACAGCAGCAACAGCAGGAGCAGCACGTGCAGAAGGAACAGCAGGCCGCGCATGAACGTGAGCAGGCCGAAGAAAGAAAGGCAGAGGCGATGAAGCACGAAAATGCGCATCCTCCGCTGCCGGCGCATTCCCCTGCAACAGCGCGGCATGAAGACCGCGCGCAACAGCAGCAGCACGAGCAAAAAGCGGCGGCGCATGCACAGCAAGCCCACGCAGAACCCAGGCACGAGCCCGCCAGGCACGAACAGGACAAGCATGCCAACGAGAAACACGAAGGCGAGAAGCAAGAGCGAGAAAAGCACAACGGCTGAAGTCACCCCTCCCCCTGTCATCGCTGAGCACCAACACCAAGGGCCGCTGCAATGCGGCCCTTGGTGTTTGACGCTACGGCCATCAGCGACCGATGCGATCCGGATCGGTACGCTGGTCCAGCGTCAGCTGCAGGAAGACCAGATCCAGCCACTTGCCGAACTTGGTACCGACCTGCGGCATGTGGCCGACCTGCTCGAAACCCAGCTTCTTGTGCAAGGCGATGGAGCCGACATTGCTGGCATCGATGGCGGCCACCATGACGTGCTTGCCGACAGCGCGGGCACGCGGGATCAGGGCCTCCATCAAGGCGATGCCCAGTCCGGCGCCACGATGATCCTTGTGGACATAGACCGAATGCTCCACCGAATGACGGAAGCCATCGAAGGGCCGCCAGTCACCGAAGCTGGCATAACCCAGCACTTTGTCATCCTCCACGGCCACCAGTACCGGATAGCCCAGCTGGCGCCGCGCAGCGAGCCAGTCCTGGCGGTTCTTGTCGTCCACCAGCGTGTCGCTCCAGATGGCGGTGGTGTTGACCACGGCGTCGTTGAAGATCAGGGTGATGGCGGGGATGTCGGCGGGAGTGGCGTCGCGAATCTGCATGGTGTCTCGGGTCTCAGGTCTCGGTTATGAAGTTCAACGGCAACAACGATCAGGGTGAGCAGTGTAGCCGAAGACGGCGACGGGATGATCTTGCCCTGCGGCAGCGTCTTAAGACATCTGACAACTAGAAGTGTTAGAATGCGTGCGCTCATCCATAGAGCGCCCGCCTTGCCTGATTGATGATGGCCAGGACCGGGAATGACAAGAAATGCCAGCCCCGCAGGCTGGACGCAAGATCGGAGACGAGTTGACCCACTCTGAGATTGCGACCCATGACCGATTCCATTGCCCCGACATCACACCTTGCGCAAGCCGCTTCCGGCGCTGCCGGTGCCTGCGCGCGGGGGTGGCCTCGGTGGCGGCGGGCGCGGTCCTGCACGGTGCGCGCAGACTCCGGCGCCTTGTGCAGCCTGTTTTCCACCCACTCCACTTTGCTCCCATAATGACCACCAAGTTCAGTCCCTCGCGGCGTGCCGTCCTTGCGGCCACCGCAGCGGCAGTGCCGCTAGTCTCGCTGCCAATACTCAAGCAGGCCCGGGCCGATGGCCTGGAAGGCATCGAGCTGCAGCACTACCAGCCGGTGTTCTTCAATGCCGCGCAATGGCTCTTCATCCTGGCCGCCTGCGACCGCCTGATCCCCGCCGAAGGGCGTGGACCGGGCGCGCTGGAAACCAATGTGCCGGTCTTCATCGACCAGCAACTGCACGCCGGCCTGGGCAACGACATCTACCAGCAAGGTCCGCATCAGACGGACGCGCCTGCAACGCTGGGTTTCCAGATTCCCTACACACCGCAGCAGGTCTATCGCATCGGCATCGACCTGACCCAGCAACTCAGCCAGCAGCAGCACGGCAAGCGCTTCGAGCAGCTGGACGCCAGGGACAAGGATGCCCTGCTGACGGCACTGCAAAAGAACGCTGTCGATTTTGGCGCGCTGGGCGAAAAGGCGATGAAGCCATCGCAATTCTTTGGTCAGTTGCTGGGCGATACCAAGAACGGCTATCTGGCCGATCCCATGTATGGCGGCAACAAGGACATGAAAGCCTGGGTCGCCATCGGCTTCCCAGGCGCGCGTGCGGCCTATACCGAATGGGTGGACCAGCACAACGTGAAATATCCGCTGGGCCCCGTGAGCCTGTCGGGCAAGCGCGCCTGATGCGTGCGGCCAGCCATCTCAACGCCCTCGCCTGCAACCTCTTACTGATTGATCTCCATGCCTGACATCACCAACGACAACGTCGACGTCGTCATCGTCGGCCTCGGCTGGGCCGGCTCCCTCATGGCCATCGAACTGGCCCAGGCCGGCCTGAAGGTACGCGCCCTCGAACGCGGCCCGGACCGTCCGCCCGAGGACTTCGCCTATCCCAAGCCAGCCGACCAGTATGGCTACGCAACCCGCAACAAAGTCTTCGCCATGCCGCGCGATGCTGCCCTGACAGTGCGCTACAACACCGCGCAACAGGCGCTGCCGACCCGCAAGTGGGGCGCCTTTGCGCCCGGCACCGGCGTGGGCGGCTCGGGCCTGCACTGGACGGCGGTATTGATCCGTCCCACGCCCACCGACCTCAAGCTCAAGACCTACGCCGACCAGGCCTACAAGCACGGCCAGCTCGATCCGGAGATGCGCATCAAGGATTTCCCGTTCACCTGGAACGAGATCGAGCCGCACTTCGATTTCTTCGAGAAGGTGTGCGGCCAGTCGGGCAAGACCGGCAACCTGCGCGGCCAGATCCAGCCGGGCGGTGATCCCTTCGAAGGACCGCGCTCGAACCCTTATCCGCTGCCACCGCTGCACGACACCTACAACAGCAGCCTGTTCGCCGACGTGGCGCGCAAGATGGGTTACCACCCCTTCCCCAATCCCTCGGCCAATGTTTCGCAGGCCTGGACCAATCCATATGGCGCGCAGATCGCCCCCTGCAACTACTGCGGCTTCTGCAGCAAGTATCCCTGCCTGAACTACTCCAAGGCGTCGCCGCAGACCACCATCCTGGATGTGGTCAAGCGCATGCCCAACTTCGACTACAAGGTCAACGCCAACGTCATCCGCGTGGATCTGCACGCCGACAAGAAGACCGCGCGCGGGGTGACCTACATCGACGAGAACATGAAGGAAGTGTTCCAGCCGGCCAAGATCGTGATTCTCTCCGGCTTCCAGTTTGCCAACGTGCGCCTGATGCTGCTCTCGGGGATCGGCAAGCCCTATGACCCGATCACCGAGACCGGCGTCATCGGCCGCAACTATGCCTTCCTCTCCAACGGTGGCGCGACGCTGTTCTTCAAGGACAAGCACTTCAATTCCTTCGCCACGGCCGGCGCCAGCGGCGAAATGTTCAACGATATCTCCCCGGGCAACTTCGACGATGGCATCAAGCTGGGCTTCATCGGCGGCGCCAAGATCCACAGCTCGCAAGCCTCGGGCGCGCCGATCGGCACGGCGCTGCCACCGGGTACGCCGAGCTGGGGGCGCGGCTGGAAGGAGGGCATGATCGACTGGTACGACCATTCCATGAAGATCAGCATCACCACCACCTGCATGTCCTATCGTGGCCACTTCCTGGACCTCGATCCGAACTACAAGGACCCCTGGGGCCAGCCGCTCTTGCGCATGACCTTCGACTGGCGCCAGAACGAACTGAAGCTGCAGCGCTACCTGCGCGACATCGTGCTCAAGATCGCCAAGGAGCTCAATCCCGATCACATGTCGGAAAGCTTCCTGGCCCTGGATTCGCACTGGGACATCACCAAGTACGTCTCCACCCACAACGTGGGCGGCGCCATCATGGGTGATTCGCCGCGCGACTCGGCCCTGAACAAGTACCTGCAATCCTGGGACGTGCACAACGTCTTCGTCCCCGGCGGCAATGCCTTCCCGCAGAACTTCCAGGCCAATCCGACCGACACCATCGGCGCCATCACGCTCATGGCGGCGCAAGCCATCAAGACGCAGTACCTGAAGAACCCCGGCCCGCTGGTCCAGGTGTAAGGGGGGAGAGAACATGAAAAAACTGACTTCATCGTTTGCCGCCCTGGTCCTGTCGCTGGCTGCGCTGGGTACGCTGGGTGCGCTCAATCCGGCGCACGCGGCCGACCAGGACGCGGTGGCGCGCGGCCAGTACCTGGCCCGCGCCGGCGACTGCATGGCCTGCCACAGCGCCGCCGGCAAGCCGGCCTATTCGGGCGGACTGGCCATCGACAGCGGCCACGGCATCATCTATTCCACCAACATCACGCCGGACAAGGAACACGGCATCGGCAACTACAGCGAGGCACAGTTCGCCGCTGCCGTGCGCCATGGCGTGCGTGCCGATGGTACGCAGCTCTATCCGGCCATGCCCTACCCCAGCTATGCCAAGGTGAGTGACGAGGACATCCATGCCCTTTACACCTACTTCATGCAAGGGGTGAAGCCGGTGGCCTCCACGCCGCCGGCCAGCAGCATGAGCTTCCCCTTCAACATCCGCTGGGGGATGAAGCTGTGGAATGTCTTCTTCGCCAATGACAAACCCTTCAAGGAGCAGGACGGCTGGAGCGCCGAGATCAAGCGTGGTGCCTATCTGGTCGAGGGCCTGGGCCACTGCGGCAGCTGCCACACCCCGCGCGGGTTCGCCATGAACGAGAAGGCCAGCGACAGCAGTCAGGCGCAATTCCTCTCGGGCGGCGACCTCAACGGCTGGGCGGTACCGTCGCTGCGCGGCATGCCGCACTGGAGCGCGCAGGACATCGTCGACTACCTGCAGACCGGTCGCAACAAGACCGCCTCGGTGGCCGGCGAGATGAGCCTGGTGGTGGAACACAGCACCGCGCACCTGAAGCCGGAAGACCTGCAGTCCATCGCGGCGTATCTGAAGACGCTCTCGCCGGTGGCCTCCGCCAGCAGCGGTCGCGTCACGCCGCAAGGGGCCGAGGCGACCACGAAGAAACTCACGGCCGCCAAGGACCTGAGCCTGGGCGAGCGCCTGTACCTGGACAATTGCGCGGCCTGCCACTTCGTCAACGGCAAGGGCGCGCCGGGCATCTTCCCGGTGCTCGATGGCGCGACCGTGGTCAATGCCGACAATCCCAGCGCATTGCTGCACGTGATCCTGGCTGGCGCGCGCACGCCCTCCACCGAGAAGGCACCGTCGATCCTGGTCATGCCGGGCTTTGCCCATCGCCTCTCGGACAAGGAAGCGGCAGAACTGGCCAGCTTCGTGCGCCAGGGCTGGAGCAACCAGGCAGGGGCGGTGTCGGAGAAGGAAGTGAAGCGGATGCGGGAAGGCCTCGCCAAGCACGGGTCCTGATTTCCTGAGCCCATTGCCGCTGTGAAGGAGAAGGCTCGCATGGCAACATGCGGGCCTTTTTTACGCCGCGCTCACGCCATGCCGGCCGCACGACGATTGACCACGATGAACGATCGCGCCACTATAGCGCCCAGGCACTTCTTCTTGAAAGCACGCATGCTCCCCACTTATGGCGCCACCTATCGCGGCAAGCACATCAGCGTCTCCTGCACGCAGCAACGTGATGGCGACGTCCTTTGCACCGTGCAGATCGACGGCGAACCGGCCCCCGGCCTGCGCGGCAATCCCTTCGCTTCGGTGGCATCGGCACAAGTGGCCGGCGTGGGTTACGCACGGGCGATGATCGATACCCAGCTCGACAATGACGTGGCCGAGCATCACGGCTATTTCATCCGGGTCAGCAGCAGGGAACAGATCGACGGCACCTGGGTCGGTAGTTACCAGCTGCATCGCAATGACAACCCGGTCGCTTTCCGGCGCGTGGTGTGTGAGGACTTTCGCGGCAATACCCCGGTAGAGGCAGAACAGTATGCGATGGCCACGGCCTTCGTGGCAGTGGACGCCGACGTCAAGGCCGGCAAGCTCTGAGCGGATGGCCCAGCTTCAGGCCACTTTCTTGCGGCGGCTCGGCAGCTTGTCGTGCTGGGCCAGGATGGCCGACAGCAAACCCGGAAAGCGTTGCTCGATATCGGCGCTGCGCAAGGTGTTGATGTGGGTGGTGCCATTGCTCTCGGTGCGCACCAGGCCGGCTTCGCGCAAGACCTTGAAGTGATGCGAGACGGTGGACTTGGGACGACCGCCATCGAGCTCGCCGCAGGTCGCACATTCCACGCGCGCCAGGTGGCGCACGATCTCCAGGCGGATCGAATCGCTCAGCGCGTAGAGCACGCGCTCCAGCACGAACTCGGCAATCTCGGGATGTTTGTAGGGACGCATCTGCAGAATGATACACCTTGGGTTATACTCCTTCCATAGTTCGAATATTTACGAACAACCGAAGCGAGTGCTGTGCCAGTGCAGCGCTTGTTGATTTCATCTTCATCATTGACAAGAAGCCACCCATGTCTGCTCTCTTTACTCCCTTCAAGCTCAAGGACCTGAACCTGCGCAACCGCATCGCCGTCCCGCCCATGTGCCAGTACATGGCAGTGGATGGCAAGGCCAACGAATGGCATCTGTCGCACTACGCCAGCATCGCCCGTGGCGGTGCCGGTCTGGTGATTGTGGAAGCCACTGCCGTTGCCCCGGAAGGCCGCATCACGCCGGGCTGCACCGGCATCTGGTCGGACGAACTGGCGCAAGCCTTCGTGCCGGTCGTGCAAGCCATCAAGGCAGCCGGTGCCGCGCCGGGCATCCAGATCGGTCACGCCGGCCGCAAGGCCAGCGCCAATCGTCCCTGGGAAGGCGACGACCATATCGCTGCCGACGATGCCCGCGGCTGGGACACCATCGCCCCCTCCGCGATTGCTTTCGGCAAGGGCTTGCCCAAGGTCCCCAAGGCCATGAGCCTGGACGACATCGCACGTGTGCGCCAGAACTTCGTCGATGCCGCCATCCGCGCCCGCGACGCCGGCTTCGAATGGCTGGAGCTGCACTTCGCCCATGGCTACCTGGGCCAGAGTTTCTTCTCGGCGCATTCCAACCAGCGTGACGACATCTATGGCGGCAGCGTCGAAAACCGTGCCCGCTTCCTGCTGGAAACCCTGCGTGCCGTGCGTGAAGTGTGGCCGGAACACCTGGCCCTGACGGTGCGTTTCGGCGTGCTGGAATACGATGGCCGCGACGAGCAGACGCTGGTTGACTCCATCGGCGTGGTGCGCCAGTTCAAGGAGATCGGCATGGACATGATCAGCGTGACCATGGGCTTCACGATCCCGGAAGTGCAGATCCCCTGGGGGCCGGCCTTCCTCGGCCCAATCGCCAAGCGCGTACGCGAGGAAGCTGGCGTGCCGGTGTCGTCGGCCTGGGGCTTCGGCACGCCGGAACTGGCCGAGCGCGCCGTCAAGGAGGGCCAGCTCGACCTGGTGATGGTGGGCCGCTCGCACCTGGTCAATCCGCACTGGACTTACCAGGCCGCCAAGGAACTGGGCGTGGAGCGCCCCTCCTGGACGCTGCCGGCACCTTACGCGCACTGGCTGGAACGTTATTGATGGGCTGATGCGGCGACTCGCTGCCTTGGCAGCATGACAGCATTGCCGGCCTGCAAGCCGCTCAGGGATTGCCTGAGCGGCTTGTGTGTTTTCTAGGGAAAATCACTAGAGCCAGGCAAGGTGCTTTCTCCTAAGATGAAGTCGTCTTGAGGAGATCATCATGTTCACCACCTTCCTGCTGACTGCCGTTCTCTCTACCCTGGTCGTCGTCGCGATATCGGCGACGGGGATCTATCTGTTGGCCGAAGCCCGCTGGCGGCATCATCCGCTGGCCCGCAGCGCCAGCCTGCCGCCCCGGCGGCTGCCGTATTGAGCGAGCGGGACGGTTCCTCTGTGGATGCCGCCTGGTGTGTGTCTGCCTGAATCGCGATGAAATGATGTTGGCCCCCTGGTCGTCGGACCCGGGGGATTTTTTTTTGCGCCGGCCTTACAGGGCAGAGTAGCGCGGCAACAGGTCCTGGTCGGCCAGGCGAATTTCAATGGCGTTGGCGGCCTGGATGTGATCGGGATTTTCATCATCAAACGCATCGCCCGCCACTGAGACGATGATGGTGCCGCGTTGCTGTCCGTCCTCGTTCAATACCGGCAGCAGCTCGGCGGCCTCGGGGACCTGGGCACGCGTGATCCTGCCTGGCAGATACAGCAGCCATCCGGCGCCGGGGCGATCGGCGAAGACCTTGTGGCGCGTGCCATAGTTGCCAGGATCGACCGCGATAAAAGGAGGCTGCCATTGCAGCGAGAGCCCCGTCAGCACCTTGATCAGATTGTCCTTCCGACAAAGCGCAGGAACCGCTTGCGTCTGCAAGAGGAACGTCGAATTGCCAGGATCATCGGCCAGCGTCAAGCCAAGAAGGATCGCCGCACCGCCGTCTTCCTCATAGCCGTTCCACGTCCCCAGGTAGCGGAAATGGCTGGCGGGTTCTTGCCGTTCATTCTCTGCGACGATGGCCAGTGCGGCGCGCGTAGGGCCCTCTCTTTCAAATGCCTGGATACGACGAGCGTCTTCTGGCGTATCAGCAGGCGGGCACCAATCTTCCAGTGGCATGCCGATGGGTTCGAGCAGAAGTGCAACTTTCCACAGCATGGAAAAATGCTCCGAGCCGTCCGGCAGCGTATGCAGTGCTGAAACAAAAGCAAATTTGATATCGAGATTCACGGTCAGGGTAAGTGGACAATGTGGATGGGAAATCTGTTAAGGATGAACACCTCGCTTAGGTGACGAAAGACCAATTCGTCTTGCACATACCAGTGCAAACGGGCCGGCGGCGACTTCAAGACGGTGCCACTCTGCGCCTTGGCCTGCCTGAGCAGGTTCTGGTATCCCTTGTTGAGGTAAAAAAACTTTGGCCGGCTGGTCTTCTGGTCAAAAAACTGCGCATACCGTGCCTTGGCCTCTTGCAGCAGACACGGGCCGAGCTGGAATCCATCGAAATCAATGTCATCGAAGGCCCACTCGGTATAGGGCGCAAACCCGGTCACGCGCGCCTGATAGGCCCGCGCCTCTTCAGACATGTGCCAGTTGCGTGGCACCAGGCTCCCCGCTGCGGGCGGACAGCGCTTGCAGGACTGATCTTTCTTCAACACATCGGCCTGGCTCAAAGGAGAAGACTTGGCCTCTTCAGCCCTGCGCGAACTGCTGTAAATGGCCGCCCCGGCACCGGCTGCAGCCGCCGATGCACCCAGCCCTATCCATCCAAGAATCTCGCTGCTGAGCAGCGGTACCGCCACGACGGGAGCGATCATGATTTGCGCTCCCCATCTTGCGGCGCAGCCAGCTTGTGCAGGACGGCGATCATGTCATCGAGCCTTTGTTCGGGCGTGGCGCCCGGACGGCGAAGATAGCGCACGGTGCCCGGACGACGGAACAGACCCGGCCAATCGGCCGACAGATACATCATGTAGATCAGGTGGGACAGCGCACCGAAGCCCAGCGACAAACCATGCTCATAGGCCTCGCGCATGCGCCGGATTACCTCGCTGCGGCCCGGCACGCGCTGCAGGTCGGCACGCTCGGCCAGAAACTGGTCGGCCACGGCAGCAATGAAATGTGCGGTATCGCGTGCACGCAAGCGCGCCAGGTCGTCTTCATCGAGGCGGATCATGTCGGCCTCCCGATGTGAACCCGGCGGCCGTCGAGCAGCAGGTGCCATTCAAACAGCTGGCCGAAGAGCGTATGGCGCTGCGCTGCCTTCAGGTCACGCGCTGCTGCGGCCAACACACGCGGATCCCAAAAACGCAGCAGTGCAGTGCGTCCGTCGGGCAAACTCATCTGCATGCACAAGCGCAATAGTTGCGCCAGGCCCTGCAGATCCTGCGGGCCGATGATCCAGGAAACCGCAGGAGCAATGGCTTCCAGACGGCTGATCTGATCCAGCAACGCTGGAGACAGCTTCTCGGCCGCCAGCAGCCAGGGCCCGGCGGGGGCCAGATGCGCATCGACAGTCTCGGCAAAAAGTGAAATGACGCCCGGCGCCGCCCGTAGCGCCGCATTCGTGCAGGACTCGTAGTGCAGTCCGTCCACGAGGGCGTACAGCTTCAGTGCCGGCATGGTCTTCCTGGCCTCGGCCAGTCGCTTCATGATGTCGGCGGCCATCAGCTGCGCACCAGCAGGGTGGCGCCGCTGATGGCAGCATCGCGCATGCAGCTCAGGCAGATGCCGGAGTCGACGGATGCGGCATTCCCGGCACCGGCCTTGGCCAGCTCGGCCGCAGCGGCCATGAATTCCGGACTGGCGATCCGGCCCTCGGCATGCGTGCTGGTAGCCTGGCTGGCGATGAGTGTGGCGCCACAGGCGGTGCGGTCACCGTGGCGTGCAACGGCCGCGCCGAGCGAGAACATGTCGCCTGCGCCGGTAGTGATGGCAAAGGTCCCCTCGCACCGGGGGCAGACCGTTTGGTCGCCCACGCGTGCCACCGGCTTGCCATGAACCATGAAAGTGAGATCGCCGGAGATGACCGTGCCGCCGTGGCTGGTCTTGTCCCCGATGGTGATGAAGGCTTGTGGCATACGCTCCTCCTCTGCAGTGATGACGTCAGCCGCAGCGCGAAGAAGAGAATCCGGAAAAACCTTCAGCCGGTGCCGCAGCAAGGCCGCACATCATGCCGGGGCAAGACGCGTCGGCCCGCATGGGGCAGAAAAGAAGAGCGAATTATGGAAGTATTTTTAGTAACGCCTGATACCTTTTCGAGGCAGGCGCAAGCGATCAAAACAGATCAGTAAAACAGCAAAGTCCACAAGGGAACGCTGGCCAGCAGCAGACAGCCAAGGAAGGCGGCAAGGAAGAGCAGTTTTTTCTTTCGGGTGGCCATGGTGAACCTGCAAGACGGAAATGGGCGCATGCGCAAGGCCGCAGTGTACCGCGCCCGCCGCCATCAGGCCATGCCGTTGCGGCCGTAGGCACGGAAGCCCGGCCGCTCGCTGAGGCGCTCGTAATACGCCGCCACGGCCGGCAAGGGCGCATGGTCCAAGGGCGTGCCGAACCAGCGATTGACCGACAACCCGACCGGAATATCGGCCAGCGTGAATGTCGGCCCCGCCACGAAAGCGCCGCTGTGCTGCAACTGTTGCTCCAGCACCTGCATGAAGCGCGTCCAGCCAGCGATGGAGGCCGCCAGTTGCTGCGCGTCGCCATGCTCGGGCGACTTGCGCACCAGCGCCATGAAGGCATAACTCCAGCTGCGATTGAGGTCACTGGCCTGCCAGTCCATCCACTGGTCGATGCGCGCACGCAGGCGCGGCGCCTGCGGATACAGCGCGGTGCCGCCGTACTGCCCGGCGAGATAGCGCAAGATGCTGTTGGACTCCCACAGCACGAAGCCATCATCATCAATCACCGGCACCATCGCATTGGGATTCATGGCAACGAAGGACGGCTCGCTGGTCGCCCTGAAACCGATGCCCCAGTCCTGCCGCTCAAAGGCAATGCCCAGCTCGCTACAGGCCCACAGGACCTTGCGTACGTTGATGGAATTGTCACGGCCGTAAATCGTCAGCATGCAGGCTCCTGTACAGTAAGTGTCAGGCTGGCAAGTCTAGCAAGTGGCCCGGTACGGTGCCATGCACAGTTCTTCCTCATTCTCCCCGGTGTCTGTTGCGCTGCAGCCAAGTGGCCCGGTACAAAGCTGCCAACTGTACCGGGACGGCTTTCGGAAGTGGCCGTACAATCATCATCCGACTGGCCATCCCGACACCGCATTGCGGTACCGCCCACTTCCATGTCCTCCTCCAACATCGCCAAGCTGTTGCTGCTGGCTGCCATCTGGGGCACCAGCTTCATGCTCATGCGCATTGCCGCGCCGGTCTTCGGTCCCATGCTGACCACCTTCGGCCGCGCCTCGCTGGCCACGCTCTCGCTGCTGGCCTTTGCGCGCATGCGCGGGGTATCGCTGCAATGGCGGCGCAACTGGCTGCCCTACCTGGTCATCGGCATCTTCAATACCGCCCTGCCCTTTGCACTCTTTGCCTGGTCGGCCTTGCACATTCCCTCGGCCTACATGGCCACCATGAATTCGCTGGCACCGATCTTCACGGCCATGTTCGGTTTCCTGCTGCTGGGCGAGCGTCTGAGCCTGCTGCGTACCGGCGCCTTCGTGCTGGGTCTGGTGGGTGTGGCAGTGCTGGTCGGCATCGGTCCGGCGCCAGTCGACGCGCTGGTGGTCGCCGGTGTGCTGGCGGCCATGGGGGCGGCGGTCAGCTATGGTTTCGCCGCCACCTTCACGCGCATGCGCGCCGGTGGCATCCCGCCCATCGCCATGGCCACCGGCAGCCAGTTCGCCGCAGCCCTCTGTCTGTTGCCGCTGGCCGCACCCTCGATGCCGCATGCCTTGCAAGCGGGTACGCTGCCGGCCCTGCTCTCTGTACTGGTGCTGGGCGTGGTCTGTACCGGTATCGCTTATGCACTGTTCTTCCAACTGATTGCCGCCGAAGGTGCCACCAAGGCCATCACCGTGACCTTCCTGGTGCCGATGACGGCCTCACTGTGGGCCTGGCTGCTGCTGAACGAACCGGTCACCCCGGGTACCGTGGCGGGCATCGCCATCGTGCTCATCGCCACCGCCACCGCCTTGCGGGCCAAGCCGGCAGCCGCCGCCAGTGACAAGAAAGTGGCGGCCTGATTCCAGGCTGGGCCAAATAAAAAGGCGCTGCGGGGAAATCCGCAGCGCCTTTTTTTCATGCCACCCGGGTCCGGCTTACCAGCCGTACTGCGCGCACGCCTTGCGATACGCCAGTCCCGCCAGCGCCACATCTTCCAGGCCGATACCGATGGCCTTGTAAATGACGATGTCCTCTTCCCGGCGCTGGTACGGCAGGCTGCCATCGACGGCCTGCGCCAGTTCCATCACCTGCTCCCAGTCGAACACGCCCGGCGCACACTGCACCAGGTCGCCGGCCTCCTGCTGCGCCTGCGGCTTCCATTCCACGAACAGGGCGGCGGCACGACCGATGGCGGTATCGTCCAGCTCGCGCACGTTGGCCTTGGAGGCGCCGACAGCCGCCACGAAGGCGCCCGGGCGCAGCAGCTTGCCATCAAAGAGCGGCGTGGCCGAGCGGGTCACGGTGACCAGCACGTCCGCTGCCGCCGCAGCTTCGTCAATGCTCACCACGCGCGCCGACACACCGTGGTTGCGCGTGACCTCCTCGGCCAGGGCTTCGCGGCCGGACAAGCCGGCAATGAGCACTTCCTTGAAGGGCCGCACCTGCAGCAGCGCCGGAATGTGCGAGCGCGCCTGCACACCGGTACCGATCACGGCCAGGGTGACGGCATCCTTGCGGGCCAGCGCGTCGCAGGCCACCGCCGTGGCGGCCGCAGTGCGCAGGCCGGTCATGGCATCGCCTTCCAGCGTGCACAGCGGTGCGCCGGTCTGGCTGGAGAACAGCTGGATGACGAACTTGAACTGACCCTTGATGGTGGTGTAGACCTTGGCCCCGGCAATCCCGGCGGAGGGGATGACCGCGCCCATCATCGACAGCATCACGCCATTGGCGGCACTGGTGCGTACGCGCCCCTGGTGCGCGCCCTCGGCGGCGTGGGCAAAGGCCTCGCGCATGGAGGCGATGGCGTCTTCGGTGGTCAGCAGTTCGCTGACCTGCTGGTTGGCAAGAAATTTCATTGGGGACCTTGGCTTCAAAAAATGCAGGAGTAATTACGGCGTACCGTGCTCGGCCTTGAGATAGTTCCAAATCCGGTCTATGTCCGGATTGGCGCCATCGAGGCGGCGATAGACGCGGATATCCATCTCGTCGCACCACAGCCCTTGTTCCAGCGCCTCACTGTCGTTCGGGGCGATGGCCAGGGTCAGCTTGCCCTCGGCGATCTCGCGCGCGACCGCGCTGGCCGGCAGCCAGGCGATGCCATGGCCTTCGACGGCCATGCTCTTCAAACCCTCGGCGAGATCGGTCTCGAAGCGACGGAACAGATGCACGCGGCGCGGGCTGGAATGCAGGGCCTTCTCGACGATGCGCGAGAGCGAGGAATACGGGGAATAGCTCAGGAAGGGTTGCGGATCATTGGGCGTGCCCGGCAAGACGTACTTGGGCAATCCGCCGGGCAGCGTCTTGACGTAGGGGCGCAGCGGCTCCTTGCCCAGCGAGAGCACGTCATAGCGCTCGGTATCGAGGGCGATGCCCTGCTGGCGATGGTCATAGCACAGCAGCAGGTCGCAGTTGCGCTCCACCAGTGCCATGACCGCATCGTGCACATTGCCCGCCATGACGGTGGTGGCGATGGCGCCGATGGTCTTTTCGATTTCCGACAGCAGCTTGGGGAAGACCGTCAGCAGCAGCGTATGCGGCATGGCAAAACGCACCGAGGACTGCGCACCGGCCAGCTGGCCGCGCAGTACCAGCCGCGCCTGCATGGACTGGTTGAGCATTTCCTTGGCGATCGGTACGAAGGACTCGCCGGCCGGCGTGAGCGTGCAGGGATAGGACGAGCGGTCGAACAGTTCTGCGCCCAGCCAGGTCTCCAGCGAGCGGATGCGGCGGCCAAAGGCCGGTTGCGTGACATTGCGCAGCTTGGCTGAACGGCTGAAGTTCAGCGTATCGACGACCGAGAGGAAGTCCTCCACCCATTTGATTTCCATCTTCCCTACCCCGTTGGCTTGCCGCGCTGGTCCGGCGGCTTGTCTATGGCGCCGGCCATGTTGTGCGTGGCGGTCGCCCTCCCTTGGAACGCCAGCCACTATACCGAAACGGCATCGACAGCGCCCCATGCCATTTTGGCATGGAGCCTGCCACGACAGGATGAAAATGAAGATGCAAAGGCAATGCTTTCCTCTGCGCAACAGCTGCCGCAGCGAGCGCCAGGGTCAATGCCCGCCGGTCAGGTCCAGGAAGGTATCGAGGATATGGAAGTGATCATCGAAGAAGCTCGCCTCCATCGCGGCCAGCTGGTCGATGGGCGTCCACACCGCCTGGGCTGCATCATCGGCGGCCTCCACTTCCGGCAAGTGCTCCAGCCGCAGGTCGAAATAGTAGGCGTGGGTGATGGTGCGCCCGCGCGCGCTGCGGTCAGGATGGTCGAAGATCTTGACGTCCACCAGCGCCTCTTCCAGCGTCACGTCCAGCACGGCCAGGTTGGTTTCCTCGGCCAGTTCGCGCAGGGCCGCCTGCATCAGGCGCTCGCGCTGGTCCAGGAAGCCACCGGGAATGGCCCACAGGCCGCGCCCCGGAAAGCCCTTGCGCTGCACCAGCAGTACATGGTCCGCCGCCCGGATGACCGCATCGACTGTAGTGAAGACCGGTGGATAGGGTGCCGCCGCCCAGGCCGCATGATACTTGCGCAGCTGGCGATGTTCTTCCACCAGCGCCGCGTAATGCGGCAGCAGCGACCAGGCACGCAGATAGTGGCGCACGCTGGACGGTACCAGCGGGGCCAGCACGTCGAGGCTGACCTCCAGGTCCTCGGCTTCGAACCAGACCTTGCGGATATCGGTGGCATCGATGTCACCGGCGCGTGGCAGGGTTTCCAGCTGCCATTGCGGGAAGTGGTACAGGTAGTAGCTGGAGGCATCCTTGAAATGACCGACCAGCAACACCCTGGCCTGGGGATCGGTCCGGGTGGCGACCAGGCGGCGCACCTCGGCTGACCAGCGGCGGTCGTCGTAGTAATCACGGGTGGCGACAAAGCGCAGGCGTTCACGTTGCCCGGGCGGCATGGCCCCGGCGATCATGGCGGCGCGTTCCTCCCAGGTAAAGGGATTCTTGGTGTTGCGCGCATGGAAGGCCGAGCCCAGTACCACGATGACCGTGGCAGCGCACTCCAGCGCGTGATGCAGCAGATGCAGGTGGCCGTTGTGCACGGGCTGGAAGCGACCGATGACCACGGCGGCGTCGTATTGCGGATTCAGGATGGGCATGTGCTTTCCTTGATGATGCTGACAACAGGATCAAAGGCTGCCGATCATCGTCGCAGCCGGTGCGAGTCAATAGCGCACCGCGATGGGAATCTGCCGCCCGCTGCCAAAGGCCCGTGCGCGCAGGCGGATCACCGGCGGCGACTGGCGGCGCTTGTATTCGTTGCGCGCCACCATGCGACAGATGCGTTCGACCAGCGCCGCCCCGGTGTCGGTTCCCCTGATCTGTTCTACCGCGCTGGCGGCGGCCTGCGCTTGCTCGACAGGGAGGCGGCTGCCTTCGATGTGCCACTTGAGGATCTCGTCGAGCACCTCGTAAGGCGGCAGGCTGTCGGTATCGCGCTGGTCCGGTGCCAGTTCTGCCGAGGGCGCCTTGTCGATGATGGCAGCAGGGATAAGCTCGCGACCGGCCTGCGCGTTGAGGTGGCGCGCCAGGGCATAGACCTCGGTCTTGTAGAGATCGCCGATCAGGCCCAGGCCACCGTTGGTATCGCCGTACAGGGTGCAGTAGCCTACCGAGATCTCGCTCTTGTTGCCGGTGGTCAGCAGCAGGGCGTCATAGCCGTTGGAGTATTCCATCAGGATGGCACCGCGCACGCGCGCCTGCAGGTTTTCCAGCGGCAGCCCGCGCAGGGGTGCGCCGAAGGCCCGGGCGAAGCCATCCTCGAATTCGCGCACCAGGTCGGCAATGGGGTGGCGGAACAGGGTCACGCCCAGGGCCTGGCACAGCGCTTCGGAGTCATCGACCGAACCGGTGCTGGAGAACATCGACGGCATGGTCACCGCCACCACGTTCTGCGCACCCAGTGCCTCAACCGCCAGCGCGATGGTGAGCGCCGAATCGATGCCCCCAGAAGAACCCACCACTACCTTGCCGAAGCCGCAGCGGCGCGCATAGTCGCGCAGGCCCAGCAGGATCTGGCGGCGCTGGAATTCGGGCGTGGCCAGGGTCTGGTCTTCCCGGACCGGTTCGCCCACACCGTCGCTGCGCAGGAAGCGTCCGCTCTCGAAGGCGATGATCTGGAAATCCTCGGCCAGGCGCGCCGCCTCGAAGGCCAGCCCCTGCAGCGGCGACATGGCGAAGGAGCCGCCGTCATACACCAGCTGGTCCTGCCCGCCGACCTGGTTGACGTAGAGCAGCGCCATCTGACGGCGCAGGCAGGCGGCCTGGAACAGGGCGTGGCGCTGGCTGCGCTTGCCCACGTCCGACGGGCTGGCATTGATGGAGACCACCAGTTGCGCATCGGCCTGGGCCAGCTTTTCGAAGGGATTGACGCGGTAGCTGCGCAGGTCGTCGTTCCAGCCATCTTCACAGATCAGGAAGCCGACCCGCAGGCCCTTGATGGGCAAAACACAGGCGGTCTCGGGACCGGCCTCGAAATGGCGGCCATCATCGAAGACGCCATACACGGGCAGCAATTGCTTGTGATACTCGGCCACGATGGCACCCTCGCGCACGGCCAGCAAGGCATTGAAGAGCGGCTTGCCGGGGCCGGGATTGCGGCGCGGCGCGCCGATGACGACAGTCAGTCCCGGCAGCTGGCGTGTAGCGTCTATCAGCTCTTGCAGCGCCAGTTCGGCTTGCGCCAGAAAGCGCGGTTCTTCCAGCAGGTCGCCGGGGTAGTAGCCGCAGATCGAGAGTTCGGGAAAGACCAGCAGGTCGGCACCGGTCTGGGCGGCCCGTTGCAGGCCATCGAGATGGAGCGCCAGGTTGCCGGTGAAGTCACCGATGGTGGGATTGCATTGGGCGATGGCAATGCGAAGCATGATGTGTCCTTTCTGCCGCCGCAGCGGCTCAGGCAGGGGTGGCCGGCACGGCGATGCCGAACAGCTGGCGCAGATAGGCCAGGAAGGTTTCGTCCTTGCACAGGGTCTTGCCCGGCGAATCGGACAGCTTGGCCACGGACTGGCCGTTGCAGGACGAGAGCTTCATGACGATGTTCAGCGGCGCGATGCCGGTGTCGTTGCTCAAGTTGGTGCCGATGCCGAAACCGGTCATGGCACGGTCGGAAAAGTGACGATACAAACGCAGCGCCTGCGGCAGGTCCAGACCATCGGAGAACACCAGACGCTTGGTATTGGCATCCAGGCGTAGCTTGCGATAGTGCGCCAGCGCCTTCTCGCCCCATTCGAAGGGATCGCCGGAGTCGTGCCGCAGGCCGTCGAAGAGCTTGGCGAAGTACAGGTCGAAGTCGGCCAGGAAGGCATCCATGCCGACCACGTCGGTCAGGGCCACGCCGAGGTCGCCGCGGTATTCCTGCACCCAGTCTTCCAGCGCAGCCTTCTGGAAATCGCGCAAGCGCACGCCGAAGGACTGATAGGACTGCAGGTATTCGTGGGCCATGGTGCCGATGGGCACCAGCTGATATTTTTTGGCGAGCCAGACATTGGAAGTGCCCTTGAAATACTGCGGCAGCTCGCGCGCCAGCGTGGCCACCACTTCCTCCTGCCACGCAGCGCTGTAGCGGCGGCGCACGCCGAAGTCGAAGAACTCGAAGGGATGACGGCGAGGCGGCTCGGCAGCGAAGGCCCGCAGCAGCCCGATCTTGTCCCGCAGGCGGCGGCTTGCTTCCCCGAGCGCCGCAGCCGATCCGACGCGGCGGAAATACAGCTCGTTGACGATGTAGAGCACGAAGATCTCGAAGCCCATCACATGCACCTGCGGACCGCGCGCCACGATGCACAGGCGCTCGCCCTCGGTGCTGACCTCGATGAACTTGCGCTGGAAACGAAACAGGGCGAGGAAATCGATGAAGTCACTTTTCATGTAGCGCAGCTGGGCGAGGTAGTCCAGTTCATCGCTGCCAAAGCGCAGGCTGCAGAGGTGATCCAGCTCGCGCTCCACGTCCGCCTTGAGTTCGGCCAGCGGGAATTGCGGCTGGTTGCGGCACACGAAGGTGTACTCGGCCTGGGCACCGGGATGGCTGTGCAGCAGCGCCTGCCACATGGTGAACTTGTAGAGATCGGTTTCCAGCAGACTGCGAACGACGGGTGCCATGATGGGCACTCCTTTCAGACGTGAATGGATCAGGCGTTGGCTTGCAGTTCCTGCAGCACCTGCTCGGAAGTGGCCAGGCGCACACCGGCCTGTGACATGGCGGCCAGGAAATCCTGGTACTGCGCCTCGAAGCCGGCCACCGGGCTCATGCAATCGGTCACCAGCACCAGCCGGGCACGGCCGGCGGCATCGAGGTTGGCGGCGATGTGCTCGGTGGTGGCGCGCACGCAGTGGCTGCCCGCCTCGCCGGTGATGTAGACGGTATCGGCCTCGCCCAGGGTGGCGATGAAGCCACGGTTGAGCTGGGTGGCGGGATCGTCCTCATCCGGTACTTCGGCCATCACGGCCGAATAGTGCTCGGTCCACGGATTGCTGCCCTTGCCCAGCTTGGTGACCACGCCCAGCGTGCGCTCTTCCCAGCCGTTGTAGGCGGCGCGCACACCGGCGTGGACCGCACCGCCCCAGCTGCCGATCTCGCAGTGCACCGGCCAGACCATGAGGCGGTAGCGTCCGGCGGTTTCCAGTGCATCGAGATAGGCCAGTGCGCGCGGCAGCGCTTGCGGATCGCGTGGCAGGAAAGTACCGGCACGCACCTGCGCGGCCTCGATCTGGGTGAAGGGCGTGACCGCCGCGCCATCGGCTTGCTGCCAGAACGTGGGGTGGGCGATGTCCAGCCTGTGGTGCGCATCGAGGGTGATGCTGATGGCCGAGAGGCCCTCACCGCCCTGGTCGATCAGACGCGCCACGCGTTGCAGGTCGGCATGGCTGCCTGCCACCGGCAGCGCTGGTTGCAATACCCCGCCGGTGGCCGGGTCCACCGGCAACCAGTGCGCCGGCAGATCGCAGAAATCGTTTTGCGGATCGATCACGAGGAGATGCAGGGAGCGCTTCATGGTGTCCACCTTTCGGAGTGCGTCGGGTTACGGTGAGGCCAGTGTAGACCACTTAATTTACTTTTGCAACTAACAAAGATTTCGTGAATTTTCTTTATTTGCCCTCTAAATGGCCTTTACAGGCCATCCATGATTCGAATTACAACAAATAGATTCACAATGACACTAAGTACCTTTAGACTTCCCCCACTTGGACAAGGCGAGGATAAAAATGGATCCGGTGATCTGCACAGTCGATGTGGCGTTGCTCACGCTCACAGCCGAGGGGCTGGAAGTGGCGCTGCTCAAGCGCGAACATGCCCCCTTCAAGGGGGTGGCGGCGCTGCCCGGCGGCTATATCCATGCGCGTACCGATGTTGATGCGCGCGATGCCGCGCGCCGCGTGCTGCTGGACAAAACCGGCATCGCCGCGCCCTATCTGGAACAACTGGCCACCTTCTCCGGCGCGGCGCGTGATCCGCGTGGCTGGTCGATATCGATCGCGTATTACGCGCTGGTGCCGGCCAGCACCATCGCCCAGGCCGAGCGGGACGAGATTCGCCTGCACAGCGTGGACCGGCTGCCGCCCCTGCCCTTTGATCATGGGGACATCATCGAGATGGCGGTCTCGCGCCTGCGCAGCAAGAGCCAGTACTCGTCCCTGCCCTGCCATCTGCTGGGCGATGTCTTCAGCTTGCCGCAGTTGCAGCGGGTCTATGAAGTGCTGATGGGCGAGAGCATCAACAAGGTGAGCTTCCGCCGCAAGATGACCGAGATGGACATGCTCGAACCGGTCGATGGCCAGTTCGAGAGCGGGGCGCATCGTCCGGCGCAGCTGTATCGCCTGAAGCCCGCCTTCCGTGAACAGTTGCAGTTGCTGGAGCGCGGGCTTTGAGGATGGCAAGCCGCAACGTGAGCGGCCCAGGGACATCGCTGGGTGGACTGCTCATTGGTCGTATCTTCAGCAGTTCGTAGCCGCAGTCATCATTCGGGAGTTGCTCGTTTCCACAAGGAAACATTACAATGCGGGCCAGTGTTGCATCAGGGAGGGATACTTGATGAGCACAGGATCTTCGCATGCCCAAAGCATCCCCGGGTCTGGAACAGCTGCTTCCGGACCATCCTTACGCCCGCATTCTGCGGCGGGCTTTTCCGTATCAACCCGTCTCCCAAAATGAACCGTTAGTCAACCAGCTTGACGACGGCGAGGGCTTGTCACGCGACTTCGCGCTTGCTCTTGCGCGCTTGGCCGATCAGACCTGGCTTGAATTCAACGACTTGCCCTGCAACCCGGTCGATAAGACGCGGGCTGCAGTGTCATGACGACCAAAGGCGTCATCCTCGAACAGGCTGACAGGTCGTTCACGCACATCGAGCCGCACGGTGGCGGAGCCAACGCAGCCATCAAGGCAGAGACTGCGGCCGAGAAAACGTTTTGGCAGAAGTCCAGTCCGTGGGTGCACGGTGTGCTGGGCGTGGCCAGTTTCGTTCCGGGCTTGTCGGTCATCACGGGTGCAATTGATGCGGCCATCTATACCGCCGAGGGGGACTACGTTGAAGCGGGGATTGCTGCGGCGAGCATGATCCCGGGCGGGAAGGTGGTCACCACCGTTGGCAAGGTCGCCAAACGCGCAGTTGGCATGGCAAAGGGTGCAGGAACGGCATCCCGAGTCGGAAAGGGGGCGCATGAGGCAGAAGAACTTGCCAAAGCGGCCAAGTCGGCAAAGGAAGCAGAGGAAGCCGCCAGGGTTGCCCGCGAAGCCAAGGTCGCCAGAGAAGCTGCGCCTGGACCCCAAAAGCCCAAGGACCCGAAGAAGGATGTCACCGTCAAGGCCCGTCCGTTCAAAGTGCCTTGCTTCCATCCGTATGACAAGAAACAATTCATGCGGATGAGCAAGGAGGAACAAAAGGCGTTTCTGAAAGAAATGGCGGAGCAGCTCAGACGTCAAGAGGAGGCCATCAATAGTCTGACAGCGAGCGAATACGCGATGGCCAGGGATGCGTTTAAAAAAATGAACCGGAACCCGGCTGCTGGCGAGGCGCAAGAACGCGAACGGAAAACTGCCTTGGCGCGAATGACGAAAAATATCACCAAGAGTCTACGTAAGCGAGGGATGAGCCAAGCAGATGCAAAACTGCAGGCCGGATCTCAAGCAAAAGCGTTGATGAGCAAATTAGCCGCGCTGCATGAGCCAGACATGGTCGCTGGAGGTTGGATGCGGCACGAAACCCCGAGTATAGGCCGCGCTGACGTGAACAAGTCAATTGGAGCAAGCTGGAACCAAGCTTATACGCCGCCCGGAAGCCGGAACTCGGGAGAGAAACCCCTGACAAGGGTGCAGGAGATGGATAGGGAAGCCAAGAATGCGATCGATAATGGTCGCGGGGATCAAAAAATGAATGTCAAACTGGAGCCTTGCCGAGGCAAGGGAATAAGATGAGAGACGAAGACTTTGAATTTTTTATTAGAAATTTTGGTGAGGCGACCAAGCGCACCGCGGTGCCCGCCGCAAGCCTTGAAAAATGGCGGGATAAGCTGCCAGAACAGTTACTGACATACTGGCAGCAAGAAGGATGGTGCGAATATAAGGATGGTCTGTTTTGTACCGTTGACCCTGATGATTATGAAGACCTCGTTGATGAGTGGCTCGCCGACACGGGATTGGATGAGATTGATGCGTTTCACGTGATTGCAAGAACTGCATTTGGCGATCTTTATGTGTGTGGTGAGAAGACCGGATGCAGCGCCACGATTGCATGTCCGATTAACTCGATCGCTGCTCTACCCGCAGATTTAATCGCTCAAACTAAGGATGAACTGGATTTTTCTGTCCGTTTTTTCTTTGGGGACAGTGAGCCGGACGAGTTTGACATGGAAGACGAGAATGGACAGCCACTCTTCGAACGCGCAAGAGCCAAACTAGGCCCTCTTGAACCGAATGAAATCTATGGATTCGAGCCCGCCATTGTACTCGGAGGAAAAATACGTCTCGATAATTTGGTAAAAGTGAATGCTCATGTGCACCTGACGATTCTCCGCCAGTTCGCAGAACCATCACTGCCACTCTCTGGGATCGATATCGAAAAGTTGCTCGACTCTTGAAACGTACCGTGGTGAGAGAGCAAGCCAACATCCAGCCATTCATAGCTGTAGCCACTCCCGCGGTGAAGTGAATCAAGCCAAGGCGATGATGATGAGAGACGAAGACTTCGAATATTTTATTAGTAACTTTGGCGAAGCAACCAAAACCTCCCCGGTACCCGCCGCAAGCCTTGAAAAGTGGCGCGGTAAGCTGCCAGATAAGTTATTGACATACTGGGAGCAAGAAGGATGGTGCGAATACGCAAATGGTCTATTTTTCACAGTTGACCCTGATGACTATGAAGACCTCGTTGATGAGTGGCTTGCAGACACAGGGTTGGACGAGATTGACGCATTCCACGTGATTGCAAGGTCTGCATTTGGTGGTCTCTATTTATGCGGTGAGAAGACGGGGCGTAGCGTCACGATTGATTGTGCCGTCAATATGATCTCTGCTTTAGAACATGAATTGAAGGAAAAAACCAAGGAGGACCTGGATTTTTCGATCCGCTGTTTTTTTGCGTTCAGCGATCCAGATCGGTTTGAAATGGAAGACGAGAACGGACAGCCGCTCTTCGAACGCGCCAGATCCAAATTAGGCCCGCTTGAGCCGCATGAGATCTATGGATTCGAGCCTGCCATCGTGCTAGGAGGAAAAATCCTCCTCGAAAATTTGGTCAAGGTGAATGCCAACGTGCACCTGACGATTCTCCGCCAGTTCGCAGAGCCGGAACTGCCATTCGCGGGAATCGATATTGAAAAGTTGCTCGATTCTTGAACATGCAGCCATTCGTCAATGCCGCCGCCTCCGCATTGGGACGAATCACACTGAGCGAATGTCCAGAACCCATCCATCGACAACAGCCCTCCCCCCGAAAACCGCCATCGGCATCGGCGCCAAAAAACAAAGCGGCGCACCCACAACAGGTGCGCCGCTTTTTTCATAGCGAAATTCTTGAGCCAGGCTCAGGCACAGCAATTGCCGCCGGTATCGGCACAGCGTTCACGACGCTGCAATTCACGGCGGTGGCGCACGCGCTGCGAGACGCGATAGACGGCGCGCTGGGTCAGCATCATGGATAGCGTACTCAAGCTGAACTCGGCGGCAATGAGCAAACCGACCAGAGCGGCAAATTGCAGGTAGATCCGTGGATACACGGAGAGGCTACGCGAGAACAGTTGATGCAGCATGATGAATTCCTCTTTCTTGTTTTACGTGCCGGGGTTCCTGCGTCACACCAGTGACGATGCAGCGAACCGCGATGCGTGGCCGATCAAGCCGGCCCACGCATCGGATGGCCCTGCATCAGGCACCAGCGTAGGTCGAATCGGCGGTGCTGTCAGCAGTCTGCACTTCACTCTTGACGGGACCGTTGCCAAGAACCGGGAACACCGAGTCAGGCTGGTTGGCGATGCCTTGTGCCTGGGCGCGGGCCAGGTCAGCCTTCACTGCAGCGCGGGTGGTGTGCGAAACGAAAGGCTGGTCGACCGGGTATTGGGCTTCAGCGAAAGCGACCGACGAAGCGGACAGGGCCAGGACAGCGGCGATGATGGTCTTTGCGGACATGATGTTTCTCCTTGAATGCGTTAAGTGGACTTGAGTCAGGTTCATTACAGTTCAGTGAGCACCTGGCCGGGATGTCGGTCGGCCGATACCACTCTCTAGAAGCGCATCGTTTCTTGCGTTGCGATGTCGTTCATCGATGGACTGAAGTCTACGGAAGAGCGCGAAGGAGAAAAACCATGCTGGAGAGAATTGAGTGTTCCGGGTTCTGGAACAATCGTCATTGCCTATCAGAGCGATAGTCCGGAAATGAAACAAAGCCGCGACATCAGGTCCACTGACGCTGGCTTGCGCGCAGGGGCCGGGTGGGGTGTATTCCTCGTGCTGCGCTTGCCTGACTACGGGCTTGGCATGATCGGCCTCGGCCGCAGTACGGGACGTCGGTGAGCCAGGCTGCGAGGATATCCGCGCAGGGGGCATGGGCAGCTGCGGCGGACGCTCCACCGGCGGCAGGCGTCCACCCCCGAGAGACTTGCGCAGGCGCGCGGGCTGGTCGGTAGTGGATGGGGTGGTGGCTGGCATGGTGCGGATCTCCCGTCTTGTCGCGGCAAGCAAGCGTGCCGCGTTGTCATTGTCGAGACCAGTATCACGCCGGAAAGGCTTGCCGTTAAGCGGACAACGGCTCTGCCTGCTGTAGGAAAGCAGGCAGAGCCGCAGCGGACCAGGGAGCCAGATGCGCCGGATCAGAAATGGTGATCGTAACGGATCTGGAACTTGCTGTTCTCGGCCCGGTTGCGTACGGCAAATTCCTGGTACACGTTGAAGAACAGCAGATCGCGATCAGACAATTTCACCATCGCTGCCGGCCCCAGTCCGACTACGCGCTCGCGACGCCCCGCCACATCGCTGCCGTTGACCTGGGTATCGGTGATCTGCTGCAGCCAGTAGCCCGCCGCACCGATGGTCAGATTCGGATTGAGCACGTACTCGGCGGAGAAGTTGGCATGCACCGCCTGCCCCGCCTGGGTGGAACTGACGTTGTTGCCAAAGGCCGCATTGGGCGAATTGTTGCGGGCGTTCCAGAGATAGTGCAGGCGCCAGCTGAAACTCAGGTTCTGGCTGGCCCACAGCGTGCCGGCCCAGTAAGGATCGAAGGACCAGGCATTGCTGCCCGGATTGACGGAGGCATTGCGGTCATAGGCACCGGTCGGCAAGATGAACTGGAGTTCGAAACGCTGCGCATAGCGCGGCCCTTGCGCCCCCATGACGGGGTCGAACTGCACGGACACGCCGGCGCTGATGTCGCCCACGCCGGTATTGCCGCGAAGGATGGCATTGCTGGCGCCATCGTCGACCTTGGCATGGGCCACCCACGGCACCAGTACCTGGAAGCCCAGTTGCTTGTTGCCGAATTTCGCTCCCGGTGGCACGTAGATGAACTGGCTGATGGGCGCGAAGACGCTGATGTCCTGGGTGGCAGGAAGGCCCAGCCGCTTGCCGTTGTTGTCCAGCAGTCTGGTGGCCTTGGTGTAGGTGAGGTATTCGACGAAATAAAAACCGGGACCGCCGGGCAGCGGTGCGCCATCGAAGAAGCTGGTGCCGCCCAGGTTGACGGCGGGCTGGTCGTAGGCGCTGGCCAGCGCGGGCAGCAGGCTCAAGGTCAGTGCCAGCCACGCCGCACGTCGGCGGGCGGGTTGTCGCTTGTTGCTCATGTTGTCTCCTTGTGTTGTTGTGTTGTTGTCGTTCGGGCCCCGTTGCAGCGACTCACAGATAGGTCGACGCCAACCCGCCATCGACCGGCAGGTTCACGCCATTGATCCAGCGGCTGCCGTCATCGCACAGCCAGACGATGGCCGCGGCGATCTCGTCCGGATAGGCCGGGCGCTTCATGCGGTGGGCATCCTTCTGCACGCGCTCCTGCCCGAGCATGGTCACGAAGTCACCCAGGATGGGGGTGAGCACCGGACCGGGGGCGACACTGTTCATGCGGATCTCATGCTGGAGGAACCAGGGCTGGGCCTGAGCCATGCTCCAGACGATGAGCGCCTCCTTGAAATACTGGTAGCAGTTCTCCTGCGCGACCGGATGCTGCGCCAGCCATTCGGCACCCGCCGCAAAACCAGCGGTCTGGGCCAGCGCCTTGTGCTGTTCCAGCCGCTTGGGCCACTCGGCACCAAGGATGGAGGCCACGTTGACGATGGCACTGCCGGGCGGCATGCGACGGATCAGCAGTTCGGTGAAATGACGCAAGCCGAGATAGTTCACGCGCGCAACCAAGTCCACCGGCGCGGTGCCGGGCACGCCGGCCACGTTGCACAGGCCATCGATCTGCTCGGGCAGTTGCGCGACGACGTCATGGATGGCATCGGCGCTGGAGAGATCGGCCTGCACGAAGGCTGCCATGCTGATCATGGGCGCATTGCGATCTACCCCGATCACGCGGGCGCCCTGTCCCCGCAGCAGCCGGGCGGTCTCGGCACCGATGCCGGAAGAAACGCCGGTGACGACGATGGTCTTGTCTTGCAGTGTCATGCTGGTCTCCTTGGATAATGATTTATATCGTTCAACTTCTTGCTGCTGCATCCATGCAATGGCTTCAGAAGGGATACGGCGTGGCCTGCTCCTTGACCGTGATCCACTTCCATTGCGTGTATTCTTCCCAGTCCGCCGGGCCGCCCACGCTGGTGCCATTGCCGGCGATGCCGGGGCCACCGAAGGGATTGACGCATTCGTCGTTGACGGTCTGATCGTTGACGTGGACCATGCCCTGGCGCAGCCGCGCGGCCACCCGCATGGCCCGCGCCAGCGAACCGGAGATCACGCCGGCGGCCAGTCCGCCCTGGTTCTGGTTGGCCAGGGTGATGGCCTCGTCCTCGGAACCGACGGTGATGACGCTGGCCACCGGACCAAAGATTTCTTCATCAAATACGCGCATGCCCGGTCGTACGCCGGAGAGGACGGTCGGTTGATAGAACAAACCTTCATATGCGCCTCCAGCCAGCAAGCGCGCGCCTGCCGCCACGCTGTCCTGCACCAGTCCATGCACGCGCTGCAGCTGGCGCGCATCGATCAGCGGACCCAGGGCCACCTGGCCGCCGGCGCCATCGCCCACGGGCAGGTGGCACGCCTTGTCTACCAGTCGCTCCAGCAAAGCCGGGGCCAGCGAGGCATGGACCAGGATGCGATTGGCCGCCATGCAGATCTGGCCCTGGTGCAGCCAGGCGCCCCAGGCGGCGTTGCTGGCTGCGATATCGAGGTCGGCGTCGTCGAGGATCACCAGCGCATTGGCGCCGCCCAGTTCCAGCGAGACCTTCTTGAGATGTCGCCCCGCCAGTTCGCCGATGCGACGGCCCACGGCGGGCGAACCGGTGAAGGCGATCATCGCCACCTGGGGCGCCGTCACCAGCGCCTCGCCCGCCTGTGCGCCACCGGGCAGAACGTGCAGCAGTCCGGCGGGCAAACCCGCTTCCTCGAAGACGCGGGCCAGCATGAAACCGCCGGAAATCGGCGTACGCACATCCGGCTTGACCACCACCGCGTTGCCCGCCGCCAGCGCCGGCGCGACCGTGCGCAAGGTCAGGATCAGCGGGAAATTGAAGGGCGAGATCACCCCGATCACGCCCAGCGGCGCGCGCCGCGCGATGCTCAGTCGTCCGGGACTGCCGGGCAGCAGCTGGCCCTGGGCCTGCAAGGGCATGGCGGCGGCAAGATGGCACAGGGTGATGGCCTCGCGTACCTCGTGCTCGCCCTTGAAGAGCACGCCGCCGGTCTCGCGCGCGACCATGCGCGCCAGCTCATCGAAGTGCTGCTGGAACAGCGCAGCGGCACGCCGGAAGATCTCGGCGCGCTCACGTGGCGGCCGCGCCAGCCAGTCGGCCTGGGCCGCCGCGGCAGCCTGCACCGAGACGGCCACATCGTCGGCACCGGCCAGGCCGACGTCGGTCAGCGGCGCGCCGGTCGCGGGTTCGATGACGGTGGTGCCGTGGGCGGTTTCTTCCCAGCGACCACGAAACAGGTGGCGCTGCCAGCGGGCAGGATCAAGCAAAGGGGTGGATGGCTTGGACATGCAGGTCTCCTTGGTAATGGCCGGTCAATCCGGATCAGCGGCCATTCTGCAAAGCCTGTGCCACCGCGCGATACGCCACTGCATGCGGCTTTGCAGCAAGCTCATCCATCCGCACCCCTTGCTGTCGGATGGGTTTTTCGGGGCGGAAAATTGCTGCGTCGGAAGCGGTTTCTTGATGCACTGCAGCTTGCGCATTTGCACAAATTCACCAACCATCAGCCCACTGAATTTCATCATTTGATGAACTGCGCCATCGCGGCGCGCGCTTGCCGAACCCTTGCCAGGAGCCCGTCCATGCCGCCATCCCAGCGTATTTCCCTTGCCGAGATGGTGCGCAGCCAGGGCACGGCAGCGTCCCCGGTCCAGCTGAGTTCGGCCAGTACCGACCGCTGGAGCGTGGATGCCCATCCGACCCTGTCGGACCTGAGCGAATGCCTGTTCTTCTCTCCGGGCGATGGCCGCATCTGGCTCAATGACCAGCGCATGCTGCTCATCCACAGTCGCAGCATGGGCACGCTGCGGCGCGAGCTGATCGACAATCTCGGCATCGACAAGGCGCGCGGCCTGCTGACCCGCGCCGGCTACATCTCGGGGGCGCGGGATGCGCAACTGGTGCGCGAACGCTGGCCCGAGGCTGACCCCTCCACCATCCTCATGGCCGGGACGCGGCTGCATACCCTGGAGGGCGTGGTGAAGGTGGTCCCGGTCAGCTTCAGCTACGACCCCGAGACTGGCCGCTACGAGGGCCAGTTCCTCTGGCACAACTCCAGCGAAGCCGATGAACACCTGGCCGCCTATGGTGTGGCCACCGCACCTTCCTGCTGGCAGCAGATCGGCTATGCCATCGGCTACGTCAGCACGCTGCTGGGGCATCTGGTGATCTTCCGGGAGGTCGAATGTCGCGCCATGGGCACGCCGCATTGCCGCGTGATCGGCAAATCGGCCGAACTGTGGAGCGATGCAGAGGATGACCTGCGCTACCTCAATGCCCAGGACTTCGTCGGCAGCGGGATGCTGGCCACCGATGGCGAGATGGCTGGCGAAGGTACAGCCGGGCCCGATATCGAGGCCATGGAGGCTGATCTGACCCGCGCGCTGGTGGGCACGTCCTCGGCCTTCAACGCCGCCTGCCACCTGCTCAATCGCGTAGCCGCCACCGATGCCACGGTGCTCTTCACGGGGGAGTCGGGCGTGGGCAAGGAACGCTTTGCGCGCATGCTGCACCAGATCGGTCGCCGCGAACGCCAACCCTTCGTCGCCATCAATTGCGCCGCCATTCCCGAGACTCTGATCGAAACCGAACTGTTCGGTGTGGAACGCGGCGCCTACACCGGGGCCACGCAGTCACGCGCTGGCCGCTTCGAACTGGCCGATGGCGGTACGCTCTTCCTCGATGAAGTGGGGACCTTGAGCCTGGTGGCGCAAGGCAAGCTGTTGCGCGTGTTGCAGGAGGGAGAATTCGAGCGCGTCGGCTCGAGCCGTCCACTCAAGGTCAAGGTGCGCGTGGTGGCCGCCACCAACGAAGACCTGGCGCTGGCGGTACGTGAGGGACGCTTCCGCCAGGATCTGTTCTTCCGGCTCAACGTGTTCCCGATCCACCTGCCCCCGCTGCGCGAGCGACGCGACGACATTCCGCTGTTGATGAATCACTTCCTCAAGTTCTACGGTCAGCGCCATGCCGTGGCAGTGCGCGGTTTCACGCAACGCGCAGTGCAGGCCCTGCTCAACTACAGCTTTCCCGGCAACATCCGGGAATTGCAGAACCTGATCGAGCGCGGCGTGATCCTGGCCCAAGGGCATCCACTGGATTTGCCGCACATGTTCATCAGCGGCGAAACGCTCAATGACGAGGTGCTGTCCCTGGCCCTGCAGGGTGAGGGCGAAAGCGAGCGGGGCACGCTGGCGGGACGGCATGGCCGGGGCCGCGATCCGGCATCGACCTCAGCGTCTCCCGCAGGCAGCCTGCTGGAGACGGTGCAGCAATGGCGCGGCACACAGAAGGAGACCGATGCGCCACTGTCCCTGCCCGCACTGGAGCAAACCCTGATCGCCGAGGCCATCGCCCGCGCCGGAGGCAACCTCTCTGCGGCGGCACGTCTGTTGGGAATCACGCGGGCACAGCTGGCTTACCGCCAGCAGAAAGGGACGCCTTAGGGCCCGGCCGGTGCCGGGAAAGAACGCGCGGGAGCGTCAGGCGACGTTCTTGTAGGGACTGGGCCGGTCAGCCTCTTCGTCCACGATCTGCATCTCGCCGATGCGGTTGCGCAACTCCTCCCAGGGATGAATGGGCAGGTTGTCATCGCGGGGCCCGGACTGCAAGCGGGCGGCAAGGTCCTCCACATCCTGCGTCACGCGCTCCTGCCAGCGGCGTTCCAGCGCGATGAACAGCGCAATGGCCGCGACCAGCCCGAGCGAACACAGCACAAGGGCGGCATAGATGGCGTACTGCATGATGTCGTCGAACCAGTCCATGTCCTCCCCGTCGTCGTTGTCTCAGGTCATGCGGCGATGGTAGCGCGCGGCCTCGCAGGCGCCCATCAGGAAATGTCTGAGACACCCGGCGCGACAGGCGGCCAAGCTCATCCACAGGAACCGGCGCCGCCGGCACACGGTCTGCCGTTCAGGCCCGGGCTGCAGGATGCACCCGACCCGTATTCCCCGTCCACGGAGCCCCCGATGATTGCCACCCCGTCCGCCAACATCCCTGCCCGCCTCGACCGCCTGCCGTGGTCGCGCTGGCACTGGCGCGTGGTCATCGCCCTGGGTGTGGCCTGGGTGCTGGACGGGCTGGAAGTGACCCTGGTCGGCTCGCTGGGCAGCGTGCTGGAGCGCAGCGATACCCTGGCGCTGGATGCGGCCCAGGTCGGCTGGACCGGCTCGCTCTACATCGCCGGTACCGTGCTGGGAGCACTCATCTTCGGCCGCCTCACCGACCGCCTGGGACGCAAGCGGCTCTTCATGCTTACGCTGATGCTGTACATGGCGGCCACCCTGGCCACCGCCTTTGCGCAGGATTTTCTGTTCCTGGCACTGTGCCGCTTCGTGACCGGCCTGGGCATCGGCGGCGAATATGCGGCCATCAATTCGGCTATCGATGAGCTGGTGCCCGCGCGTGTGCGTGGACGGGTGAACCTCATCATCAACGCCAGTTTCTGGATCGGGGCGGCGCTGGGTGCAGGCTTGTCGCTGGTAATCCTGGACCCGCAGGTGATGGGCCCCGCACTGGGCTGGCGCGCCTGCTTCCTGCTGGGCGCGGTGCTGGCGGTGGCGGTACTGCTGGTGCGCCGGCATGTCCCGGAAAGCCCGCGCTGGCTGCTCATGCACGGCCGCCACGCCGAAGCCGAAGCCGTGGTGCGCAGCATCGAAGCGCAGGTCGAGCAGCAACACGGAGCCCTGCCCGCCGTGGACCACGCGCCCGGCGCAGCAGCCCAAGGTGGCGCGGCAGGTAGCGGCATGCTGCCCTGGCGCGAGATCGCCCACGTGCTGCTGCATCGCTATCGCCAACGCAGCGTGATGGTGGCGCTGATGATGGTGGCCCAGGCCTTCGTCTACAACGCCATTTTCTTTACATATTCGCTGGTGCTCACGCGCTTCTTCCAGGTGCCGGACCATCGCGTGGCGCTCTACATCTTTCCCTTTGCGCTGGGCAATGTGCTCGGGCCGCTGTTGCTGGGCCATCTGTTCGACAGCATCGGCCGTCGCCGCATGATCGCGGCCACCTATCTGCTCTCCGGTGCCGGACTGGCCGCCACGGCCTGGGCCTTCAATGCCGGGCTGCTGGATGCGCGCTCGCTGGCGCTGTGCTGGAGTGCGGTGTTTTTCGTCGCCTCGGCGGCGGCCAGTTCGGCCTACCTCACCGCCAGCGAGGTATTCCCGCTGCGCATGCGTGCCATGGCCATCTCGATCTTCTACGCCATCGGCACCGGCGTAGGCGGATTCCTTGCCCCGGTGCTGCTGGGCTGGCTCATCGCCAGTGGAGACCGCCATGCGGTGGCCGCAGGCTATGCGCTGGGCGCATGTCTGGCGCTGCTGGCCGGGGGGTGCGCGCTGCGCTTTGCGGTGGATGCGGAAAGGCGCACGCTCGAAGAGGTGGCGGAATGGAAAACCTGAGCTGATGAGACAACCATCCTGTCATCAGCCGGGCTTATGACAGGATTTTTTCCGCAATGCCCGCTCCCAGCGGTGCCAGCAAGGCCTGCAATTCCTCTTCACCGAACTTGATGGTGGCGGTGTCATCGCGGCCCAGCATGCCATCGGCCAAGGCGGACTTGCGCGTTTGCAGTTCGAGCAGGCGTTCTTCGATGCTGCCCTCGATGACCAGCTTGTAGACCACGACCTGGCGCGTCTGCCCGAGCCGGTGCGCGCGGGCAATGGCCTGCTCTTCGACGGCAGGATTCCACCACGGATCGGCCAGCACCACCGTATCGGCGGCAGTCAGGTTCAGGCCGACCCCGCCGACCTTCAGGCTCACCAGCATCAGCGGCACCTCACCGCGCTGGAAGCGGGCGATCACACCGCTGCGGGCGGCCGGCTCGGTGTCACCGGTGAGCATCAGGCAAGGCAGTTGCAGCGTCTGCAGTTGCGCCTCGATCAACGTCAGCATGCTGGTGAATTGCGAGAAGACCAGGATGCGCCGCCCCTGCTCCACCAAGGACGGCAGGGTATCGCACAGCCACTCGATCTTGGCGCGTTCCAGTCCGCGCGGCATGCGGCCCTGCTTCAACAGATAGGGATCGCAGCAGACCTGCCGCAACTTGAGCAGCGCATCCATCACCGTGACCTGGCTACTGCCCAGACCGCGCCGCTCCAGCGCGCGACGTACCTGCTTGTCGGCGGCAATGCGTACGCTCTCGTACAAGTCGCGCTGGCGCCCCTGCAATTGCAGGCGCTCGACGATCTCGATGCGGGCGGGCAGCTCCTGCAACACATCCTGCTTGCGCCGACGCAGGATGAAGGGACGTACGCGCTGGGCCAGCAGGCGCGCGCGCACGGTTTCTCCCTGTTGCTCGATGGGCTTGCGCCACAGTCGCGCAAAGCTGCGTGCATCGCCGAGAAAGCCCGGCATGAGGAAATGGAACTGGCTCCACAATTCGCCCAGGTGATTTTCCAGTGGTGTGCCGGTCATGCACAGACGATGGCGCGCATGCAGACGACGCGCGGCGGCGGTGTTGCGGGCGGAGGCATTCTTGATGGTCTGCGCCTCGTCCAGCACCAGCAGATGAAAGCGCAGCGACAGCAACAGGTCGAGGTCGCGCCACAGCAAGGGATAGGTGGTCAGGACCAGGTCAGCCTGTCCTTGGGCAACGGCGCTGACATGCTGCGCACGCTGCTGGCCATGCAGCACCCTCACGCGCAGGGTGGGGGCGATGCGCTGCGCTTCCTGCTGCCAGTTGAACAACAGCGAGGTCGGCACTACCACCAGCGCAGGCAGGTCGAGCCGTCCCTGTTGTTGCTCGATGAGCAGATGGGCCAGCAGCTGCGCAGTCTTGCCCAGGCCCATGTCGTCGGCCAGGATACCGGCCAGGCCATGCTGGCGCAGGTACTGCATCCAGGCCACGCCCTGCAACTGGTAAGCGCGCAGGGTCAGACCCAATCCCCCGGGCGCGGCCACCGGCGGCACACTGCCGGCGGCGCGCAGGCGCCGGGCCAGTTGCAGCACGCCACCGGCACCACTCAGGTGCCAGGGCGCGCCACCGTCCAGCGTCTGCAGACCGGTCTGCAGGCTCTCCAGACGATGCGCATCCCAGGGCGAAAGTGGCAGCGGACCTTCCTTGCGCTTGAGGTCGACCAGCAGGTCCAGCAGGGCCAGCACCACTGCCTTGAGCGGACCGGCCATGGCATCGATGCGACGACCACCGGGAGCGCGCAGGGAGATCACGGCGTGCGGGTCCATGCGCTCTACCTGTTGGGCATCGGCCCAGCGCGGATCGCGGCGCAGCAGGTCGGCCACCATCGGCGCCACATCCAGGGTCTGGCCATCGACCTCGATACCCATCGACAGCAGCCAGCGACCACTGGGGTCCAGGCCGTCGAAGATCTCGCTGGAGAAGGGGCGCGGCAGCAAGGGTGCGGCCACTTCGCGCGCGCTGACCTCCCCGGTCTCGCTGCTGACGATGAAGCGCCATGCCGTGATCGGGACGCTCTCATGTGCAAAGCCGGGACGCACGCGCAAAGTCCAGCCCATCTGCTGCAGACGTGGCGCCTGGTCGGCCCAGAAATCGCCGAAGCTTTCTTCCAGCATCAGAGTCCACAAGGGACCGGCGTCGTGCAGGGGATTGTCGGCACGCCATTGCAGGGCATCTTCCCGCAAGGGCAGCAGGCCCATCTCTCGAAGGATCTCCAGCGCGTTGGACTCGGCAACAAGGTCACGCACAACATGGGCTGGCGTGTACGTGAGCTCGTCATCAGGATGGCCCACGGGCGCCGGCGTGCTCCAGCGCTGCGCGCCTTGACCATAGACCCAGTCGATCTGCGCCACCGTCACCATGCCGCCACGTGGCCCGAACAGCCCATGCGCACGCATGCCCAACAAGCCGTCACCACGGGTGAGCGTCTGCAGGGTCAGGCGGGGATGGAATGCGCTGGAGGAATGCGAAGCGGACATGCGACCGGGGCAAGAACGGGGAAGCAGTCATTGTAGGGCGCTTCAGCGCCAGGCGTGCAGGAGCGCGGATGAAACCGCTGGACATCCTGCGCATGCGCATTACGCATGGGCAGTGACGGGACCTCTTACCGGGCGGGTGGCGTGATGCAGAAGTCCAGCATCATCGCGAAGGGTGTGCGGCCCTCGCCGGTAGCCCATACCCATACGGCCCAGCACAGCAGGCTGCACACCAGCAGCAGAGCCAGCACGATGTGCAGTCCGGATGCCTTGCGCAGGAAGCCTTCGACGCGGTCAAACAGGGCGGTCATGGAGATAGATGCAGAAATGGAAAAACTTGGGAGACCTCATTGTAGCCAAGGCCCCGGCCCGATGAAATGGGACAAATTGCCGCAGTGTCACGCTGGCAATATCCCTGCATCGCACCGTGCGGGGTACTCTGTTACCCTGACGCATTGTTCCTTCGCTACTTGCCGCCTCGCCATCATGACCACTGCCCTGCTCATCATCGATGTCCAACGCGCCCTTTGCACCGGTGCGCAGGCCGTTGCCGACGGCGACGCCACCATTGCCAACATCAACCTGCTGCGGGCAAATGCGCGTGCGGCGGGCGTGCCGGTGATCTTCGTACAACACGAAGACGGCGGCTCCTTGCAGCACGACAGTGACGGATGGCAACTTGCACACGGACTGCATCACCAGGCCGATGACCTCTACCTGCGCAAGCGCGGCTCGGACGCTTTCCACCAGACCGCGCTGGAATCCCTGCTGCGCGAACGCGGCGTGACGCGCCTGGTGATCTGCGGCATGCAGACCGAGTTCTGCGTGGAATCCACCGTGCGCCGCGCGCTGGCGCTGGGCTTTGCGGTGACGCTGGCCGCCGGAGCGCACACCACCGCGCCCAATGGCGTGTTGTCGGTACCAGAGGTGGTGGCACATCATCAGGCTACGCTGGCCAATCTGGGGGCGTATGGCGTGCGCGCTACCATCACGGCGGCCTGCGATGTCGCCTTCTGATCCTGCCCGGGGCGTTCAGAACCGCTGCGGGCTGAACGGCGTCAGATCGATTTCCGGCGCCTGCCCCGCCAGCAACTGTGCGGCGATGCGTCCAGTGCGAGCTGAACAACCCAGTCCGATGTGACCGTGGCCATAGGCGTGGATGATGTCGGCACTGGCGCTGGCCGGGCCGATGCAGGGCATGCCGTCGGGCGTGCTGGGACGGCGACCCAGCCAGTATTTCACGTCCTCCACCGGCAGCGTGCGCGGCAGGCCGGGGAAAAGTTTGAGCGCGATGTCGCGCATGATCTCGCCGCGTCGCCAGTCCGGCGCCGCCTCGAAGGAGGCGAACTCGACCTGCCCGGCAATGCGCAAGCCGGTCTCCATCTGGGTCGCAATGACCTTGAATTCCGACACCATCATGGGCGTACGGGCGCGCGCCTGGTGGTCGTGCCCACCGATGACGGCGTGGTAGCCGCGCTCGCTCTCCAGTTGCACCTGATCGCCGGCGGCGGCGGCCAGTGCCTTGGAACGCGCACCGGCGCAGATGACGGCGGCATCGCAAGCGAGTTCGCCCTGTTCGGTCAGCACCGCCTTGAGCCGTCCCTGCTCCACGCGAAAACCGGTGGCGCGCCCATCGACACGATGCGCACCGCGCGCCAGTGCATAGGCCTGCAAGGCCTGCAGGTAGGCGGCGGGATGGCGACAGTGACCAGCCTCGTCGACCTGCACTGCAAAGCCGAAGGCCGGGTCCAGGTCCGGTTCACGCGCACGCAGGGCGGCGCCCTCCACTTCCTGCCACTGGATGCCCAGCTCGCGGCGCACACCCCAGCCGAAGGCGTCGTTGTCGAAATGCCGGCGCGAACGATAGACGTGCAGGACGCCGGAAGTATCGATCAGGTGGGCCACGCCGGCGCGCTGCGCTACCTCCAGATGCAGGCTGCGGGCGTCGGCCACCAGGGTGCGCAAGGCGCGCGCCGTGCTACGGATGCGATCACGCCGCGCACTGGCAAGGTTGCGCACCAGCCATGGAGTGAGGCGCGGCAGGTAACGCCAGCGAATCGACAAGGGCCCCAGCGGATCCATGAGGTAAGCCGGCACCTTCTTCCACATGCCCGGCTCCACCGGGGGGATCACCGAATGCGAGGACAACCAGCCGGCATTGCCGTAGCTGGAGGCTTCTTCACTACCGGCTGCATTGAAATCAAGCAGGGTGACCTGCAAGCCCTGGTCGAGCGCATGGATGGCGCTCATGAGGCCGACGGCACCGCTGCCGATGATCACGGCATGGCGGGGAAAGATGATCTCAGGGGAGCTGGACATGGCGGGATGTGCGACGCAAAGCTGCATGATACGAGAACTGGTCGCAGACGTCAGGCGCGTGCAGGATCACCGCGCCTGGTTGTAGAGCACCGTGCGCGGCAGATAGGGCTGGCCATTGATGCGCCGCTGCTGATGAAAATGGCCACTGCCGAATTGCACGCTGAGGATGTCATGGCGCGCATCGTAATAGCGTGACTGCACGCCCAGCAGGCCCATGACCGTATGCTCCAGCTGGTCGGTCTGGTAGGGACGGTACTCGAGCTGGGCCTTGTCTTCCGGACTCTTGCCGGTGAAGGAGCGGGTCCATACCAGCATCGGGATTTCATAACCGGTGGCGTCGCTCACCGACTGACCGGCGTGATTGCGCGTATGGCCCACCTCCTGCGCATGGTCGGAACTGAAGAGCAGGCTGGCATTGTCCTGCCGCGCCGCGTTCATGGTGAGTCTGAGCATGCTGCCGACCACGTAGTCGTTGTAGGTCATGGCGTTGTCGTATTCATTGCGCAGCTGGCGTATCCAAGCCGAGCGGTCGGCACCTTCCAGTTTCTCCGTCACGCCGTCGCGCACGGTGTCGAAACGCGCGTACTCGCTGGGATAGCGCATGTCATAGGTAGGGTGCGCGCCCAGCAGATGCACCACAATCAGCTTCTTCGGGGCCGGGTCCTGCAAGGCGGTTTCCAGCGCCGGCAAGAGGTTGCCGTCGAAATTGTTTTCACCGCGCCCGGCCCCCTTGTTGATGAATACCTGCTCGTCGGCACGGCGCGAGACCAGGCCCAGCCAGCCGTCATTGGGGGGCTGGTTGGACAGCCAGTGAATGAGGAACCCCGCCTCGCGCGCCAGCATCAGAACATCCGGCTTGCGGTTCCAGGCCTGCGGATCGTTGAGGTCGGCGGGCGTCAACATCTTCATCAGCGAGGCCATGGTGGCCGGTTCCGAGGAGACCACGTCACGAAACACGATGAGCTCCTGGCGCATCGCTTCCAGGGTGGGCGAGGTCGGGCGCTCGTAGCCATACAGGGACATGTTGGTGCGGTTGAGGCTCTCGCCGATGATCCACACGACCGTGTTGCGTTCCGGTCCCGTGTAACGTACCTGCCAGTCGGAGCGATGCGCCATGTTGCGCGCCACATCGGCTTCCATGCTGGCGGCCTGGGCCAGTTGGTCGCGATAGTCGAGATAGCGGATGGGCCAGAACAGCAGCGGGTTTTCCTTGGCCATGGTGGGATTGAAATGCAGGGCCACGAACACGGCCAGCAAGGCGCCCACGGCGGCCCGGCCACGCCAGCGCCAGGGTGCGGCGGGCCGGGCCTGCTCGCGGCGTCGCAGCCAGCGCTCGCCCAGCCACAGGCCGCCCCACGCCAGCAGCAGCAGGCCCAGCGCCTCGGCCAGGTCGCCACCGTTATGACGGAAGAATTCGCTGCTCTCGGCGGGGTTGGTGTTGAAGACGGCTTGCAGCACCAGAATGGGATTGGGGCGCAGGCCGAAGTAGTCGCGCAGGAAACCCTTGATGGCCGCATCGAGGAAGAACAGCCCGAGCACGGCCAGGGTAGCGCGCGAGAACCACTGCGGCCGCTCGCGCAGCCAGGGCAATATCAGGAACAGGCCGGCGATGCCCGGCAAGGCGGTCGCCATGAGCACGCCGCTCTTGGCCAGTTCATTGGTGCTGATGCGATCCAGTGCCCAGAAGATGACCAGGCCCACGAGACCCAGGCCAAGTCGGTTGACCAGTTTGTTCAATGCAGTCTTTCCGCCGCCCCACCCGGCAAGATGTTATCCCGAAGAAATATTGTCCATGACACCGCTTCCCTGGCGGCTTGTTCACCCTGGTGCCGACACGCTGTCGGGCCTGCGCGATAGGACAGGCTCGGCGATGATTTGTTTCCGCGCGGCGCGGCAGAGTATCGCATCCCGCAGGAAAAACACCAACCATGCCGGCTCAGATCCGCTGCCGCGTGAGTGCAGCGGTACATCCATCCCCGTCGGGTTCTTTGCTTCCCTGTCCGCGGTGCACAGGCTCAGCCGAAACGGAATAACTGCGCCGCCGTCTCGCCGGTGATGCGCCGGCGGTCTTGTTCATCACTCACCAGGGCCTCGAAGCGTCGCCAGCTGTCGCCGTAGTCGGTCACGCTTTCATGCTGGGTATGCGGCCAGTCGCTGCCCCACAGCAGGCGATCGACCCCGAAGTGCCGGCGCAGCAGCGGCCAGGCCCGGCGCGCGAAACGGGCACCACCCTCGCTGCCGCCGTTGCGATACTGCGCCGACAATTTCACCCACACCTGACGCGAGGCGGCGATGGACAGCAGGTAGCCAAAGCCGGGGTCATCCACGCCCAGCGCCGCATCGACCCGACCGAAGTGATCGACCACCACGTTCAAACCCAGTGCCAGCAAGGGTTCCAGCACCAGCGGCAAATCCGCGGCCTCGCGGTGGATCTCGACCTGCCAGCCCATGGCCGCAATATGCGTGAGCGTGTCGTGCCAGACACCGCGCAAATCCGGCAGCGGCGCACCGCCCACCAGGTTCAGCCGTATGCCGACCACGCCGCCCTGCTGCAGGGCCTGCAACTGCGCCAGGCCGACATCCGCGTCGACCATGGCGATGCCGCGCAGGCGTTGCGGGGCGCGGGCGATGGCTTGCAGCAGATAATCGTTGTCGCTGCCCAGGAAACTCGGTTGCACCAGTACGCCATGACTCATGCCATGTGCATCCAGCCGCGCCAGGTATTCATCGACCGTGACGTCATAGGCCGGCGTGTAACGGCGTACGTCGGCCATCGGCAGGCCGCGCGCAAAGACGTGCGCGTGAGTATCGATGCGCAGCGCGGCTGGGGGCACGGCGGGGAAACTCATGCGCCGGTTTCCATCTGGCGGCCCCGGGTTTCCGGCAGCATCAGCACGGCGATCACGACCAGCGAATAAGCGATGGCGGCATCGATGCCAATGGCCTGGCCCAGCGGCATGGAGTCGCTCATGTGGCCGACCAGGACCGGGAAACCGGCCGAGGCCACGCGTCCGAAGTTGTAGCAGAAGCCCACGCCGGTACCGCGAATGCCGCTGGGGTACAGCTCATTGAAGAGCGCCCCCAGGCTGGCCGGGATACCGGCGGCGAAGAAGCCGAGCGGGAAGCCGCATACCAGCATCTGGGTGTTGCTCAGGGGCAGGAAGATGTAGCACAGGACAGTGGCTACGCAGCACAGGGCGAAGCTGGCCACGGTACGACGACGGCCGATGCGATCCAGCAATTGCGCACTGACGATGCAGCCGCACCAGAAGGCGATGATGATGACGGCCAGGTAGCCGCCGGTAGAGAGCACCGACAGGTGCTTCTCGGTCTTGAGGTAGGTCGGCAGCCAGGTCATCAGTGCGTAGTAGCCGCCGTGCGCACCCACGCCCAGCAGGCTGCCGATGAGGGTCAGGCGCAGCACATCGGGGCGGAAGATACCCAGCAGCGTGCTGGCGGCGGGCTTGCCGGCAGCTGCCTTGCGACCGGCCAGGAAGGCATCGGTCTCGGGCACCGAACGCCGCACGTAGACCACCAGCAGCGCGGGCAGCAGGCCGATGATGAACATCGCGCGCCAGGCCATTTCCTGCGGCAGCATGGTGAAGAGCACCGAGAACAGCAGCACTGCACCGCCCCAGCCTACGGCCCAGGCACTCTGCACGGTACCCATGGCACGACCGCGATGTTCGGCGCGGATGGTCTCGGCCATCAGCACCGCACCGGCCGCCCATTCGCCGCCGAAACCGAAGCCCTGCAAGGCTTTGAGCACCAGCAATTGCGGATAACTCTGGGCGAACGCGCTCAGGAAGGTGAACAGGGAGAACCAGATGATGGTGATCTGCAGGGTCTTGACGCGTCCGTAGCGGTCCGACAGAGTGCCGGCGAACCAGCCGCCAATGGCAGAGGCCACCAGGGTGGCTCCGCTGATCATGCCGGCATCGGCCTTGGAGAGCGAAAAGGCTGCAATCAGTGCGGGGATGGCCAGGCTGAACATTTGCACGTCCAGTGCGTCCAGTGCCCAACCACTGAAACAGGCCCAGAAAGTCTTGCGTTCCTTGGCAGTGACCTGCCGATACCATGAAAACATGTCTCGTCCTCTATGCTGAAGGCGCGCGACCTCGGGCTGCCCCGCCCGGCAGCCCATGCTGTGACGGAACGTGGTGCCAGACCGATGGCGGCGCGTAGCGGATTGATTTATCGGATGAATTATTCAGTTACTCAACTACTCATATAGTCATCTATATGAGTTAACGGAAGATAACACAGCCGGGAGGATGCAACAATCCTTCTCGATCAGGGGTGCTGCGACCTCCAGCAATACGTTTTGCAAGCCGTCGGATGTGGGCAGATCATCGTCCGTCAGAACGCCCCGGGCAAGCAGCGCGATGCTGTGCCGCTTGGTTTGTCCACCTGCACTTCACCGGCCCGTTGTGAGTGCGCCCGCCCCCGGGTAGACTGAGCACTTTCTCATTGCAAGGCAAGTCTCAGCATGCTCGACCAGAATGGCGCCGATGCGCGCCTGCCGCTCTACCTCCAGTTGCGCGACCAGCTCGCGGCGCAGATCCGCGCCCAGAAATGGCAACCAGGCCAGGCCATCCCCTCCGAGGCAGAACTGAGCCAGACCTATCAGGTCGCCATCGGAACGGTACGCCGGGCGGTCGAAACGCTGATGAGCGAAGGTCTGGTGGAACGGACTCATGGACGTGGCACCTTTGTGCGCAAGGCGCGTTTCGACAACTCGCTGTTCCGCTTCTTCCGCTTTGAAGCAGCCGATGGTCGAGCGCTGCAACCGACCAGCGTGATCGTCAGCCGCAAGCTCATCGAAGCGCCGCGCCGGGTATCCGAGGCCCTGCACCTGAAGAGCCATGCGCGGGTGATCGAACTGCTGCGTCTGCGCAAGGTCGACGGCCAACCGGTGCTGGCCGAGAACATCTATCTGTGCGCCCAGCGCTTCAAGGCCCTGGCCGACAAGGCCCCGGAAGACTTCGGTGATCTTCTGTATCCGCTCTACGAGCGCGAATGCGGGCTCATCGTCGCCTCTGCGCGCGAGACCCTGACGGTGGAGACCGTCACGGCTGCGCAGGCGCGGCTGCTGGCCCTGGCGGAGAAGACGCCGGTCGTGGTGATCGAACGCATCGCCTTCGGCTCGGACGGCACTCCCCTGGAATGGCGACAGTCACGCGGGGCGGCAAGCAAGTTCAGGTATAGCGCGGAGATTCGCTGACTCACGCTCAGCTATCGGCGGGCGTTGTATCCTGCGGACCGACCCCGCTGTGGCTTAAGCGCACACGCATGGCAAAAATGCTGCAATCTGGTTTACTATCGTCGCTCGGCCCATCACTTCTCCCACCATGCAGCTGAAGCGATCCCTCATCCAGTCACCCGCTGCCCTTGTGGCCGCTGGCGTTGGCATGCGCGGGCTGAACACCAAAAAACGGCATCTCCGCTGACGGGGATGTCACGTCCCGTCCGGCGGATCGCCTGGCGGGACTGAATCGCAACAGCGCTGCCCTTTCAGACCTCGCCCCGGCGTACTACCGGCGGAACGGCTTTCTTCAACCGTTCTTCACGAGGTACACATGCAATACGATCGTCATCCACAGGCTCTGCAGCTGCACGTCGACGCCCAGTACGCCAGTCCTTACGCCATGTCGGTCTTCGTCGCCCTGCGCGCCAAGGCCCTGCCCTTCACGCTGCATACGGTCGATCTGGATGCCGCCGCCCATCAGGATGCGGCCTATGCCACGCTATCCCTGACCGCGCGCGTGCCGACCCTGGAGCACGGCAGCCTGGCACTGTCCGAGTCATCGGCCATTACGGAATATCTGGCGGATGTCTTCGGCGGCCCGTCGCTCTACCCGGCCGACCCCGTCGCGCGGGCTCGCGCCCGGCAGGTGCAGGCCTGGTTGCGCAGCGACCTGCTGCCCCTGCGCGAAGAGCGCAATACCCAAGTGCTGTTCTACGGTGCACGCAAGCCGCCCTTGTCAGCGCAGGCGCGGGCCGCCGTGCAACGGCTGTTCAGTGTGGCGCACGCCCTGCTGCCGGAAGGTGCTCACTGCCTCTTCGGTGAGTGGTGCACCGCCGATACCGACCTGGCGCTGATGATCAATCGTCTTGCCATGCACGACGACGCCGTGCCGCCGCGCCTGGCCGACTATGCACGGACACAATGGCAACGGCCCGCCGTGCAGGAATGGGTGGCAATGCAGCGCCCGCCTCTGTCGACACCCGTCACGTAACCATCGCTATGGCTGATCCGCGCTGATCATGAAAAAGGGGCGACGTCGCCAGACGTCGCCCCTTGCAGGACGAACTCCGTGTGAGCACCGTCAGGCAATGGCGTCCGGACGCGGACGGGCAATCGCGAACACCACCGCCGCAGCCAACAGGTCGAAGACTGCCAGCAGGACGAACAGAGGACCGTAACCAATCTGCGTGACCAGGACGCCGAAGAGCAGCGTGAACAGTGTCGCGCCCAGGTAGCCGCTCATGCCGGTCAGGCCGGTGGCCGTGGCGACCTGGTTCTTGGTGAACACATCGGAGGTGATCGAATACAGCGCGCCCGACAGCGTCTGGTGCGCAAAGCCGCCCACGGAGAGCAAGGCCACGGCCACATAGGGACTGTCGACGAAGCCCACGCAGGCCGGCCCGATCATGGCCAGACAGCCCGTGAGCATGACCAGCTTGCGCGAGGTGAACAGCGAGACCTTCAGATGCTTGTGGAAGAAGGGACTCAGGTAGCCGCCCAGAACACATCCAATGTCCGCGGCCAGGAACGGCAACCAGGCGAACATGGCGATTTCCTTGATGTTCATGTGGCGCTCGGTGGCCATGTACAGCGGAATCCACGCGTTGAAGGTCTGCCAGGCCGGTTCCGACAGGAAGCGCGGGATGGCGATTGACCAGAAGTTCTGGCTGCGCACGATCTTGGTCCAGCTTTCGCGGACCACTTTCTCGGGCGATTTCTCCTGGCCATCGAGGATGTAGTCGCGCTCTTGCGGCGAGAGCAGCTTCTGGTCACGCGGGCTCTTGTAGAACAGCATCCACAGGAAGAACCACAGCACGCCCAGTGCCCCCACCACCACGAAAGACATTTTCCAGCCGCCATGCAGGATGGTCCACACCACCAGCGGCGGTGCGCACAGGGCGCCGATGGAGGAGCCGATGTTGAACCAGCCGATCGCCACCGAGCGCTCCTTGGCCGGGAACCACTCGGTGGACGCCTTCACGCCGCCCGGAATGCCGGCCGCTTCGGTGATGCCCAGCAGGGCACGGAAGAAGGCCAGCCCCTGCCAGCCCGTGGCCAGTGCCGCCCCGGCGCAAACCAGCGACCAGGCCAGGGCGAAGATGCCGAAGCCGATCTTGGTCCCCACGGCATCGAGTATGTAGCCGGCCACCGGCTGCATCAGCGCATAACAGATCTGCCATGACACCACGATGTACGAGTACTGCTCCGTACTCATGTTCAGCTCTTTCATCATGGTCGGCGCGGCGACCGACAAGGTGTTGCGGGCCAGATAATTGACGATCAGGGCCAGGGTGACCAGCGTCACCATGTACCAGCGGATTCCTCTTACGTACTTCATGGCGTCTCCAAAAGGATAGTTCTTCAACAGGCAGGCATGGCGCGACCTGTGGCCGCCCGGACCCGGCTGTACGCCCGCTCTCGCGGTGGATGGCGCACAGCCGTCAGCCCCGGGCGGCACCGGGCCGCCTGGCGTCAGGCAGGTCGGGAGTCCATGCCTGTCTCCAAAGGAAGGTTTTTTATCTTTTTTGTCATTTATTTATACGATGTCGTATAAGTTATTCTGCGATTAGTCGGACTAATTCTTCATGCAGGTGGACAACTCTAATGATCCGTGGGCAGGAAGTCAACCGAATTCGCTGCAGTTTTCTTCCCGCAAAGCGCTTTCGCAGGCGATTTTGGCAAGACCGCATGAATCATCGTGCAGCGCCCGAGGAGAAGGCTTGCACCCTGGCGTCGACTCCTTCATAGTGTCCGCAGACGAACTCATCGGCAGCAGTCATCGTACATGTCAGCATTTAATCCGCCTTCCCCCGATCCTTCACGTCGCGGCAATCTCAGCCGTTCCGAACATATCTGCAAGCAGATCATCGCGTCCATCCTGCGCGGGGAGCTGGGGGAGAACCGCAAGCTGCCCACCGAAGTGGAGCTGGCGCAGCGCTATGAAGCTTCCCGTACCACGGTGCGGGAAGCGCTCTCGCGGCTGCGCTCGGAGGGCATCGTGGTCTCGCGCCGGGGCTCGGGCAATTACGTGCAGCGGCTGCCGGTGCTGCAAAGCAGTGCCCCGGCGCAGATTGCCAGCATCCATGATGTGGAGCGCTATTACGCCTTTCGCGAATGCGTGGAGGTGGGCGCGGCCGGCATCGCCGCCGCGGCCCGCAAGGAAGAGGATGTCGCCCTGATGCGCCATTGCCTGGAGGCGCTGCGGCGCGCGCAACTGCAGGGCCAGACCGGCGTGGAAGAGGACCTGGCGCTGCACATGGCCATTGCCCGGGCCACCCGCAATCCCTTCTTCATCTCCACCATCGAACATGCGCTGGGTCCGATCCGCCAGTGCATGGAGCTGGCCCAGAACCTGGGCTCACCGCAGGAAGGCGAACGCATCCAGGTCATCGATGACGAGCACCAGGCCATCATCGATGCCATCGCGCTGGGTTCGCCAGAGCAGGCCGAAGCAGCCATGCGCGCGCACATCGGCCATGCCCGCCAGCGCATCTTCGAAGGCGGCTGAAGGCGACTCAATGCTGCGCATGACGCAACGACGCCGGGCCATGCTGCGCCCGGCGTCGCTGGAACATGCCGGTATTACGCGGGATGCTGCACGTTGGCCGGCAGATCGCGGCCGTGATACTTCTTGTAGATGGCGTTGAGCTTGCCATTGCTCATGTTGGTCTTGACCCAGCCATCGATCCATTGCTTCAGGCGCGGCTGGTTCTTGTTGATGGCGATGCCCAGATCAAAGGCCTTCTGTTCGAACTTCATTTCCAGGTTCTTGCCGGGCGACTTCTTCTGCATCTCCTGCAGATTGGATGGCGTACTGGAGAAGACGTCCACCTGACCCGTCACCATCGACGTGATCAGGGTCGCATCATCCTCATAGCGCATGATCTCCGCGCCCTTGGCGTTCTGGGTGGTCAGGGTATCGTTGGGCGTGGCGCGGGTGACGCCGATGCGCTTGCCGTTCAGATCCGCATAATCCTTGATGGCCATGTTCCTGGGGGCACCGATAATGAGGCTGATGACCGCATAGGGAATGGAGAAATCGATGACCTTCAGCCGTTCCGGCGTAATCGACAGCGAACCCACCACGATATCGGCGCGATTGGCCTGCAAGGTCGGTACGCGCGCCGCATTGGCCACCGGGATCAGGTCGAGCTGCACCCCCAGGTCCTGAGCCAGCAGCCGCGCGGCCTCGACGTCGGAACCGGCCGGCTGCAGCTTCTCGTCGCTGTAGCCGAACAACGGTGTGCTGGAGGTCGTGGCGATGCGGATCTTGCCGGCCTTCCTGATATCGTCCAGCTGGTCGGCCAGCGCCGCGTGGGCGCTCAGGCCCAGGATCAGGGCCGCAAGGGCGGTGCGCGCGAGGGTGCGCAATTTTGCGTTTTTCATTACTTGTCTCCGTTATTTTATGAACAGGTCGTACAGGGAACAGCGTTTGCGCTACAGGTCGGCGGCCAGAAAAGCCTGTAATTCGGGGGTGTGCGGGTGGTCCAGCATGTCGCCGGGACCGACTTCCCAGACCCGCCCCTGGTGCATGTAGATGATGCGATCAGCCACGCGCTTGGCAAAGTTCATCTCGTGGGTTACCAGCAGCATGGTCATGCCATTGGCGGCCAGGTCTTCCATCACGCGCAGCACTTCACCGGTCAGTTGCGGATCCAGGGCCGAGGTCACTTCATCGAACAGCATCACCTTGGGCGACATCGCCAGCGACCGCGCGATGGCCACGCGCTGCTGCTGGCCGCCTGAAAGCTGTTCCGGATACGCGCCGGCCTTCTCATCGAGCCCGACCTGCGCCAGCGCGGCCAGGGCCACGCGGCGCGCTTCGGCCTTGTCCTGCTGCTTGACGTGGCGCAGGGCCAGCATGACGTTCTCCAGCACGTTCAGATGCGGGAACAGGTTGTAGCTCTGGAAGACGATGCCCACTTCGCGCCGCAGCTTGTGCAGGTCGACCTGCGGATCATCGACGCGGATGCCCGCCACCTCGATGCTGCCGGAATCGATGGTCTCCAGGCGGTCGATGCAGCGCAGCGCGGTGGACTTGCCGGAGCCGGAGGCACCGATGATGGCAATCATCTCGCCGCGCGCCACCTCGAAGGACACGCCCTTCAAGACCTGGTTGTCACCAAAGCTCTTGTAGACCTGATCCAGCCGGACGATGACGGGCTGCGGCTCCTGCGCCGATGCAACGGGCCGCAGATGCGGCACGGATTCGGATTTAGCGATGGCTGACATTGAGCTTTCTCTCCATGGATGCGCTCCACCGCGACAAGGGATAGCAGAGCAGGAAATAGAAGGTGCCCACCAGCAGGAACACCAGGAAGGGTTGGAAGATGGAGTTGTTGATGATCTGCCCGGCCCGCGTCAGTTCGACGAATCCGATGACGGAGGCCAGCGAGGTCATCTTGATCAGCTGCACCAGAAAGCCGATGGTGGGCGGCAGTGACAATCGCGTGGCCTGCGGGATGATGACCAGGCGCAGCGTCTGCCAGCGGGTCAGCGACAGACATTCGGAGGCCTCCCACTGCGGACGCGGCATGGCCTCCACGCAGCCGCGCCAGATGTCGCCCAGGTAGGCGCTGGTATAGATCATCATCGCCAGCCCGGCCGCCACCAGCGCCGGCAGCACCAGCCCATACACCGACAGACCGAAATAGACGATGAAGAGCAGGATCAGCAAGGGGATGCCCTGTATGCACTCGATGAAGAGGATGGCGGGCCGCCGCAACCAGGCGCGCGGCGAGATGCGCGCCAGCATCACCAGGAACCCGCCGAGACCGCCCAGCACGAAAGCCAGCGCAGAGAGCACCAGCGTCCAGCCGATGGACTGCACCATGAAGAAGAAATAGGTCCAGCTGAAGTTGCCCATCATGATGTGCTCCCTTCGATGCGCAGCGAGGCGCTCGTATTGACCGCCACCGGTCGCGATACGCCATGCACATAAGGCACATGGGCCAGGGGTGCCATCCCCGCAGGATCCGTCGCAGGCAGCCGCGACACCGGACTGCGCCGGCCCAGCGCAGCAGCACGGCGCAAGGTGCGGCGGCGCTTGAAGATAGTTTCACCAATGGAATAAGCCACCAGCTTGACCAGTACCGCCAGCACCAGGTACAGGGCGGCGACCACGATATAGGTCTCCAGCGAACGGAAGGTATCGGACTGCACGGTATTGGCAATGGCGGTCAACTCTTCGGCGGAGATCTGCGAGGCCATCGCCGAGGCCTGCATCATCAGCAGAAACTGGCTGGTCAGCGCCGGATAGACGCGCTCGATGGCCGGTTGCAGCATCACGTGCCAGCGGATGCGCCAGACCGACAGGCCCAGGCACTGGGCGGCCTCGATCTGCCCGCGCGGCACCGAATCGATACCGGCGCGGATGATCTCGGCGGCATAGGCGGCGATGTTGATGATCATCGCCAGCACCGCCGCCGCGAAGGTCGGCATGCGGATACCCAGACTGGCCAGACCGAAATACAGCAGGAAGATCTGCACCAGGAAGGGCGTATTGCGCACCACCTCGATATAGGCACTACAGGTGCGGGCCAACAGACGATTGGGACTGTTCTTGGCGAAGGCAACGAAGATGCCGATGGCGACGCCGACGATGATCGCCAGCGTGGTCATCTTCAGCGTCAGCCAGGCGCCGTGCAGGAACACGGGCCAGTAGGGCGCCAGCGGAGTGAAGTCGAGAGAGAAGTTCATGGGCTGCCGGGTCCATCAAGGTTTCAGGAAACCGGACATCGGTGCGGCGCGGGCGCGATCCTGCTGCGTGCGAGCGGCCCGGTGTTCCGGGTGCTGCCTTGCTGCGATTCAGGTCAAGCGGTTGCGTGCGGTGCTGCCATGCCGCGCGACAGGAGAGGTCCTGCCGCGGCGGAGTACGACGAAATGCGAGGTGACTGCTCGGGTGAAACGAAAACGCTGTGGAAAATTTGAGTTAGTCCGCCAATGGATCAAAGGGTCCCGCCGCCGTGAAGGCGCCGCCTTGCAGGGTCGCGACGGGATCATCCGCAGCCGGTTGCGGTTGCGCTTCCACCTTGGCGCGGAAGATCTCCGAACTGTCCTTGGGCGCATAGCCCAGGTGCGCGGCATGACGGTTGTCCCACCAGGTCTTGGCGTTGGCCGACATGCCGTAGACGATGGTGTGACCCACACCCGCAATGAACAGCGCGCGCCGCAGCAGTTGCTCGAAGTCGTCCATGCTCATCCAGCTGGCCAGCATGCGGCGATTGGTCGCTTCCGGGAAGATCGAGCCGATGCGGATGCTCACCGTTTCCACGCCATAGCGGTCGAAATAGAACTGCGCCATGTCTTCGCCATAGGACTTGGACAAGCCGTAGTAGCCATCGGGACGCTTGAGATCATGCGCATCGATGCGCTCATCCTGACGATAAAAACCGGTGACGTGATTGGAGCTGGCGAAGATGACGCGCTTGACGCCATGACGGCGCGCGGCTTCGTAGATGTGGAAGACACCCTTGATGTTGGCTTCCAGGATCTCCTCGAAAGGACGCTCCACCGAGACGCCACCCAGATGGATGATGGCCTCACAGCCGGCCACCATGGCATCGACCGCCGCACGGTCGGCCAGGTCGCAACCCAGCACCTCTTCATGCGCCCCTGCCGGCGTCACGCCCTGCATGGCCGCAGCCAGATCGGCTACCCGCACACGCTCGGCGAAAGACGCCAGGCGCGGCCGCAATTGCCGTCCCACGCCACCGGCGGCGCCGGTCAGCAAGAGGCGGGAAAATCGGGCGCTCTGCCACGCATCGCGTTCAGTCTCTGCGCTCATGCGGGCGGTCTCCTGATGGTTGCTCATCGTTGTAGTTGTCGGTGGGGTGCTGTATTCAAGGGCCGTGATGCACGCACACCCGGTACCGGGCGTGTGGCCGACTCATCTTGTACGTCGTCGTATCACTTGGCGGATTATTCCCGGCGAGGTTCGGCTTGTCAACCGTATTTGGGGGCAGGTGGACGGCAGAAGCGGGGGTGTTGACGCAGCCACGGCCAACTTGGATCACCCGCCATTTCCCCCGGATTTACCTTCAAAATTTACCCATCTTCTGCCATCTTTCCGACCTGCCGCAGCCGCGCAGGACTGCACCACAGCGCCTGGAGCAGATCGCGATGTCCGCGTCCCGCGCCTAAGAGCGGTCCGGTGATGACGATGCGGCGCCCTGCGGGCGGGCAGTTGGCCGGGCAGTGTCTTCGTTCCAGCCACCGCCCAGCACCTTGTAGAGCGTGATGCGATTGCTCTGCTCGGTCAGCCGCAGGGAGATCAGCGTCTGCTGTGCAGAGTACAGCGTGCGCTGCGCCACCAGGGTGGTGAGATAGCTGTCGATACCGTTCTTGTAGCGCGCCTCGGACAGACGGAAAGCCTTCTCGCTGGCCGCCGTGGCTTTGCCCTGTGCATCCAGTCGCTGATCCAGCGTGGCGCGCACGGCCAGGGCATCGGCCACTTCGCGGAAGGCAGTCTGGATGGTCTTCTCATAACTGGCCACGTCGATGTCACGTGTGATCTTGGCCGAGTCCAGGCTGGCACGCAGGCTGCCGGCATTGAAGATGGGCAGGTTGATCGACGGAACGAAACTCCAGCTGCCACTGCCCGCCTTGAACAAGCCGCCCAGGGTACGACTGGCGGTGCCGCCGTCGGCGGTCAGCGAGATGCTGGGGAAGAAGGCCGCACGCGCCGCACCGATGTCGGCATTGGCGGACTTGAGAGTGTGTTCGGCCGCCAGCACGTCGGGCCGTCGCAACAGCACCTGCGAAGGCAGGTCCGCCGGTGTGGCCGGCAACACGCTGGCCGTCTCGGGCAACGCCGTGGGCAACAGCGCCGCATCGACATCAGCGCCCACCAGCAGGCGCAGGGCATTGATGTCCTGTGCGACCTGGCTGGTGTAGCTGGCCACATCCGCACGCGCCGCTTGCACCGTGGCCTCCTGGCTGGCCAGATCGACGCCGGAGACGGTGCCGATGTCATGGCTGCGCTGGCTCAGTGCATAGGTACGTGACTGGCTGGCATAGGTGTCCTGAGCCAGTGTCAAGAGCTCGCGGTCCGAGGCCAGCGTGAGCCAGGCCGTGGCCACTTCGGCCACCAGACTGATGTGGGTGCTGCGACGGGTCTCCACCTGATACTGATAGGTTTCCAGGGCAGCATCCGACAGATTCTTGAGACGACCGAAGAAATCCAGTTCATAGGCGCTCACGCCCACCGTCACGCTCTGCTGTCTTGATACCGTGGCGCGGCCACTGGTGGACAACTCCGCCGGCGTGCGACTGGCGCTGCTGGTTCCGGTGGCTGAAATGGCCGGATAGCGGTCGGCATCGGTGATGCGATATTGCGCCCGGGCCTTCTCGATATTGAGCGCGGCCACGCGCAGGTCGCGGTTGTTCTCCAGCGCGGCCGCGATCACCTGCTGCAGGCGCGGATCGAGGAAGAACTCACGCCAGCCGAGCTGGTCGGCATCGATTGCATCGGCGGCCTTGGCAGCAAGGGTGCCGACGGGCTTGCCATCGACCGGCCGGGCCCAGCTGGCCGGCACCGGTGCCGACGGCCGGGCGTAGTCGGGCGCGAGATTGGCGCAACCCGCCAGCGCTGTCGTGAGCGCCAGCACCATGGCCGTACGGGTCCACAGGATCGAGCTCTGTTGTATGGGCTGGGTCATCACACGCCCTCCTTTTGCATGGCGTGATCGTCATCCTTGGGCGGCTTGTTGGCCGCGCGGCGGTCCAGCCAGGTGCCGATCAGGTAGTAGAACAAGGGCACGAAGAAGATGCCCAGCAGAGTCGCGGAGAGCATGCCGCCCAGCACGCCGGTGCCGATGGCGCGGCGGCTGGCCGATCCGGCGCCACTGGCCACGGCCAGAGGCAGCACGCCGAACATGAAGGCCAGTGAAGTCATCAGGATCGGACGCAGGCGCAGCTGCACCGCCTCCAGGGTGGCCTCCCGCAGGCTCTTGCCGGACTCATGCAGTTGCTTGGCAAATTCCACGATCAGGATTGCGTTCTTGGCCGACAGGCCCACGGTGGTCAACAGCCCCACCTGGAAATACACGTCATTGGACATCCCGAACATGCCCGTGAGCAGCACGGTCCCGACGATACCCAGCGGCACCGCAAGAATCACCGCGAAGGGCACCGACCAGCTCTCGTACAAAGCGGCCAGGCACAGGAACACGAAGAGGATGGAAATCGCATACAACATCGGTGCCTGGTTGCCCGAGAGCCGCTCCTGGTAGGACGAACCGGTCCACTCGAAGCCGATGCCCGCCGGCAGTTGCGCCACCAGCTTCTCCACTTCGGCCATGGCGCTGCCCGAGCTCACGCCGGCTGCCGGTTCACCCACGATCTCGAAGGAAGACACGCCGTTGTAGCGCTCCAGCAGGGAAGGACCGTAAGTCCACTTGCTGCTCATGAAGGCCGAGAACGGCACCATCTGGCTGGCCGAATTGCGCACATACCAGCGGTTCAGGTCTTCGGCCTGCATGCGGAAGGCGGCATCGCCCTGCACATAGACCTTCTTGACGCGGCCATTGCTGAGGAAGTCATTGACGTAGGTACCGCCCATGGCCGTGGCGAGCGTCGAGTTGATGTCGGAGGTCGAAATCGACAAGGCATCGGCCTTGCGGTCATCGATGGCCACGCGCAACTGGGGCGTATCATCCAGGCCGGTGGTACGCACGTTGGCCAGCAGCGCATTGCTGCGCGCCAGTTGCAGGAACTGGTCGCGCGCCTTGAGCAAGGCATCGTGGCCGACGCCACCGACATCCTTCAATTCCAGATCGAAGCCCGAACTCTGGCCCAGGCCGCGCACCGCCGGCGGGTTCATCAGGAACACGCGGGCACCGCGAATCTTGGAGAGGTCGGCATTGGCCCGGCGTACCAGCTCGGCGGCCGACTGCCCTGCACCGGTACGCTGGTCCCAAGCCTTGAGGCGGATGAAGGCGCGTGCCCCGTTCTGGCTGTTGCCACCCACGCCCGCACCGACGATGGCCAGCACCGAATCAACGGATTCGGGCTTGTTCATGAAGTATTGCTGCACCGTCTTGACCACGGTAGCGGTCTGTTCGGCCGTGGCGCCGGTAGGCAACTGGATCTGCGCCATCAGCACGCCCTGGTCTTCTTCCGGCAGGAAGGAGGTGGGCAGGCGCATGAACAGCACCGCCATCGCCACGGCGATCAGGGCATACATCAACAGGCCGCGCTTGCCGCGCTTGAGCAGGCCGCCCACACCACCTTGATAGCGCGTGGCACTGCGGTCAAAGGTACGATTGAACCAGGTAAAGAATTTACCCTGCTGCACATGACCGCCTGCATGCGGCTTGAGCAAGGTGGCGCACAGGGCCGGTGTGAGCGTGAGCGCCACCATCACCGACAAGGCCATGGCCGAGACGATGGTGATGGAGAACTGGCGATAGATCACCCCGGTCGATCCACCGAAGAATGCCATCGGGATGAACACGGCCGAGAGCACCATGGCGATACCGACCAGCGCACCGGTGATCTCCCGCATGGACTTGCGCGTGGCTTCCTTGGGACTGAGCTTCTCCTCGCTCATCAGGCGCTCGACGTTTTCCACTACCACGATGGCGTCGTCCACCAGCAAGCCGATGGCCAGCACCATCCCGAACATGGTCAGCGTATTGATCGAATAACCGAACATGGCCAGGATGCCGAAGGTCCCCAGCAGCACCACCGGCACCGTGATGGCCGGAATGAAGGTGGCACGGATGTTCTGCAGGAACAGGTACATGATCAGCACCACCAGCACGATGGCTTCGATCAGGGTCTTGACCACTTCTTCCAGCGACACGCGCACGAAGGGCGTGGTGTCATAGGCGATGTTGCTCTTGAGTTTCATCGAGGCCGGGAAGTACGGCTCCAGCTCGGCCATCTTCTTCTTGACCGCGTCCGCCGTGGCCAGCGCGTTGGCGCCGGTGGCCAGCTGGATCGCCAGCGCCGAGGACGGCTTGCCGTTCTGCTGCGAAGCGACCTGGTAGCTCTCGCCGCCCAGCTCCACCCGCGCGACATCAGCGAGCTTCACCACCGAACCATCGGAAGAGGACTTGACGATGATGTTGCGGAATTCATCCGGCGTGGTCAGCTTGCTGCGCGCCGTGATGGTGGCGTTGATCTGCTGGCCCGGTTGCGCCGGCAGCGCACCGATCTCGCCGGCCGATACCTCGGTGTTCTGCGCTTCCAGCGCGCTGGTGATGTCGGAGGGCATCAGCGCATATTTCTGCAACTTGGCCGGATCGATCCAGATGCGCATCGCATAGTTGGTGCCGAAGGCGGTCACGTCGCCCACGCCCTCCACGCGGCTGATCTGGTCGGTCAGCGTACTGCTGATGAAGTCACCGATGTCGATGCTGGTGATGCGCGGATCATCCGAGGTCAGCGACAGCACCATGAGGATGTCGGTCGAGGCCTTGGTCACCGTCACGCCATTGTTCTGCACCGCCTGCGGCAGGCGCGCCGTGACCTGCTGCAGCTTGTTCTGCACCTGCATCTGCGCCACGTCGGGATTGGTACCGGCGGTAAAGGTCAGCGAGACGGTGGCGCTACCGGCCGAGCTGGAGCTGGCCGACATGTATTGCAGATTGTCCAGCCCCTTCATCTGCTGCTCGATGACCTGGGTCACCGAATCTTCCAGGGTCTTGGCCGAGGCACCGGTATAGGTGGCCTTGATGTTGACCTTGGGCGGGGCAATGTCGGGATACTGCTCCAGCGACAGCGAGCGGACAGCCATCATGCCCCCCAGCATGATGATGATGGCGATGACCCACGCAAAGATGGGCCGGTCGATAAAGAAACGTGCCATGTGTGCCTCGCTTACTTCGACCGGGCGCCGATGGCGGCAGTGGCCGGGGCAGCAGTCGCACCGGCTGCCCGGTCGGCGTCCCCGCCCAGCGACGGATCGGCAGCGGCAGCGGCGGCTTCACGGGCCAGATCCTTCTGCAGACTGTCGGTGATGTCGATGGCACGTGGCGTATCACCGGTACGCACCTTCTGCAATCCGTCGACGATGAGCTTGTCGCCCTCCTTGAGACCCTTGCTGATCCACCAGTTGTTGCCCACCGCACGCGCCACGGTCACCAGGCGCTGCTGTACCTTGCCGTCGGCACCCAGCACCAGCGCGGTCGCAGCACCGGTCTGGTCGCGACTGACCGCCTTCTGCGGCACCAGCAGTGCGTGTTCATCCACACCTTCTTCCAGCACGGCACGCACGTAAGCACCCGGCAGCAGCACGCCGTCCGGATTGGGGACCACCGCGCGCAAGGTGATCATGCCGGTGCCGGTATCGACCGAGAGGCCGGTGAATTCGAGCTTGCCGGCGCGCTCATAGGTGGAGCCGTCTTCCAGCAGGATCTTGACCTGGGCGGCATTGTCACCGCTCTTCCTGATCTGACCGCTGGCCAGTTCGCGCCGCAGGCGCAGCAGATCCACGGTGGATTGCGTCACATCGACATAGATCGGGTCGATCTGCTGCACCGTCGTCAGTGCCGTGGTCTGGCTGGCCGTCACCAGAGCACCGGGAGTGACGCTGGATTGCTCGATGCGGCCGGAGATGGGCGAGAGGATCCTGGTGTATTGCAGGTTGATGGCGGCGGTCTGCACGGCGGCCTTCTGCACTTCCACATCGGCCTGGTTCTGGCGCAGGGTGCTCTGGGCGTCGTCGTTGTCCTGCTTGGAGACGGCATCGATCTTGTTCAGTTCGGCATAACGATCAGCCTTCAGCTTCGATGAGGCCAGCGTTGCCTGCGCCTTGAGCAGGGAAGCCTTGGCGCTGTCATAGGCAGCCTGATAGCTGGCCGGATCGATCTGGTAGAGCGGCTGGCCGGCCTTGACCTTGCTGCCTTCCTTGAACAGGCGTTTCTGGATGATGCCGCCGACCTGCGGACGGATGTCGGCCGTCAGGTAGGCCGTGGTACGGCCCGGCAACTCGGTGGTCAGTGCCTGGCGCTGGGCCTTGACGACCACGTAGCCGACTTCGGACTGGGCGGCGGGCTTGGGCTGGTCGCCGGAGCGCGAGCAGGCGCCGAGGACGGCCACCAGCATCAGAGACAGCGCCAGACGGGCTGCGGTGGAAGAGCGGCGCCCCTGGCGGCGCGGGAGTGTTGCAGTGTCGTGCATGATCGGGAGGCTTTCTGCCCGTCCGCGGTCCGCCATGGGCGCGGGTTCCGGGCGCAATGAGCTATCGGACCTGCGATTATGGATAACAAATGTGAGGGAAAAATGAGCAGGCGCGGCGGTATGTCCGTCCTGCAACAGGACGGGGCGCAGCGGCAACTTGTGCGCCACCGGACGCCGGGTTCTTGATAAGCTCTGGCCTGATTCCACCGACCGCCTGCTGCATCCCCATGTCCATCGCCCACTCGATTGTCGAGCTGACCGACCGCCTCTTCTATCGCGCCAACATCCGCCTGAAACTCTTCTATGCGATGCTGGCGCTGATCGTGGTGGTGATCGCGGCCATCAATGGTGCCGGGCATTACATCTTCAACCGCGACTTCCTCGGTTATCTCAACGAGCAGGCCCAGCAGCGCATGGAAGACATGGTGCCGCGCCTGGAGCAGGCCTATCGCGAACATGGCAACTGGGACTTCATTCGCGGCAAGCCGCGCGTCTGGTTCGAGCTGATGAAGCCGGCCATCGTCGAACACAATGGGGTGGTCACCACGCCGGGGCCACCCATGACGGCCTCCGACCTGACCGGCGCGACGCTGCGCTTTTCCTTGCTGGATGCCCGACGACAACTGGTGATCGGCTATCCCAAGGTCGGTCCCGATGCGCGCCTGCGGCCCCTGCTCCAGGATGACGTGATCGTCGGCTGGGTGGCGCAGACGCCCTTTGAAAGCGTGATCGGTGCCCTCGACCTGCGCTTCCAGCAAAGCCAGTTCCTGGCCCAGCTCATCATTGCCGTGGTGGCGGTGATGCTGGCGGCCTTCCTGGTGGTGCGCATCTCGGGCGTGCTCACGCGCCCGCTCACGCGCGTGGCGCGGGCCACGCACCGGCTGGCCGGTGGCGATTATGCGATCCGGGTGGAGGTGGAATCGGGTGATGAAGTCGGGATGCTGGCGCAGGACTTCAACCGGCTGGCCATGACCCTGGAGCGCAATGAAAAACTGCGGCGCGAATTCATGGCCGATGTCTCGCATGAATTGCGCACTCCCCTGGGCATTCTCAACGGCCAGCTGGAGGCGCTGGAAGATGGCGTGCTGCAACCCGATGCGCAGACGCTGCACTCCCTCAAGAGCGAGGTGGCGCATCTGAACAAACTGGTAGGAGACCTTTATGATCTCTCCCTGGCCGATGCCGGTGCGCTCACCTATCGTCGCAGCGACATCGACCTGGTACCGTTGCTGCGCGAGAGCGCAGCCGTCTATGCCGAACGCTTCAGCCAGTGCGGCATGACGCTGACCTGCAGCCTGCCCGCTACCATGCCCGTGCACGCCGACGCGGCACGCCTGCAGCAGTTGCTCAACAATCTCTTCGAGAACAGCCTGCGTTACACCGACAGCGGAGGTCGCCTGCAAGTGCATGCCCAACTGCAGCAACAGCACTGGCATCTGGTCTTCGACGACAGCGCGCCGGGCGTACCGCCCGAGGTGATGGCGCGCCTGTTCGAACGCTTCTTCCGGGTCGAGGCTTCGCGCAACCGCGCCAGCGGCGGGGCCGGGCTGGGCCTGGCGATCTGCCGGCGCATCGTCGATGCCCATCAGGGGACCATCGGTGCCACTGCCTCGCCCCTGGGCGGGCTGCGGATCTCGGTCGTGTTGCCGGCCCGCCTGGAGGATGAAGGGAATGCCGCATGAGTGATGGCTCCGAAGAATTCCGCTTTGCCGCCCCCGCCAGCGCCGATATCCTCATCGTCGAGGACGAGCCCAAGCTGGCCGAGTTGCTGCAGAAATACCTGGCACTGGCCGGCTACACCTCGCGTCATGTAGCACGCGGGGATGCGGCACTGGATGCGGTGCGCGCGCAGCGCCCGGACCTGATCCTGCTCGACATCATGTTGCCGGGCATGGATGGCTGGGAGATCTGCCGCCAGCTACGGACCTTCTCGGATGTACCGGTATTGATGCTCACTGCGCGCGCAGAGGAAGACGATCGCTTGCGCGGGCTGGAACTGGGGGCGGACGACTATATCGGCAAGACGCCGTTTTCGCCGCGCGAAATCGTGGCCCGGGTCAAGTCCATGCTCAGGCGCAATGCGCTGGTACAGCGTTCGGTGCAGGTCGGGTCGGCAGCGCAGATGGCCGCCCCGCTGGTCATCGATGAACTCCGCCACCAGGCCAGCGTACGTGGCGAACCGCTCAACCTGACGCCGCTGGAGCTGCGGCTGCTCAAGACCTTTGCGGCGGCACCGGGACAGGTCTTTTCGCGGGAACAACTGCTCAATCATCTGCATGATGATGATCGCTCCGTGACCGATCGGGCCATCGATACCCATATCAAGAACCTGCGCCGCAAGCTGGAACCCTGCTTTCCGGGACACAATGCGATTCAGGCGGTGTACGGCGTCGGGTATTGCTTTGCGTTGCCGCCGGATTGAAACGGGCGGCATTGCCTGGCGATGCTGAATCAGCGGCAGTTCATTGAACGCAATCTGAAAGTCACTTTCGATCAGGATTCATGAACGATGGCTTTACGTAATTAACGATTACGTAAAACCATCATGTTCAGCGATCTGTCAGATCCACCGGCACTGCATCAACGCTGGATCTTGAACACGCTCACCACCTGCGACAAGCGACCAGCCTGATCCTGCAAGGACTGCGCAGCAGCGGCCGCCTCTTCCACCAGTGCCGCATTCTGCTGGGTCACTTCATCCATCTGGGTGATGGCGCGATTGATTTCCTCGATGCCGGTACTCTGCTCGTTGCTGGCCGCGCTGATCTCGGCCACGACATCGGTGACGCGCTTGACGCTGGCCACCACTTCACTCATGGTCGCGCCTGCACGTTCGACCAGCTGGCTGCCGGCGCCGACCTTCTGCACCGAGTCATCGATCAACTGCTTGATCTCCTTGGCGGCGGAAGCCGAGCGCTGTGCCAGCGAACGCACTTCCGAGGCCACCACCGCAAAGCCGCGGCCCTGCTCGCCGGCCCGCGCCGCTTCCACGGCCGCATTCAGGGCCAGGATATTGGTCTGGAAGGCGATGCCATCGATGACCGTGATGATGTCGGCAATGCGATTCGAACTCTCGGTGATACCTTCCATGGTCTGTACCACCTGTCCCACCACTTCGCCCCCCTGGCTGGCCACGTCCGAGGCCGAGGCCGCGAGCTGGTTGGCCTGGCGGGCATTGTCGGCATTCTGCTTGACGGTGGCCGTCAGCTCTTCCATGGCAGAGGCGGTCTCTTCCAGCGAACCGGCCTGCTCCTCGGTGCGCGAGGACAAGTCGAGGTTGCCGGTGGCGATTTCCTGCGAAGCCGTGGTGATGGCATCGGTGCCATGACGCACTTCACTGACGATCTTGTGCAGGCTGTCATTCATGGCACGCAGCGAGTGCATCAGCATGCCGGTTTCATCCTTGCTGTCGGAACGGATATCGACCGTCAGGTCACCCTGCGCCACCCGTTCGGCCACGCTCACCGCTTCGTTGAGCGGGCGCGAAACCGCACGCGCCACGGCGATGGCCAAGGCGAGGGCGATGACCACGATGGCCGCCAGCAAACCGAAGATCCACGCACGTGCCGACCTGAAGACATCGGTGGCGCTCTGGTCGGAACGCGTGCTGCCGGCATCGTTGATCTTGATGATCTCATCCATGTTCTCCAGCATGCTGCGGAAGGTCTTGTTGGATTCTCCCTTGAACATCGCGCGGGCTTCTTCTTCCTTGCCGGCACCGGAAATGTCGGCGAGCTTCTTGTCGATCTCCAGATAGGCGGCGAAGCTTCGGGAGAACTTCTCATACGCCTGTTTCTCGTCCGGCTCCGACAACTGGGCTTCATAGGTGGCGCGCTGCTTGGCCAGAATGGCCAGTCGCGTATGGATGGCCTTGATGGCATCCTCGCGTTCGACGGGCGTGACCGCGGTGATCATCTGCAATTCCGAAATGCGCATGCGCGGCAGCGAGGCCTGGATCGACTGCGCCGCCTTGATCGAAGGCAGCCAGTTGGTGGCCATGTCGGTAGAAGCCTGGTTGACCGCCTTCAACTCGCTGATGGCGAAGATCCCCAGGATGACCGTCAGGACGATGACGGCCGCAAAGGAAAGGATGAGCTTCTTGGCAATCTTCAGATTGTTGAACCAGTTCATGTCTGCCTCGTTGTTCTTGCTCGTGGGAATATCACTGGCGATTCTAGGCAGGTCGGGAAGCGGCCATATCGTCGATTACACGGGCGTTTACGGGGCAATTGCAGCGCTTGTGACACGGCGCTGACAAGACCGTCAGAAATGTCCTCCCACTCCCCCGAAACTGGTCAGGCCACCAGATCACTACTTCTCTGCCGGCGATAAAGTTTGCGATTGCACAAGCGGCGCCCCGTCTCGGCGCTCATGCCAGTCGCCGCCCAGCGCCTTGATGAGAAACACCGACACCAGCAGGCGTTGCCCCTGCAACTGTGCCGCCTGGCGCTCGCTGTTGAGCAAGGCCTGTTGCGCGGTGATCACATCCAGATAGGGCGTGGCCCCACCCTCATAGCGGCTGCTGGCAATCTCCAGTACCCGACGCGCACTGGTGATGGCCGATTGTGCCTGCCGACAAGCCCGGTCCAGTGCGGCGATACCGGTAATGCCGTCTTCCACTTCCTGCATGGCCGTCAGTACGGTACGTCGATAGCTGGCCACGGCGGCGTTGTAGCCGGCCTGGCTCAAATCCACCCCCGCCCGCAGGCGACCGCCATCGAACAGGCTTTGCGAGGCCGACACCCCCAGCGACCACAGCAGGCTGGGCGCATTGAAGAGCGTAGCCCAGTTGCGGCTGTCGACTCCGTACCCGGGTTGCAGCATGAAGCTGGGATAGAAGGCGGCACTGGCCACACCGATCTGGGCATTGGCCGCGGCCATGGCGCGCTCGGCGGCAGCCACATCGGGACGGCGCTCCAGCACGTCCGAGGGCACGCCCAAGGGAATGTCCGGCAGCGCGACGGGGGCCAGCGAGGGCGCCAGGCGGAACACCGGCGCTGGGGTACCGATCAGGGTGGCGATGGCGTGTTCGTATTGCGCACGCTGGCGGCCGAGCAGATCCACCTGGGTCAGCGTGTTGTCCAGCAGGGCTTGCTGCTGGGCGACGTCCAGTCCCGAGGTGGCGCCCAGGTCGTGGCGGGAGGTCGCCAGTTCCAGCACCTTGCGCTGCAGCGCAATGGCGCGCCGGACGACGTCGAGCTCGATGTCCAGCTCGCGCAGGTTGAAGTAGTTGCTGGCCAGTTCGGCCGTGAGCAACAGGCGCGTGTTTTCCAGGTCAGCCGCCGATTGCTGGGCCGAGGCACTGGCCGCCTGCACCGAACGTCTTGCCCGTCCGAAGAAATCCAGCTCATAACTGACGTTCAGGCCCAGTGCGAAATCATTCTGTACGGTGGCGTAGTTGGGCGAGTTGTAGTTGGTCAGGGGCCGGTTGGCCGAAATGCGCCCGCGCGCGGCCCGTGTGTTGATGCCGACCTGCGGCACTTGCGCCGCCCCGGCCACCTCCAGCTGTGCGCGTGCCTGCGCCAGTCGGGCCGCAGCAATGGCCAGGGTCTGGTTGCCGGCCAGTGCCTGCTGTTGCAGGGCGTTCAGCTGCGCATCGTTGAAACGTTCCCACCACGGGCCACGCGGGGCAGCATCCTGCGGCTGCATGGTGCGCCACGGGGCTTCCGGGGTCCAGGCGGCGGGCATGTCCACCTGCGGCCTCGCGTAATCCGGACCGCTGGCGCAGGCAACCAGCAGCAACGCACTGGCCAAGGCAAGCACAAGACTGTGGCGGCGCGGCAGGTTCATGAGGCAGCCTTCCTGTCGGCGGATTTGTCCTGCCTGTCCTTGGGCTGAACCGGTGCAGGTTCAACCTGATCGCCTTCGGCCAGCGAATCGGGGGGATTGAGGATCAGCTTTTCGTCGCCCCTCAAGCCGTCCAGCACTTCCACGGTCGCACCGAAATTGCGCCCCAGACGAACCTTCTTCAGCTGCACCCTGTTCTGTCCATCCACCGCCGCCACCAGCGAACCATCACGCCGGAACATCAGCGTATCGGCCGCCACCAGCAGTGTGCCACTGGGCTTCAACGGCAGGGCCACCTGCACGAAGGCCCCCGGCAGCAGCGCCTTGTCGGCATTGGCGAGCGTGACCTCGATCTGCATCGAGCGCGTGGTCGCATCGATGGCACCGGCGGTGCGCGCCACCTTGCCTTCGAACTTGCGTGCGCGCAATTCGGACTGGGTCACCGTCACCGGCTGGCCGGGCTTGACCAGATTGGCGTAGGCCTGCGGTACGTTCACGTACACGCGCAGCGGATCGGTCTGCGACAGCACGAAGAGCGCCCGCCCGGCACCCGGATCGATGAGATCGCCCACGTCCACGTTGCGGCGCGTGATGATGCCCGAGAACGGCGCCACGATACGCTTGAAACTCTCCACCTGGCGCAGGCGCGCGACATTGGCGTCTGCCGCCGCCAGGTTGGAACTGGCCTGGGCGAAGGCGCTGCGGCGTTCATCGAGTTCCTGCTGCGAGACGGCGTCCTTCTTGCGCAGGGCTTCCCAGCGCACCATCGAGCTCTTGGCCAGTTCCATGCTGGAGGCGGCCTGCTGGCGTGCAGCCAGGGCTTGCGAAAGCTGCTGGTCGATCTCGGGGGTATCCAGTTCGGCCAGCAGTTCGCCCTTCTTCACTTCGGCGCCGATATCCTTGGCCCAGCGCTTGAGATAGCCTCCGGCGCGCGCCGAGATGGGCGACTGCACGTAGCCCTGCAGGCTGCCCGGCAAGGTCAGCGTCTGGCCTTCGCTGCTGCTGCGGGCGGGTGCCACCCTGACGAAGACTTTGGCACGCTCGGCCGTGCCAGCCTCCAGTGCGCGGGCATTGGCGGCACGGCTGACCAAGGTGCGCGCGGCCCCCGCAGCCAGCAGCAGCAGGACCACGACCAGCACCAGTTTGGCGCGCCTCATCATCTGCTGGCGCTGTTGCGGCTCGCCCTCGCCAAGCGGGTGGATGCCGAGTTCGGAATGACGATCATGCGACATGGTTCAAGACTCCTGATGCGCGGGCCCGCCCGCCTGAATGCGACGTCTCTCGGCGCGGCGGGCCAGTCGCTGATGCACGCCGGCAAACACCACCGGCACGAAGAACAAGGTCGATACGGTGGCCAGCAACAGACCTCCGATCACGGCACGCCCCAGCGGGGCGTTCTGCTCGGCCCCCTCGCCCAGGCCCAGGGCCATGGGGATCATGCCGATGATCATGGCCAGTGCCGTCATCAGCACCGGACGGATACGGGTGGAACCCGCTTCCAGCGCGGCCGCCAGCGGTGTGGCACCGTCTTGCCTGCGCTGCCGCGCAAAAGCCACGATCAGAATGCTGTTGGCCGTGGCCACGCCCATGGTCATGATGGCGCCGGTCAAGGCCGGCACCGACAGCGTGGTGCCGGTGATGAAGAGCATCCAGGCAATCCCCGCCAGGGCTGCGGGCAAGGCGGCGATGATGATGGCCGCATCGATCCACGACTGGAAGTTCACCACCACCAGCAGGTAGACCAGCACGATGGCCATGGCCAGCCCCACGCCCAGGCCGATGAAGGAGGACTGCATGGTCTCCACCTGGCCGCGCATGACCACCTGACTGCCGCGCGCCAGCCTGGGCTTGATCTCGTCCACCAGGGTGGCGACCTTGTCGGCCACGCTGGCCAGGTCGGTACCCTGCACGCTGACGTAGACATCGATGGCCGGCGAGATGTTGTAGCGCGAGGCCACCGCCATCTGGCGTCCCGCATGCACATCGACCAGGTTGCCCAGCAACTGCGGCGGTGTGGTGGCATTGGCGCCGGCGCCCACCGGAATGTTGAGCAGGGCATCGAGCGAATCGACCTGGTATTGCGGCGACTGCACCGCGATGCTGTAGACCACGCCATTGTTGGGATTGAGCCAGAAGGCCGGCTGCGTCTGCGAGCTACCCGACAAGGCAATGAGCAGGTTCTGTCCGACGTTGGCCGCCGACAGGCCGAACTGCTGAAGTCGTGTGCGATCCATGCGCAGGTCCAGCGCGGGCGCATCCAGGCGCTGATGCACGTGGGCATCGACCGCCCCCGGAATCTGGCGGATCCGCTTGGTCAGTTCGGCGGCCAGGAGCGCGTTGGCCTGCATGTTGGGACCGGTGAACTGGACGTCGATGGCGGCCGGCAGGCCGAAGTTGAGAATCTGGGTGACGATGTCGGCCGGCTGGAAGAAGAACTCGATGCCCGGGAAGCGGCGCGGCAACTGCTCGCGCAGCAACGACACCAGTTCCTCGGTGGGGCGATGGCCCTGCTTCAAGGCCATCAGGATTTCACCATCCAGGGTACCGATGGTGCCGGCATTGCTGTAGGACAGGTTGATGCCGGAATTGGGTACGCCCAGATTGTCGAGGATGGTCTCCAGTTCGGAAGCCGGGATCAGGGTGCGGATGACACGTTCGACTTCATCGGCGGCGCGTGCGGTTTCCTCGATGCGGGTGCCGGTGGGCATGCGCATGTGCAGGCGGATCTGTCCGCCATCCACATTGGGGAAAAAGTCACGCCCGAGCAAAGGATAGAGCAGGCAGGACAGCAGGCAGAAGCCCAGGAAGCCCAGCGCGAACCGGCGCCGGTGCGCCAGCAGCGAGGACAACACCAGCGTGTAACCGTGGCGCACGCGCTCGAAACGGTTGTCGAAGGCACGATAGAGACGCTGCAACAGGCTCTGCCTGGTGCTGTCGACCTGGCCATGGTGGGCCATGAGCAGCATCACCAGCGTGGGCACCAGGGTGCGCGAAAGCAGGTAGGAAGCGGCCATGGCAAACACCACTGCCTCGGCCAGCGGCACGAACAAAAAGCGCGCCACGCCCGAGAGGAAGAACATCGGCACGAACACGATGCAGATGCACAGCGTGGCCACGAAGGCCGGCACGCCGATCTCGCCGGCACCGACGATGATGGCATCGTGCAGCGGTTTGCCCAGGTGCAGGTGGCGTTCGATGTTCTCGATGGTGACGATGGCCTGGTCCACCAGGATGCCGACCGACAGTGCCAGACCGCCCAGGGTCATGAGGTTGAGCGTCTCACCCAGCGCCGCCAGCATCAGGATGGCCGCCATGATGGACAGTGGAATGGTCAGCCCGATGATGAGCGTGCTGCGCCAGTTGCCCAGGAACAGCAGCACCATGGCCGCGGTGAGGCCGGCGGCGATGAGCGCCTCGCTGATGACGCCGGTCACGGCTGCCTTCACGAACAGCGACTGGTCGAACAGCGGAGTGATCTTGAGGTCTTCCGGCAGGGTCTGGGCGGCCGTGGGCAGGAGCTTGCGCAGGTTGTCCACGATGTCCAGCGTGGAAGCGCCACCGTTCTTGAGGATGGACAGCAGCACACCGCGCGCGCCATCCTGGCGCACCACGTTGGTCTGGGGCGAGAAGCCATCGCGCACGTTGGCCACGTCCTTGAGATAGATGGTGGCGCCATTGGTGGTGCGCACCGGCAGTTCATTGAGGCCCGCCACCGCTTCGGGCGAACCGTTGATCCTGACCGCGTATTCGGTTGCGCCGAACTTGGCGGTGCCGGAAGGCAGGATCAGGTTCTGCGTATTGATCGCATTGACCACATCGATGGGGGCCAGCCCGCGCGCCTGCAGGGCCTGGGTATCGAGATCCACCGAGATGAGCCGGCTCTTGCCGCCGTAGGGATAAGGCACGGCCACGCCGGGTATGGTCACCAGTTGCGGACGCAGGGTCTGCACGGCGGCATCGAAGACGCTCTGCTCAGGCAGCGTGGGCGAGGACAGCGCCAGCTGCATCACCGGGATGCTGGAGGCGGAGTACTTGATCACCTGCGGCGGCGTAATGCCCGGTGGCAGTTGCCGCACCTGGGTCTGCACCGAGGCCACGACCTGGGCAATGGCGGTCTGGATGTTGGCCTTGGGCTGGAAGAACACCTTGATCACCGTCACCCCGGCCAGCGACTGCGACTCGATGTGCTCGATGTCGCTCACCACCGTGGTCAGCCCACGCTCGTTTTGCGCAGCGATGCGCTGGCCCATCTCCTGGGCCGACAGGCCGTTGTAGTTCCAGATGATGGAGACCACCGGGATATTGATCTCGGGGAAGATGTCGGTGGCCATGTTCTTCAGCGTCAATGGCGTGGCCAGCACGATGAGCAAGGCCATCACGATGAAGGTGTACGGGCGGCGCAAGGCCAGCGCAACCATGTTCATGAACTGCTATCCCTGTGAAACGGGCAGGCCGGACCGGCTGCCCTGTGGCTCAGCCCTGCCCGCAGCCGGCATCCCGTGCGATGTCGGCCGTCCTCTCCCGTGATGCTGCATGACCTCTGGCGCGGCCTGGCGTGTTTCCCCGGTGTCCCGGCCGCGTTGCCTGAATGTGCGCTTGTTATGCGCTGCCCTGCGCCCCGATGTTGTTCTTCTGGGACCGCGCGGCGTGGCTATTGTAACGGCCTCGCAAGCCGCGTGCAGAAGGCTTTTCGACAAATCGCTTTCTGACAGAAATGTCAGCGAAGCGCTTCTCGCCGGCTGCCAGCACATCCGGAAAAAAGTCCACATGAAGGACCCGGCAAGAATGCGGTCGCTATGGCACACTGCCCTTCCTTCTCGCCATTTCTGCATCATGGAATTCCTGCGCCAGCGCATCGAAGCCAACGTCCTCGCCATCAGTCGCGGCCCCGGCAGTGCCGACTTCCTGCAGCCGCCGGGCGACCCCGGCCTGCTCGGCCCGGACTCGGCGGCCTGGCAGGTGCACAGTGACTTCACCGCCATGCTCACCGGCGGCGTGGCCGCGCTGCTGCTGCAGATGCTGCATCCGCTGCCGCTGGCAGGCGTCTGGGACCACTCCAACTTCCAGACCGACATGCTGGGCCGGCTGCGCCGCACCGCGCAGTTCGTCGCCGGCACCACCTTCGGCAGCCGGGCCGACGCCGAGCGGCTGATTGCGCGCGTCAGGCAGATTCATCTTGGCGTCACCGGGACTGCGCCCGACGGACGCCCTTATGCGGCCAGCGATCCGGATCTGCTGACCTGGGTTCATGTGGCCGAAGTACATTGCTTCCTGCAGGGCTATCTGCGTTATCGCCATCCGGATTTTCCGGCGGCACGGCAAGACCGCTATCTGGAGGAGATCGCACTGGTCGCCGAAGCCTTGGGTGCACGCGAGGTGCCGCGTTCAAGGGCGGCCATCGCCGATTACATCGACCGCATGCGACCGCAATTGCGTTGTGACGACCGTACCCGCACGACCTTGCAGCTGGTCCTGCATGCACCTGCTCCCAACCCGGTAGCACAGCCCTGGACGAGATTGATGATGCGCGGCGGCGTGGACCTGCTGCCACCTTGGGCGCAGGAGATGCTGGGTGTGAGGCCGCGCGGACCGATGCGGCGCGAACTGCTGCGCCGCTCGGTATGGCTGGCTGCGCAGCCTGTCCGCTGGGCCATGCGCAACGGCTCCATTCATCTGGCCCGCAGACGCATGGGCTTGCCGCCGCAGGCCTGAGGAAGAGGGTGGCAATGTCGCCCTAGGGATTGAAGCTGCGCAGGTAGGCCAGGATGTCGTCGATCTGCTTGTCGCTGCCGATGCCCCAGAAGCGCATCTTGTTGCCGGGGACCACATCGCTAGGGGCCTTGAGGAAGGCGCGCAACTTGTCTTCGCTCCAGATGAAACCGGCCGATGCCATCGCCGGGGAATACTTGAAATCGACGGTCGAGCCGGCCTTGCGCCCGATCACGTTGGTCAGCTGCGGACCAAAGCCGCCGCGCGCCGAGGGGCCGACCGCATGGCAGCTGGCGCATTTGGCGAAGGCGGCACGGCCGGCGACGGGGTCGCCGGCCGCGTGGGCCGCCAGCGGAAGGCTGGCAAGACAAAGGACAAACAACAGGCAGGAACGCATGATCGACTCTTGAAAGTTCTACCCTGGCGGGCATGCGGGGATTCTAGCGCTGAACCGCCATCGGTGCGGCCCCATGTTCCCGCCGCTGCGCCAGCGCACCCCACACCCCCAGCGCCAGCAAGGCGATCCCGGTCAGGGCTGCAAAGGCCGCGCCATAACCGTAGTGCCTGGCCACCACGCCGGCCAATGCCGGGCTCATGGCTGCACCGATGGACTGGATGGTAGTGACCGCGCCCAGGCCGATGTTGATGTGGCCGCTACCCTGCAGGATGCGCGCCACCGAGCCCGGCAAGGCCACCCCCAGCAAACCCGCGCCGACGCCATCGAGCATCTGCACCGGCAACAGCGCCCAGGCCGAATCCCAGACCCCGGCTACCAGGCCGCGCACCGGCAACGCCAGCAGAGCCACGGTGATCAACAGCCAGTAGCCCTTGCGGTCGGCGAACCGACCCGCAAAGAGCGCCGTGGGGATCATCACCAGTTGCGCCACGATCACGGTCAGCGCCGTATAGAGCGCCGGATCGGCATTGCCGCGCGAGACCACCGACTGGCTCAGCAAGGGCAGCATGGCCGCATTGCCCAGGTGGAACAGCATCATCACCAGCGCCAGCAGCATCAGTGCACGCGAACCGGCCAGCACACGCCAGGTGGACGCCTGCGGCTGGTCGGCGGCACGTTCAGGATCGAGGCCACGGGCGACATCATGGTCGATGTCCTCGGGCCGGATGCGCGAGAGGCACACCAGCGACGCCACCGCCATCACCGCCATCAGCACGAACACCGCCGGCAAGCCCCAGAAGTAGCCGAGTGCACCGGCCAGCGCCGCCGAGAAGACATTGCCGCCGTGGTTCCAGGCCTCATTGTTTCCCAGCTGCGCAGGCAAGCCCTGCTGGCCGACGATGCCCAGCGTCAGGCCGGCAATGGCCGGTCCGATGATGGCGCCGACGATGCCGGTGCCGACCTGCGAGAGGGCCGTGACCGTGAAGCTGGACGAGATCAGCAACAGCAGCGAGCCCGCCACCACCAGCACCGAACCGATTCCCACTACCAGCCGCTTGGCGCGCACCGCATCGGTGAGTGCGCCGGCAGGGGTGGTGGCGAGCATGCCGGCGATACCGCCCAACGTCATCACATAGCCGATGTCGTCAGCGGCCCAGCCATGACCCATCAGGAAGACGCCCAGGAAAGGGCCGAGTCCGTCGCGCACATCGGCCAGGAAGAAGTTCAGCCTGGACAGCCAGGCAATGGAGCCGGCGCTGGCATTCATCAAAGGGGCCCCTTGAAGATGAAGAAGGCGCCCAGGCAGATGCAGCCGAAGCCGACCAGGTGATTGATGGTGAACTGCTCGCCCAGGTACAGCACCGAGAAGATCGAAAACACCACCAGCGTGATGACCTCCTGCATGGTCTTCAGTTCGGCGGCGTTGTAGACGGTATGGCCGATGCGGTTGGCGGGCACCGCGAAGCAGTATTCAGCCAGGGCGATGCACCAGCTGACCAGGATCACCAGGTACAGCGGCCGGTTCTCGAACTTGAGGTGGCCATACCAGGCAAAGGTCATGAAGACGTTGGAGATGATGAGGAAAACGATGGGAAGGATTTTTGGCGACATGGTTCTTGTTCTTGATCAGATGGATGAAATGACACGCAGGACATCGGGCAGAGCGGCCGCCTGCCCGTGCCGCAAACCCTTATCGGACGCGGCTGTACAAGGGTTGCAAGGAATCGGCGCTGGCGCCGGCATCGATGGCCTCGATGGCGGTGCCGACACTGTTGCGGGTTCCCAGGCCATTGGCAGCAAATGGCGCGCCGGGTTCCAGCGGGGTGCGCAGGCTGTCGGGGGCGAAGCGCACGATGCTGCCGTCATCAAGGATCACGCCATTGGCTTGGCCACGCGGGTCAGTCAGCACCAGGGCGATCTTGCCGCGCACCGAGAGCTGGCGCAATTGTGCTGCGCGCAGATGCGGCGGCAGCGGCGGATTGGCATCGAAGGCAGGCGGGCGGTCGATCACGGTCTGGCCATTGGCCAGGTTGACGATGGCATCGGCCTTGATCACCCCGGCCGCTTCCGCCTGGCCGAACACGCGCACCGACTGGCCCGGCCTGACGGCGTTCTGCAGGGTCTGCGACAGGTGCGGAGGGAACTTGACGACCGTGCGCTCACCCACCATCAGGCCATCGACTTCGCCATAGGGATTGATCAGCAGACGACTCACGCGACCTTCGGTGATGGGCGCCTGGGAGGTCATGGCGGCATCATAGGTGGCAGGCGGGGGCGCCATGGGCGCAGCGAGCGGCGCGGCGCCCGGCGGCGGGACCGGCGGCAGGGCCTGGGCCTGGGCCTGGGCCACCATCATCGATCCGGACAGGACCAGGGCCAGGGCCGGGAACGCAACTGGCCAACGAGGAAGCAAGGTGGAACGGGACATGACAACTCCTTTGCGCTGTGAGGTGAGAGAGGTACGCTCTCTTTTTTGCAAACCCCGTGCCTGCCATGAATCCCTTGAAAATCAATGACTTGAAACTATTCCTCGTCGAGTGGTGTCCGTTCTCGTGACACCCTGGCGTCCGTTGCCGGACACTGTCCGCGCCGCGCACCGGCACACGTTGAACGACTTGATTTATCCACAGGAGAACCCGCATGTCCGCTTACCTGACCCTGGCGGTCGCCATCGTCGCCGAGGTGATCGCCACCACCGCCCTCAAATCCTCACAGGGATTCACGCGTCTCTTGCCGGGCATCATCGTGGTACTGGGCTACGGGGTGTCCTTCTATTGCCTGGCGCTGACCCTGCGCACCCTGCCCACCAGCGTGGCCTATGCGATCTGGTCCGGGGTGGGTCTGGTGCTCATCACCCTGGCGGCATGGCTTGTTCACCATCAGCGGCTGGACTGGCCGGCCATCGCAGGCATTGCGCTCATCGTGGCCGGCGTCATGGTGATCAATCTGTTTTCGGCCAGTGCGGCGCACTAGGGGCTGTTCACACCTCAGGCGCGCACTTCGCGCCGCATCGATTGCGGGGCCACGCCAAATCCGCGCAGGAAGACTTCACGCATGTGGCGGCGGGCATAGTTGAGCGCATCCTGGATGCGGTCGGTCTTGGGTGCCAGCGACGATGTAGATGCGGCCCTGGTGGGATTCCAGCGCGGCGAGCTGGTCACCATCCCCTCGCTGCATGACGAAGACGCCTGGACCCGTTTCGAGAGCGCACGCCAGCACATGGCCACCCAGCTCTCCGCCAATGCCCCGGCGCCACGCTACACCGGCACCGATCTGCACTGAGTAGCCCGGATAGACCGTTTTTTGTCCCGATATGAACCTTGCCGCGACGGCCCGCTACGGGCGGGCGATTGCGGCCCCCCACCCCAGACCACGTGAAGGAAAATCATGAAACTGACTGGTGTCAACGCGACTTCAGTCGCCAATCCCATCCCCGTCTGATCGTCACGCACTACGCCGTGGCGGGGCTGCTGCCGGAACACCGCATGCAGCAGGCTCAAGCCTCTGCCCCGCCCTGTTCTTCCAGCTTGCGATACAACTGCTGGCGCGAGATGCCCAGTCGGCGGGCGGCTTCGGCACGATTGCCGTTGGACGCCGCCAATGCCCGTTGCAGCATCACGCGTTCAACCTGTGCCACCGCCACCGCCAGCTCGCCATCCCAGTCGATGGCCATGTCGCGGCCTTGGCCGGCCGCGCTGCGCTCGTCCAGTTCGATATGCTCCACCTCGATGCTGGCACCGTGGCTCATCACCGCCGCACGCTCCATGAGGTTGCGCAGCTCGCGCACATTGCCCGGCCAGGAATGCTGCAACAGGCGTCGCGCTGCCGCCGGGCTGATGCGCTTGGGGGTGTCGCCACCCTGCTGGCGCAGGAAATGTTCGGCAATGGCGAGGATGTCGCCGGGACGCTCGCGCAGCGGCGGCACCTTGATCGGCAGGACTTGCAGGCGATACCAGAGATCCTCGCGGAAGCGCCCTTCGCTGATTTCCTGCGGCAGGTCACGGTGGGTGGCGGCGATCACCCGCACATCCACCTTCACCGCCTGCTGGCCACCGACCGGCGTGAGTTCGCGTTCCTGCAGCACGCGCAGGATCTTGGCCTGGGTCGGCAGGGCCATGTCGCCGATCTCGTCCAGGAACAGTGTGCCGCCATGGGCTTCCTGGAAGCGGCCCAGGCGCGCTGCGGTAGCGCCGCTGAAGGCGCCTTTGACGTGGCCGAACAGTTCGCTCTCGATCAGCTCGGCGGGAATGGCAGCGCAATTGACGGCCACGAAGGGACGCGCCGCGCGCAGGCCGTTGCGATGCAGGGCGCGCGCCACCAGCTCCTTGCCGGTGCCGGTCTCGCCCAGGATCAGCACGGTGGCGTCGCTGGTGGCAGCACGCCCGATCTGCTTGAACACCTGGCGCATGGCCTCGCTGTCGCCGACCAGGGCATTGCGTTCGCTGCTGGCTGATGTGTCTGGCGTCATTGCCGTATCGGCGCGGGCCGCGCTCTGGCGCAGGGCGCGCTCCAGCGTTTCCACCAGGGCCGCGCGCGGCACCGGCTTGGTCAGATGATCGAAGGCCCCCAGGCGGATGGCTTCGATGGTGTTGTCGCCGCTGGCGTAAGCGGTCAGCATGATGCAAGGGATGGCCGCGATGGCCGGGGCACGCTGCAGGAAGACCAGGCCATCTTCCTCCGGCATGCGCAGGTCGACGATGGCCACGTCCACCGCATGCGCGCCCAGCAGTCTCAGGCCGGCGGCAGTACTGCCGGCTTCCAGCACCTCGTGACCCAGGTCGCCGACGGTCTCGGCCAGGCTGCCGCGAAAGGCAGCATCGTCATCGACGATCAGGATGCGCGCCATGGCAACTCCATCTCGAAACGGGCGCCGCGTTCACTGGCGGCCAGGTTGATCACGCCACCATGCGCATGCACGATCTCGCGCACCAGCACCAGGCCCAGGCCGGTGCCACCACTGCGCTGGCTGACGAAAGGGTCGAACAGACTGTCACGCAAGGCCTCCGGCACGCCCGGTCCGTCATCGGCCACCCACAGCACCAGCCAGCCATCGTCGCGCAGGCGGGCGCCAAGTTCGATATGACCACCTGCAGTGCCATGCGCCAGGGCATTGAGCAGCAGATTGTCCACGGCGCGCGCCATCTGCACCGGATCCAGCGCACTCGTGACGAGACGCCCGGCAAAGCTGCCCCTGTCGATGGCGGCTTGCAAGCGCACCTGTTGTCGCTCGGCCAGTTCGGCATGGGCCTGGCAACGGGCATCGATCCAGGCCGACAGATCGGTGGCCTGGCGCTGCACCTGGAAGGGCTGCGCCAGCGCCAGCAGGCTGGCCACCAGCGTATCCAGGCGCTCGGTCTGGCTGACCACCATTTCCAGCGCGCCGGTCACGCGTTTCTCGCGCACCTGCGGGGGTGCGGCCAGGGCATTCTCGGCCTTCATGCGCATGGCGCCAATGGGATTGCGGATCTCGTGGGCCATGCCGGCAGCGACCCGGCCCAGCGTGGCCAGGCGTTCGGCATGGGCGAGCTGGCTGGCCAGGCGTTCGGACTGGCTGCGCCAGCGCGTGAGCGTAGCGCCCAGCCATACACCGCTGATGATCACGAAGGCCAGCAGCAGGGCGCTGGCTACCAGCAACTGATTGAGCACCGTGGCACTCATCACGGGGACGCGCTTGAGGGTCCAGGCGGCCAGGGGCAGCTTGTCCAGCGGCACCGGACAGGCGGCAAACACCACCGCCTCGCGCAGGCCGGGACGCACGTCGGTGACGGTAGTCCCGCCATCCAGGGCGCGCTGCGCCATCGAGACGATGCGTTCCATTTCCGCGCCCGGCGGGTCGCGCTTGATGCCGCTGCCGTCATAGGTCGGGAAGGCATAGGCCACGACATTGCGCTGCGGATGCCAGAAGCCCCCCTCCACTCCGGCCTGATCGCGCAGGGACAGGTCGATCACCGCCTGCATGATCGCACTGCCGGGCAGGCCATCTCCGTCGGCGGCAATGCGGGGCGCGCCACTGCCGGAAGAGAGCGCGTGCGCCAGGCCCGCGCTCATGGTTGCACAACTCACGGCGGCCTGGCCGGTGGCCTGGCTGATCTGCGAGGAGGCGCCCTGGCGGCTCAGCTGCAGCAGCAGGAAGGCCAGGATGAGGGCGATCAGGGCAATGAATGCCCACAGGATGACCAGGTCGCGCTTGATGGTGTTCTTGATGTTCAGGATGCCTCCGGCACGGCGCCAGTTCGGTTGGCGGCGCTCGCATTTGACCATGAAGCGGGCGACCAATGAAACCATGTGACAGACGGTGCTGCACACCGGTTCATCATTTGTTGCAGGACAATCACGTTGCCGCCGATCAAGATGGAAGCGCGTTTTGCTTTATGCGTTAATTGCGCCTGGGCATTCGTGGGGGAACAAAAATCAAGCAGTTGAAGAAATACCTGGTCGTCGTCCTGGGCATTGCCATGCTGATGGTGGTGGCCATGTGTGCCAGCACGCTCTATCAGAGTTACCGCCAGACCCGTCTTTCGGCAATAGCCAACGCCAACAACGTGACGCTGATCTCCCAGCGCGCCATCTCGCGCAACCTCGAAGTACTGTCGCTGTCGCTGGACACACTGGCCTACCGCTACCAGCATCCGCTGGGTGGCCACCGGCTCAACGAGGCGCAGCGCTATGCCTATCTGTTCGGCAGCGCGCCCAGCGTCAGCAACATCACGGTGATGGCCGTCATCGGCCCTCGCGGCGAGGTGCTGGCCAGTTCGCGTCGCCGTCCTGGCGAAGCCGCCCCCAATTATGCCGACCGTGCCTACTTCACCGCGCACCGCGATTCGGCCAATGTCGGCCTGTACGTTTCCCGTCCCATGCGGGCCAAGCTGGGCAATGAACTGCAGGTGGTGGTGCTGTCCAAGCGGCTGTTCAATGAAGACGGCAGCTTTGGCGGCATCGTCGTCATGGCGCTGGACCTGGCTTATTTCCGCGATCTGTTCGAAGGCTTGTCATTGGGCGCCAATGGCGTCATCTCGCTGTATTCGGACGATGGCGTGGCCTACATGCGGGTGCCTTACCGCGAGGACATGATAGGACGCGACCTCAGCGGCAGCGGCAATTTCCAGCATATCAAGAACGCTCTGCAGCATGAGGAGGGCAGTTTCTTCGCCCGCGCCAACAGTGATGGCCAGGAGCGGCTCTATACGTTCCGCCGCATTCCCGATTCGCCGCTGATCGTCTTCGTCGGCTATGCGCAAGAGACGATCTTCAAGAGCTGGCGCAAGACGCTGTATGCAGTGCTGCTCTCGCTGTTCATCTTCGCCTTGCTCTCGGCCTATCTGCTCTCGCATATCCGGCAAGAGCTGCGTCGCCGGGTGAGTACCGAAAGGCGCCTGGAGGAACTGGCCCTCACCGACGGCCTGACCGGGCTGCTCAATCGCCGCGCTTTGGACGATGCCCTGCAGGCCACCTGGGAGCGCTGCCGGCGCAATCTGAATTCGACCTTCTCGGTGCTGTTCATCGATGTGGACTATTTCAAGCTCTACAACGACACCTATGGTCACAAGCTGGGCGACGAGGTCCTGCAGGAGGTGGCGCAGGCCATTGCTGAAAACCTGCCGCGCAACACCGACTGCGCCGGCCGCTACGGCGGCGAGGAGTTCGTGGTGCTGCTGGAACTGACCGATGAACAGGGCGCCCGCCTGATGGCGCAGCGCCTGTGTGACGCGGTCTACAGCCGCCTGATCGTGCATGCCACCAGTCCGCTGCGCGTGCTCACCATCAGCGTCGGTGTGGCGACGCTGCAGCGCGAACATCATCGTCGTGTGGAGGACGTGCTCAATGCCGCCGATGCGGCCCTGTATCGCGCCAAGCGGGACGGGCGCAATGCGGTGCGCATCAGCGGCGTGGCGTGATGCACGTGGATGCGGACTCCAACAAAAAGGGCGCCATTGTCATGGCGCCCTTCGTTCATCCCGACACGGCCGCAACGGCAGCGGCCGGCTGAGGACGGGATGACAATCAGACTTCGCTCACATCCAGCGGTGCTTCGGTCTTCTCGATCACTTCTTCCTTGGTCACCCCGGTGGCCAGCTCGATGAGCTTCAGGCCACCCGGTGTCACATCGATCACGCCCAGGTCGGTGATGATGCGGTTGACCACGCCCACGCCGGTCAGCGGCAGGTTGCAGTCGTTCAGGATCTTCCTGGAAGTGCTGCCATCCTTGGCCTTGGCCACATGTTCCATCAGCACCACCACGCGGCCCACACCGGCCACCAGATCCATCGCGCCACCCATGCCCTTGACCATCTTGCCGGGAATCATCCAGTTGGCCAGGTCACCCTTGGCCGAGACCTGCATCGCCCCCAGAATGGCGATGTTGATCTTGCCGCCGCGAATCATGCCGAAGGAGTCCGCCGAGCTGAAGAAGGACGAGCCGGGAATGGTCGTCACGGTCTGCTTGCCGGCGTTGATCAGATCGGCATCGACCTGGTCTTCGGTGGGGAAGGGGCCGATGCCCAGCAAGCCGTTCTCCGATTGCAGCCACACTTCGATATCACTCGGAACGTGGTTGGCCACCAGCGTGGGCAAGCCGATACCCAGGTTCACGTAGAAGCCGTCCTGCAGTTCCTTGGCTGCGCGCGCAGCCATTTCATCTCTGGTCCATGCCATTTTCTGTGTCTCCTTATGCGCGCACGGTGCGTTGTTCGATGCGCTTCTCGGGCGTGGCGTTGACCACGATGCGATGCACGAAGATGCCGGGAGTGTGGATCTGGTCCGGGTCCAGCTGGCCCACTTCCACCAGTTCTTCCACCTCCACCACGGTGACCTTGCCGGCCATGGCGACGTTGGGATTGAAGTTGCGCGCGGTCTTGTTGAAGACCAGGTTGCCGGCCTTGTCGGCCTTCTGCGCCTTCACCAGCGACACATCGGCCACCAGCGAGCGTTCCATCACGTAGCGCTCGCCGTCAAACTCGCGCACCTCCTTGCCCTCGGCCACCAGCGTGCCCACACCGGTCTTGGTGAAGAAAGCGGGGATGCCGGCACCACCGGCGCGCAGTTTCTCGGCCAGGGTGCCTTGCGGAGTGAACTCCAGTTCCAGTTCACCGGCCAGGTACTGGCGCTCGAACTCCTTGTTCTCGCCCACGTAGGAGGCGATCATCTTCTTGATCTGGCGGGTGGAGAGCAACTGGCCCAGGCCGAATCCATCGACACCGGCGTTGTTGGAAATGGCGGTCAGGTTCTGCACGCCCGAATCACGCAGGGCGGCGATCAACGCCTCGGGGATGCCACACAGGCCAAAGCCGCCGACCGCAATGGTCTGACCGTCCTTGACGATGTCTTTCAACGCGGTGGCCGCGTCTGGATACACTTTGTTCACGAGTCTCCTTTCGGCTCTTGTCTTGCGAGCAGGGTTGCAAGCGGGCCGGCGGACTTGCCGGCTTCAACAGGGATGGATGCAGGGGCTTCTCTTGCGCAACGCATGAGGACGTCGCCAGGCCCCATTCGGCTCCAAATAGCGCCAATTATCATAGGGCAGCTGAAATAAGCCATACAATACGGTAAAAATACCTGGCGCAATGCAGCATGGTACCGTCCGCCGGACGGTCCCGCCAGTTGATAGGGCCTAGCCAAATTGCAGCAGCACATGATCCAGCCACTTCCCATCGACTTTGAACAGGTTTTCATGCACGCGCCCATTGGCATGTGCGTCTCCCACAACCGCGTCATCCAGCAGGCCAACCTGGCCATGGCGGCGATGTTCGGCTACGAGGTCGATGCCCTGCGCCAGACCTCCTTCCAGGAGATCTATCCCACTGCCGATGAATTCGAGCGCACCGGCCTGCGCCTGGTCCCCATCTTGAACGAAAAGGGCTTTTATTCGGACGAGCGCATCATGAAGCGCTCCAACGATGAAATGTTCTGGTGCCACGTCACCGGCCACGCGCTCAATCGCGACAACCCGCATGCGGCCGGTATCTGGACCTTCGAGGATGTCAGCGCCAAGCGCCCCATCGCGCCCGGTCTGACCCCGCGCGAACGCGAGATCGCCGCGCTGCTGGTGGAAGGCAAGACCAGCAAGCTCATCGCCCGCCAGGTCGAACTGAGCCCGCGTACGGTGGAAATGCACCGCGCCCGGCTGATGCGCAAGTTCGCTGCCTCCACCTCCTCCGAGCTGGTGCACAAGCTGCTGAGCATCACGCCCTGATCATTCTTGTCGTCCTGATCGACCCGATCGTCCTGATCAAAACGGCTGGCCCGCAAACCGCTGGGCGAGAAAATCGAGCATCGTGCGCAAGGTCGCCGGCATGTGCTTGCGCGAGGCATAGACGCCATACATGCCCAGTTGCAAGGGTTCGTAGTCCGGCAGCAATTGCAGCAGCTGACCGCTGGCCACCAGCGGTGCCACCGTGTAGGCCGGCATGTGACCGATGCCCACGCCCGCCAATACCGCCTGCAACAACACCGTCACTTCATTGGCACTGATGCTGCCGCCGACGGCCACGCTCTGGGTCTGCGTCTTGACTGCATGACTTCCCTTGCCGGCCCTGGCTTTTTTCTTTTTTGGATCAAACTGCCACAGGCTGCGCCCTACATACGAATGCGTCAGGCAATTGTGCAAGGCAAGATCCTCCACCCTGCGCGGCAAGCCGTGACGCGCCACGTAATCCGGGGTGGCGCAAATCACCGAGCGGCACACCCCGAGCGGACGCGCAATCAGGTTGGGCTCCAGCCGGTTGGTCATGCGGATGGCCAGGTCGATGCGTTCTTCCACCAGGTTCACGGTGCGGTCCAGCGCCAGCAGGTCCACCGCCACACCCGGATAGCGGCGGCCATAGTCGACCACGGCCTGAATCAGCTGGGTCTGCGCAAAGGAGGTACTGGCGGTGATGCGCAAGAGCCCGCGCGGGGTTTCATCGGGCGCATCGAGGGCATGGCGCATGTCCTCGGAATACTCCAGCATCTGGCGGCAGCGCGGCAGCAGTTCGTTGCCGGCGGGCGTGAGCGAGAGCCGCCGCGTGGTCCGGTGCAGCAGCCGTGCGCCGACCCAGTCTTCCAGTTCGGCCACGTAGCGCGACACCACCGGCCGCGACAAGTCCAGCTGTTCGGCCGCCGCCGACAGGCTGCCGCCATCCACCACCGTCACGAAGACCTGCATGGCCATCAAGCGATCCATCCCGCCACCTCATGATTTGAACGATTTCAGAAACAAACTGTGATCGATTATGCTGTTTTTCGAAATCAAAAGCGATCCTATGATGGCCACTCCTGATACCCACATGAAGACCACGTGTTCACGTGGGTGACTGCTCCAGGCCAGATTCTGCCCAGTTGTCCGTACCCACTCCAGAAAGGAAACCTCATGAAAATCGCACTCATCGGCGCCTCCGGCAACGTCGGCACCCGCATCGTGGACGAAGCCCTGCGCCGCGGCCACAACATCATCGCCATCGCCCGCGACGCCGGCAAGATCGCCCAGCGTACCGGCGTGACCGCCGTCGCGACCGACGTCAAGGACGCTGCCGCACTGGCCGCCGCCATCAAGGGCGCCGACGTGGTCATCTCCAGTGGCCGCTTCACCGCCTTTGGTGCCGCCGACCTGCTGCCGGCGGTGAAGGCAGCAGGCGTGAAGCGCCTGGCTGTGGTCGGCGGTGCCGGCAGCCTGGAAATCGCACCGGGCAAGGCGCTCATCGATACCCCGGAATTCCCCGCCGAATACATGCCCGAGGCGTCCGGTGGCCGGGACTTTCTCAATGCCCTGCGTGAAGAGAGCGAACTGGAATGGACCTTCCTGTCGCCTTCGGCAATGTTCATCGCCGGTGAACGCACCGGCCAGTTCCGCCTCGGCCAGGATGCACTGCTGGTCGGTGCCGATGGCAAGAGCTGGATCTCCTACGAGGACTACGCCGTGGCCCTGCTGGACGAACTGGAACAGCCGAAGCACGTGCGTACCCGCTTCACGGTAGGCTACTGATCCCGTTCCATATCATTGCATCACGGGCCTGACGGTGCAGAAAACGTCAGGCCCTGTGCCGATTCATTCAAGAGGACATCGCATCATGACCACCCCCGCTGCCCCGCACGACACCGTGCTTCACTACATCCACGATCCGTTGTGCGGCTGGTGCTATGGCGCTGCGCCGCTGGTGGCGGCGGCGCGCGAGGTACTGTCTGTGCAGGCGCATGGGGGCGGCATGATGGCCGGTCGCAATCGTCGCCGCGTCGATGCGCAACTGCGTGATTACGTGATGCCGCACGATCACCGCATCGCGCAGATGACCGGACAAGCGTTTGGCGAAAATTATTTCGACGGCCTGCTGCGCGATACCGAAGCGATCTTCGACTCTGCACCACCAATCGCCGCCGTGCTGGCGGTGCGGGCGCTCAAGGACGAGGCCGCCGGGCTGGACATGCTGGCAGCGATCCAGCGTGCGCATTACCAGCAAGGGCGGCGCATCTCCGAAGTAGCGACGCTGACCGAGCTGGCGCAGACGCTGGGCATCGCGCCCGCTGCCTTCATCGCAGAACTGCAGCGGGTTGAACAGGAAGAGCTGGCCAATCACATCGAGGCCAGCCGTGAATTATTGAACCATGTCGGCGGACGCGGCTTCCCGACCTTCGTGCTGCAACGGGGCAATACCCTGGAAGTGCTTGATACCGGGCGCTGGCTGGGGCAGCCGGAGCAGTGGAAGGCGTATCTGGGTGAGCAAGCGAGGGGGACTGCGTCCGTAGCGGCCTCCGATGGCGGGTCCGTGCGATGTGACCTGCTGAGTGGGCGTTGCGAATAAGCCACTGACCACACCGTTTATCCACCCTGCCTGCCGCGCACGAAGCTGCGCGGCAGGCTCCTTGCGCAGGCTTCGCCCCCGCCCCCGTGAGGATCGTCCATCGCGCAACCGCGCCATGACCCGCCTGCAGCGTCAGTCCGTCCATTTTCGCGGCCTCCCCTCTGAGCAGCATCCGCCCATTGGACGGTTTTTTTGAATACTGCCGTTAAATTTTCAGCGCTAATCAAACACGCACGTTTGCTCTACATTGAGCGGCTTTCCCGAGGGACAGGTCGCAGCATCGGGAAAGACAAGACCACGTTGTCCTCATCCTTCTTTCATGGCGGACGGCATTCGAACAGCAATCGCCCCCTATTGAATCAGGATCCGCGCTTCCAGACGTCATCTGTGGGATCAGCATCCACATCATCCGCACCCGGTCACTTTCAGGCGGCGTCTTGAATCCCAACCCTATGATTAAAAAATGCTCAATGGAGAGTGTATGGATTTCACCCGTCTGACGGTTTCTTCGCGCCTCAAGTTCGGCTTTGGTGCCGTGCTCGTTCTGATGCTGCTGATCATCGGCATCGCTCTGAAAGATCTCGCCGATGTCAACCAGCAATTGCTGTCCATCACCGAGGTCAACAATGTGGAGATTCGTCATCTCTCGACCATGCGTGCGGCAGCCTATGAACAATCCCTGTCCTCGCGCGGGATCGGGCTGGCAAGCACACCGCAAGACCTGAACCTGAACGCCGACAATCTGCACAAACAGATCGTCATCTACACGGAGGCCGAAAGCGCACTGGCCAAGCTCTTCGCAGAAGTGGAGGAAACCACCGAGACGGAGAAGAAGACACTGAGCCTCATCCAGCAAAAGACAAGGGAAATCACCCCTTTGCTCTCGACGATGATTGACCTCGCCAAAGCAGGAAAAACCGACGAGCTCAGGGTCGGGGTCAACAGTCCGGTGGGCGCCATGCAGGCGCAACGACGCAATACCCTGGCTGAGCTCTCCGCATTCGAGGATCAGCTCAACGACGCCGCAAAGAATGAGGCACTTGCCGTCTATGCGACCGCGCGCAGACTGCTCATCGCACTGGGGATGCTGGCACTGGCGAGCGGACTGATCGCCGCCACTCTCATCACCAGGAGCGTACTGCGGCAGCTGGGCGGAGAACCGGCCGTGGCCTCGACGCTGGCCGCGCGGATTGCGCAGGGTGACCTGCGCAGCGAGGTCGACGCTGATACCCGCCATCCGAACAGTCTCATGATGTCGATGAAGAGCATGAACAGCGGTCTGCGCGAGATCGTACGTGAAGTGCGTTCCGGTACCGACGCCATTGCGACGGCCAGCAGCCAGATTGCTACGGGCAACCTTGATCTGTCCTCGCGTACCGAGGAGCAGGCCAGCTCGCTGGAAGAGACCGCCTCGGCCATGGAGCAGCTGACGGCCACCGTGCAACAGAACGCCGACAGCGCTGGCGAGGCCAACCGGCTGGCCACCGAAGCCTCGGTGGTCGCGGCCGAAAGTGGCCAGCTGGTCAAGGAAGTGGTGATGACCATGGCTTCCATCGAGGACTCGTCCAGGAAGATCGTGGACATCATCAGCGTGATCGACGGCATCTCGTTCCAGACCAACATCCTGGCCCTCAATGCCGCCGTGGAAGCAGCGCGCGCAGGTGAGCAGGGACGCGGCTTCGCGGTGGTGGCTTCAGAGGTACGCAGCCTGGCGCAGCGCAGTTCTTCGGCCGCCAAGGAGATCAAGGAGCTCATCGACGACTCCGTGGACAAGGTCGCCAGCGGCAGCGCGCTGGTCAACCGTGCGGGCGAGACCATGAGCAATGTGGTCTCCAGCGTGGACCGGGTAGTGTCGGTGATCGGCGCCATCAGTGACTCCAGTGCCGAGCAGAGCAAGGGGATCGTTGAGATCAACCATGCCATCTCGCAGATGGATCAGGTCACGCAACAGAATGCCGCGCTGGTGGAACAGGCTGCGGCAGCCTCGCAGGCGCTGCAGGCGCAGGCGCGCCGGCTTAGCGACGTGGTGGAGGTGTTTGCCATCGCCTGATGACCGGGGCATCAGGACGTCTTCACTCCCGGCACGGCACTCCCAGTGCGCGCAGCGACGCCCGCGTGGTCGCCGCATTGACGTGATGGATGCCGTGCCAACCCAGCGCACGACAGCCTTCGATATTCTTGTACGCATCATCGATGAAAACCAGCTCTTCGGGCTTCAGGCCCGGCAGGTGCCGTGCATAGCGCTCCAGCGCGATCTGGTAGATGCGCGGCTCGGGCTTGATGCAGCGCTCCTCGCCGGAGACCACGATATCGCGGAACAGCTGCATGAAATCGTGGTGGTCGCGCGCATGCGGATAGGTTTCCGAGGACCAGTTGGTGAGGCCGAACACCGGCACCTGCTGCGCATGCAGTTCACGCAAGAGCGCCACGCCTTCGGGCAACGGACCACGCAGCATCTCGGTCCAGCGATCGTAGAAGGCGCGAATCAGCGCATCGCGTTCGGGATACTGCCCCACCAGATGCGCAGTGGCCTCGGCCAGGGTGCGGCCGCCATCCTGCTGCACATTCCATTCGGGCGAACAGATGTGGGTGAGGAAGTGATTGCGCTCCTGCTCGTCGGCGATCAGTTGTTCGTAAAGGTACTGCGGGTTCCAGTCGAAGAGCACGCCGCCGAAATCGAAGACGACGGCGCGGATGGGGCTTGGTGCAGAAAACGTCATGGGTGAAATCCTGGAGTAAATAAGGCTGGCGTCGCGACGATAGCAGATCCGGAAGAACCGGGCCGAATTCGTCCATTGCTCTGCTGAAGATGCAGAGGTGCTTGCGGCCTGGTCAGCCTCCCCCATCAATCCGCTTGTGCCTGCAACGCCTCCACCAGATAGTCAATGAGCACCCGCATCTTGGGCGCAATATGGCGCGACGATGGAAACAGCAGATAAGCCATGCCGGAATAATTGATATCGAAATTCCATTCCCGCAGAAGCCGGACGACACGACCGGCAGCCAAAGCCTCCCGCGCCACGAAATCGGGCACGCAGCCTACGCCCAGCCCCGCCTCGATGGCCGCCAGCCGCATCTCGCTGTGATTGATCGCGCAGCGACCGGCGACGATGATCTCGGCCGATCCGGTCTCGCAGACGAAGCGCCAGCGATTGTCCCGCTCCTGTTCACCCAGGGTCAGGCAGCTATGGCTCATCAGGTCTTCCGGATGATGGATCGGCCCATGGGCCGCGAGATACGCCGGACTGGCCAGTACCAGTTGCCGCACCGGCAGCAGGCCGCGCGCCACCATACCCGGCGGCGGCGTGTCCGTCAGCCGGATGACCAGATCCACGCCTTCACGCAGCGGATCAACCAGCCGGTCCACTACCATCAAATGCACATCCACCTCCGGATAGCTCGTCAGGAATTCCAACAGCACCGGCTGCAGCAGGTGCCGCGCAAACGCCTTGGGCGCACTCATCCTGACCAGTCCCTTGGGCGCGCCGGCATGGCCCTCGGCCGCCAGCAAGGTGGCGCGTGCGGCGGCCACCATCTTGCGTCCGTGCTCCAGCACATCCAGTCCGGCTTCGGTCAGGCGCAGTTGTCGCGTGGTGCGCTGGAACAATGCCACGCCCATCATCTTTTCCAGACGGGCTACCTGGCGGCTCACGGCCGAAGGCGTCATGCCCTGCTGACGCGCAGCGGCTGAAAAGCTGCCGGCGTCGACCACTCGCACGAACGTGACAAGCTCATGCAGTACCTCGGCCAACTCATTTGTTCTCATGCGGCACAACTCCTGTTCTTCATCCCTGGCTAGTCAGGTCTCATCGGTCCCAAGACAATACACCAGCTCTACCCAACGCCACGATGAGACCTCATGAACAAGTCCTCCCTGCTGCACGCCCCCGCCCGGCCTACAACCCTGCTGCGACTCAATCCTGTTGAATGGGCGCTGCTGCTGGTGGCCGTGATCTGGGGCGGCAGCTACAGCGCCGCGAAAATTGCCACTGAGCAGTTGCCGGTGCTGCAGTTCCTGGTGCTGCGGTTTGGCCTGACGTTTCTCCTGCTGGCCCCCGCCTTGCGCAGCATCACTTCCGTCCCCACGTGGAAAAGATCGCTGGCAGGGGCGCTCGTGTTGGGCGTGGTCCTGCTGGCCATCTTCATCTGCGAAACCGTCGGCGTATCGATGACGACGGCCTCCAATGCCGCCTTCCTGATCAGCCTGTGCGTGGTCTTCACGCCCTGGTGCGAGTGGCTGCTGCTGGGCCAGCGTCCCGAGCGTTCGGCACTCATTGCGTGCGCATTGTCGTTTGTGGGTGCTGCCTTGCTGGCATTCCAGGACGGCATCACGCTCTCGCACCTGAGCTGGGGCGATGCGCTGATGGTGCTGGCCGCACTCCTGCGCGGTGTGATGGTGTGCCTGACACGCCGCCAAAGCCTGCGGTTCGGCTTGCCCGCACTCACGCTGACGGCGGTGCAGATGGGTGTCATGACGGCGGGATCGCTGGTGCTCATGATGGTGCTGCCGGGTCAGCGCTGGATGCCCCTTCCGGCCACCGCCTCCTTCTGGTGGGCGATGGCGTTCCTGGTCTTGCTGTGTACCATCGTGGCCTTCTTCGTACAGAACCATGCGGCCGCACGCACCAGTGCGTCACGCGTGGCCCTGCTGATGGGCAGCGAGCCGCTGTGGGGCGCGCTCATCGCGGTGGTGTGGATGCAGGAACACCTGTCCCTGCAGGGCTGGATGGGGGGCTTGCTGATCGTGGGGACCACGGGGTGGGTGCTGCGGCCGCGTAACCATTCGACCTAACCCGGCCTACAACCCCCGCAAAAAATCAAACAACGCCGGCACATCCGCATACCCCACATTGAAGCGGAAGCTGGTCTTGTGCGGCGCCGACAGATGGAAGAAATCCCCCGGTGCCAGCCAGATGCCCTTCTGTCGCGCCCGGTCCGCGATCTCGCGTGCTGACAATTCACAGCCCTCGATGGTGGCCCAGCTGAACATGCCGCCGCGCGCCGCCGTGAAGGGCGTCAAGCCGACTTCGGTCAACTTGGCGTTGAGCGTGGACTGGGCATTGAGCAGCGTCGCATTGAGCGTCTGCACATGACGCCGGTGATGGCCTTCGGTGAGGACGTTGTGCACCAGGCGCTCGTTGATCTCCGAATTGGTCAGCGTCAGCACCATCTTGGTATGCACGATCTGCCGCGCCAGTTCACGCTGGCAGGCGATGTAGCCGACCCGCAGCGACGGCGCGATGGTCTTGGAATAACTGCCCACGTAGATCACCCGTTGCAGGCCATCGAGCGCAGCCAGCATGGGATCGGTGGCCTGTCCGAGTTCGCGGAAGATGTCGTCCTCCACCACCCAGAAACCATAGCGCTCGGCCGCCTGCAATACGCGCATGGCGCAGGCCGGCGTGTAGGACGTCCCCGTCGGGTTCTGCAGCACGCTGGTCGTGAAGAACATCCTGGGATGATGCGTGCGCGCCAGCGTGTCCAGCATGTCGGTGTCCACGCCACCGGGCGTACGCGGTACGCCGATCACGTTCAGGCCGGCCAGGCGCAGCATCGCAATCAGGTTGCAGTAACCGGGATCATCGATGAGCACCGTATCGCCCGGCTGGGTCATGGTGCGGATGATCAGGTCCAGCGCCTGCGTGGCGCCATGCGTGGTCAGCACCTGCTCGATGCCCAGTTCCAGCGCCCAATGACCGAGGAACTGCGCGATCAGCTGACGCAGCGGCGCATATCCGTAAGGGTGGCCATAGCCGACCTGCTGGGCGCCGGGCGAACGGATGATGCGGCGCTCGGCCTGGTGCAGGCCCTCATCGTTGAGCCACTTGCCGGGCAGCCAGCCGCAACCGGCCTTGATGGGCACGCGCTCGTCGGCAAACATTTCCGAGAGCAGCCAGGCCGAGTCAATCACCGGCTCGGGCGGCACGAAAACGGCACGCGCCCCGGATTGCCCGGCCCGCGCGGCGACAAAGAAACCGGCACCGCGCCGGGCCTGCAGCATGCCGCGCGCCACCAGCTGCTCGTAGGCTTCCACCACGGTGGAGGAGCCGATGTCATGATGCTGCGCGAACTGGCGTACCGAGGGCAGGCGCTCGCCGGAACGCAATTCGCCCGATTCGATCAGGCCGGCCAGACCAGCCGTCACCTGCTCCACCAGGCGCTCAGCCGTCTTGCGTCTCAAATCCAGTTGCAACGGTGCGCTGGCGGGCTTGGCCATGGCATCCTTTCTGACAGTGTGTGGCGGCTGGCGGGAGACTGCATTGCTCCCGCAGGCCAAAGTGTAGGCGAAAATGCAGAACTGTATTGGTCCCGGTGGCGTGGCTCCCGATACACGCAAATCAGGCCGCATCCCCTTTGAATACGGGAATGACGACAGGCTGACCATGCGCAGGCAGGCAGCGCTCTCCCGCCAGATGGAGCAATACAGTTTTCCCTGCAGACCAATACAGTTTCCAGCGAAAATCAAAAGTGTAGCTAACAATGCGGGCGCTGTCTGGCAATAATCAGGCACTGTCTTTGATTTCCCCGAATTCTCCCTTTTTCACGGTGCCTGCCATGTCCAGCCAAGACCAAACGCATCCCTCCAGCCTGTCGGCCTACTGGATGCCCTTCACTGCCAACCGCAACTTCAAGTCCGCGCCACGCATGCTGGTGTCGGCTGAAGGCATGCACTACCGCGACGACGCCGGCAACGCCATCCTGGACGGTACCGCCGGCCTGTGGTGCGTACCGCTGGGCCACGCCCATCCCAAGATCGTGTCGGCCGTGCAGAAGTCCGTGGCTACGCTGGACTATGCGCCCTCCTTCCAGCTCGGCCACCCGAGCGCCTTCGAACTGGCCGAGCGCCTCAAGGCCTACACCGGCAACCGCTTCGCCAACGTGTTCTACACCGGTTCCGGCTCGGAAGCAGTGGATACGGCGCTCAAGATCGCCCTGGCCTATCACCGCGCCAAGGGCAACGCCACCCGCACCCGCCTGATCGGTCGCGAACGCGGCTATCACGGTGTGGGCTTCGGCGGCATGTCGGTGGGCGGCATCGGCGGCAATCGCAAGACCTTCAGCACCGCGCTGCTGCCGGGCGTGGACCACCTGCCGCATACCCACAACCTGGAAAAGAATGCCTTCACCAAGGGCGAGCCAGAGTACGGCGCGCACCTGGCCGATGAGCTCGAACGCCTGGTCACCCTGCACGACGCCACCAATATCGCCGCCGTGATCGTGGAGCCGGTGGCCGGCTCCACGGGCGTGCTGATCCCGCCCAAGGGCTACTTGAAACGCCTGCGCGAAATCTGCACCAAGCACGGCATCCTGTTGATCTTCGATGAAGTCATCACCGGCTTCGGCCGCCTGGGGACACCCTTTGCGTCCGACTACTTCGATGTGGAACCGGATATCTTCACCACCGCCAAGGGTCTCACCAATGGCGTGGTGCCGATGGGTGCGGTGTTCGTCAAGAAAGAGATCCATGATGCCTTCATGAACGGTCCGGATGGCATCGAACTGTTCCACGGCTATACCTATTCGGGGCACCCGCTGGCCTGCGCGGCCGGCCTGGCCTCGCTGGAGGTGTTCCAGACCGAAGGCGTGCTGGAGAATGCGCAAGCGGTCTCCGACTACTTCCAGGAAGCGGCGCACTCCCTGCGCGGCCTGCCGAACGTGATCGATGTGCGCACCATTGGCCTGATCGCCGGCATCGAGCTGGCCTCCATCCAGGGCCGCGTGGGTGCCCGCGCCTATGACGCCTTCGTGCGTGCCTTCAATGACGGCATCCTGATCCGCGTCACCGGCGACATCATCGCCCTGTCGCCGCCGCTGATCATCAACAAGCAGCAGATCGACGAACTGTTCGGCAAGCTGGCGGCCATCCTCAAGACCCTGGCCTGATCCCCCTTCACGAAAAAATACGCAAGAAAGAGTCATGGAAAAGATTGCACACTACATCGGCGGCGCGCGCGTCGATACCACCAGCGGGCGCTATGCCGATGTCTTCAACCCGGCCCAGGGTGTGCCGGTGGCGCAGGTCGCGCTGGGTACGGCCGACGAGGTCGATGCGGCAGTGAAGGCCGGTGTGGCCGCCTTTCCGGCCTGGTCCAACACGCCGCCGCTGACGCGCGCGCGGGTCCTGTTCCGCTTCCTGCACCTGATCCAGCAGCGCGCCGACGACTTCGCCCGCATCATCGTGCGCGAGCACGGCAAGACCTTCTCGGATGCCCAGGGCGAAGTGGCGCGCGGCATCGAGATCGTCGAGTTTGCCGCCGGTATCCCGCAGATGCTCAAGGGGGAATACACCGACCAGATCGCCCGCGGCATCGACGCCTGGTCGATGCGCCAGGCGCTGGGCGTGGTGGCCGGCATCACGCCGTTCAACTTCCCGGCGATGGTGCCGATGTGGATGTTCCCCATCGCCATTGCCTGCGGCAACTGCTTCGTGCTGAAACCTTCCGAACGCGATCCCTCGGCCGCGCTGCTGATCGCCGATCTGTTGAAGGAGGCCGGCCTGCCCGATGGCGTCTTCAACGTCATCCAGGGCGACAAGGTCACCGTCGATGCCCTGCTCGATCATCCGCAGGTCAAGGCCATCAGCTTCGTCGGCTCGACCCCGATTGCGGAATACATCTACGCCCGTGGCTCGGCCAAGGGCAAGCGCGTGCAGGCCCTGGGCGGCGCCAAGAACCACATGGTGGTGATGCCCGACGCCGACATGCAGCTGGCCGTGGACGCCCTGATGGGCGCGGCTTACGGATCGGCCGGCGAGCGCTGCATGGCGATCTCGGTGGCGGTGGCCGTGGGCAGCGCCGGTGATGAACTGGTGGCAGCCCTGGCCGAGCGCGCGCGCAAGCTGAAGATCAACGAAGGCATGGCGGCCGGTGCCGAGATGGGTCCGGTGGTGACCGCGGCCGCCAAGGAACGCATCGAAAACCTCATCGGCCGTGGCGTGGAAGAAGGCGCGACCCTGGTGGTGGATGGCCGTGGCTACCAGGTACCGGGTTTCGAGAAAGGCTTCTTTGTCGGTGGCACCCTGCTCGACCATGTGACCCCGGAGATGACGGTGTACAAGGAAGAGATCTTCGGGCCGGTGCTGTGCGTGCTGCGCTGCCCGGATATCGCCAGTGCAGTCGAACTGATCAATGCGCACGAGTACGGCAATGGCGTGGCGGTCTACACCCGTGACGGCGGCGTGGCGCGCGAGTTCGTGCGCCAGATCGAAGTGGGCATGGTGGGGGTCAATGTGCCGCTGCCGGTGCCGATGGCCTTCAGCAGCTTCGGCGGCTGGAAGCGCAGTCTCTTCGGCGACCATCACATGTACGGACCGGAGGGAGTGCGCTTCTACACCCGGGCCAAGGCAGTGATGCAGCGCTGGCCCAATACCGCCAGTGCAGGTGCGGAATTCGCTTTCCCGCAGATGAAATAAACAGGATCAACGGCATGAAATTTTCATGCCGTTTTTCTTTGGCGGATGCGTATGATGAAGGTCCGGCGCCACCGATGGCCGTCGGCCTTGTTGGTGCAGAAAACGTCAGGCACGGTGCAGGAAGCATCAGCCATCCTCAGCCCGCAGGAAGTCACGTCCGGGCTTGCACCAAAGCAGGAAAACTTAGAAAACCAGACCGTCGTGGATGATCGGTGGAGACACACCGACAGCACGGGAGAACGGCAAACCACAACTGGAGACACGCTCTTAGGAGCGGCAGGAGGAGCCTCATGCCGGCTCACGCCACGCGGCGCAAAGACGCGCCGCAGCAGCGTTTCATTCGTCGTCACGTACTGTCTTGCGGCTCTGTCGCCAGGCGGCGCGACCCTGTTGACCGACGCCTTTCCGCCCGTTCGCGGCGGAGGATTTCTCACGTCCATGCAAATCAAGCCTGCGCGATCTTCCTAAGTTTTTTGGGAGGAACGGGCATGGAACTTGCGTTGACGGGCAGTACTGCAGCATTGCGCAATTCCGTGGATGTCATCTGTCAATCGTTAGCCTTGAGGGAGAAACAAGCATGATCAGCCGTCGCAATTTCCTGAAACTGTCTGCACTGGCCGCACCCGGCGCACTGAGCTACCACGATGTCTTTGCCCAGGCCGAGAGCATTGCCTTCGGCTGTCCGGTGCCGATGTCCGGACCCTTCGCCGCCAACGGCAAGTTCGCCGACATGGGCATGAAGCTGGCCCTGCAGAAATACGGCAAGGTACTGGGCAAGAGCACCAGCTACGTCAACCTCGACACCGAAGGCAAACCCGCCACCGCCGTACGCAAGATGCAGGAGACCATCGAGAAGGGCACGCGCTTCTTCGCCGGCGGCATCCTCTCCGGCGAGGCGCTGGCCATGGGCAAGGAAGCCGACAAGGCCGGCGCGGTCTTCATCACCACCGCCGGGGCCGACGAGATCACCGGCAGCGACTGCAACCACGCCACCTTCCGCTGGTCGGTGCCGACCTTCGGTGCGATTGAACAGACCGTGCGCCCGCTGCTGGAGAAGATGCCCAATGCCAAGCGCTGGTACACCATCACGCCGCAATACGTGTTCGGTGAAGGCTTGCTGTCGGCGGCCAAGAACATCTTCAAGGAAAAGGGCATCGAGCATGTGGGCAACAGCTACCACTCGCTGAGCGAGAAGGAATTCTCCGGCTATCTCACCAATGCCATTGCCGCCAAACCCGACGTGCTGCTGTTGCTCAACTTCGGCTCGCAGTCCTCCGATACCTTGCGCCAGGCCGTCAGCTTCGGCATGAAGAACAACTGCACCATCCTCATGGCCTGGGCGTCGGGGCTGGAACAGTTCGAGACCCTGGGCGCGGATATCTGCGATGGCGTCTACTTCGGCGCGCAGTACTGGCATGCCATCGATTCGCCCTTCAACAAGGAATTCGTCAAGCTGGTCAACGACAAGCTCAAGATGGATCCCAACTACAGCCTGGCCGGTTCCTACATCTGTACCAAGATCATTCTGGACGCCATCATCAAGGCCAACAGTACCGATCCCAAGGCGGTGATCGCGGCCATGGAAGGCATGAAGTACGAAGGGCTGACCGGTACCGAGGAAATCCGCAAGGGCGATCACCAGGTCATCAAGAACTACTACCTGCTCAAGGGCAAGGCCAAGGCGAAGATGGCCAACAAGAATGACTATGCGGACATCGTTTCCTCCGGCCAGTCCTTCCTGGCGCTCGAGAAGACGCAGTGCAAGCTGTGATGTCCATGCCTTGAGTTTCAGGGCCTGTTCGCCTGCCTGGGCGAACAGGCCGCATTTGCTGCATCTTCGTCACGAGGTTCCATGAACATCTATCTGCTGCAGATCGCCAATGGCGTAGGCATCGGCATGCTCTACTTCCTGCTGGCGGTGGGCCTGTCGATCGTCTTCGGCCTGCTGCGCTTCGTCAATTTCTCGCATGGCGCCTTCTTCCTGCTGGGCGCCTATCTCTGCTATCAGGTCACCAGCCTGGGCCTCGATTTCTGGTGGTCGCTGCTCATTGCACCGCTGCTCGTGGGTCTGTTCGCGTGGGTGGTGGAGCGCTTCGTGCTGCGCCATGTCTATGCGCTGCCGCATCACTTCCACATTCTCTTCACGGTCGGCATGGCGCTGGTGATCCAGGAAGCGGTGATCTCGATATGGGGGCCGCTGGGCAACAACGTCTCGCCGCCCGATCTGCTGCAAGGGGTGGTGATGTGGGGCGGCTTCGTCTATCCCAAGTACCGGCTCTTCGTCATCGGCCTGACCGCCGTCATGGCGCTGCTGCTATGGTGGGTGCTGGAAGGCACGCGCCTGGGCTCGATCGTGCGCGCCGGTTCGGAATCGACCGAAATGGTCAGCCTGCTCGGCTTGAACATTCAACGCATCTTCAGCCTGGTCTTCGCCCTGGGCGCGGCCACGGCCGGTCTTGCCGGGGCGCTGGCCGCACCGATCCGCGGAGCCGATCCCTTCATGGGCGTGGAAGCGCTGGGCATCGCCTTCGTGGTGGTGGTCATCGGCGGGCTGGGCAGCTTCTGGGGGGCCCTCATCGGCGGCATCCTGGTCGGCATCGTGCAAAGCGTGATGAGCACGGTCTGGTCCGAGGGTGCGCACCTGATGATTTACGTGGCCATGGCGGCCGTGATGCTGCTGCGTCCGAATGGCCTGCTGGGCCGGCCCGGCGCGGCCTGACGCGGTTCATGCCACTTGACGTTTTCTGCACCGAGGCTTCCATGAAACAGATTGCGCATTTCCGTTACACCCTGCTGGCAGCCGCTGTGGCGCTGCTGCTGCCCATGCTGCTGCCCTCCGGCACACTGGCCACCGAAGTGCTGGTGTTCGCGCTGGCCGCGCTGGGCTGCAACCTGCTGCTGGGTTATACCGGCCTGATGTCCTTCGGCCAGGGCATCTTCTTTGGCGTGGGCAGCTATACCGCTGGCGTGGTACTGCTGCAGTTGAAGCTGGCCCTGCTGCCGGCCCTGGCGCTGGCCGCGCTCGGTGGCGCGCTGGTGGCGCTGCTGGTGGGCTGGTTCTCGATCCGCCAGCGCGGCACCTACTTCGTCATGCTCACGCTGGCCTTTGCCCAGATGTTTTACTTCCTCGCCTATACGATGAAGGACGTCACGGGCGGAGACAACGGCCTGCTGGACATCCCGCGTCCGCCGCTGTCGCTGTTGGGGATGACGCTGCTGCCGACCACCTCGTCCTGGCAGTACTACACGGTGGTGGCCATCCTGTTCGTGCTGGTGTTCTGGCTGCTGCAGCGGGTGGTCGATTCGGTACTGGGCAAGACGCTGCTGGCAGTGCGCGAGAACGAGGCGCGTGCTTCCGCCCTGGGCTATGACGTACGCCTGCTCAAACTGGCCGCCTTCGTCATCTCCGGCGCCGTCACCGGTCTGGCCGGTGGCCTGCACGCCATGATGACGGGTGTGGCACCGCTGTCCAACATCGAGTACCACACCAGCGAAGCGATCCTGGTGATGACCGTCATCGGCGGCACCGGCAACCTGTTCGCCTCGGTGCTGGGGGCGAGCTTCTATGTGCTGGTGGGCAACTGGCTCTCCACGCTGTGGCCGCGCTGGCTGATGCTGCTGGGGCTGCTGCTGATCACGGTCAGCCTGTACATGCAGAAGGGCCTGTTCGGACTGGCCGTGAAGATCATCGATGCCGTGCGCGGTCACAAGAAAGAACCGGTGCAGGCCGCCAGCACGACTGCGACCAAGGAGAAGCATTCATGAGCCGCCCCATCCTGCAAGCGCTCAACGTGACCAAGCGCTACGGCAAGTTCACCGCCGTCAACGGCATCACGCTGGAGGTCGAGGCCGGTACCGTGCATTCGGTGATCGGTCCCAATGGCGCGGGCAAGACCACGCTGTTCCATACCCTGACCGGTACCACGCCCATCACCGAGGGCAGCATCCTGGTCGAGGGTGAGGAAGTGGCGCATCTGCCGGGCAATCGCCGGGTGCAGAAGGGACTGGCGCGCTCCTTCCAGGTGACCAGCCTGTTTCCCAACCTGAGCGTGCGCGAGAACCTGCGGCTGGCTGCGCAGGGCCGCGCGCCGCTGGCAGCCCTCAATCCCTGGAAACGTGCCGAACAATTCACTGCGGCCTGCGCACTGGCCGATGAACTGGTGGCGCGCCTGTCCCTGCAGGGCGTTGCCGAGCGGGCCTGTGCAGAACTTTCACATGGCCAGCAACGCAGGCTGGAAGTGGGCATGGCCATGGCCGGACGGCCCAAGGTGATCTTCCTGGACGAGCCGACCTCGGGCATGGGCATCGACGACATTGCCGACATGAAGCAGCTCATCCACGGGCTGCGGAAGGATTACACGGTGGTGCTGATCGAACACAACATGGATATCGTCATGGATATCTCGGACCGCGTCACGGTGATGCAGCTGGGCCAGATCCTGGCGCAGGGCAAGCCGGCCGAGATCCGCAACGATGAACGCGTGCGCCGGGCCTATCTCGGCAGCATGATCACCGGAGGCAAAGCATGATCCTGCAAGTTGAAGACGTTCACGGCTACTATGGCAAGAGCCACATCCTGCAGGGCGTATCGCTGCAGGTCGATGCGGGCGAGGTGGTCACGCTGCTGGGACGCAATGGCGCGGGCAAGACCACGACCTTGAAGAGTATTGTCGGCGTGGTGCCGCCGGCACAGGGTCGGGTGCTCTTCGAGGGGCAGGTCATCAGCGCACTGCCTTCCTACAAGATCGCTGCGCGCGGCGTATGCCTGGTGCCGGAGCATCGCGGCATCTTCAAGCTGCTGACCGTGGAGGAAAACCTGACCATGGCCGCGCGCAAGGAGTCGGCGTGGGGGCTCGAGGAGGTCTACACCATCTTCCCGCGCCTGAAGGAGCGCCGCAGAAATGGCGGCGGCCAGCTCTCGGGTGGTGAGCAGCAGATGCTGGCCATTGCGCGCGCGCTGATGACCCATCCGCGCGTGCTGATGCTGGATGAACCGGTGGAAGGACTGGCACCGGTGATCGTCGACGAGATCGTGGCGCAGATCAAGCAGATCAAGCGCACCGGGATGTCCATCATCCTGGTGGAGCAGAACCTGGAAGTCTGTACCCAACTGGCGGACCGGCATTACATCGTCGAGCAGGGACGCATCGTCTACAGCGGCAGCAATGCCGCGTTCCTGGCCGATGAGGGCGTCAAGGACCGTTATCTGGGCGTGAATCTGGCGGCGTGAGGACCTCTGCCCGCCAACCCGAACAAGGAATCGATATGGACATGAAAACACAAACCTCCACCCTGCGCATTGACGGCACGCGCCTGTGGAATTCGCTGATGGAACTGGCCCGCATCGGCGGCACGGCCAAAGGTGGCGTCTGTCGCCTGGCCCTCACCGACCTGGACAAGCAGGGCCGGGATCTGGTCACCTCCTGGGCGCGCGCCGAAGGCATGAGCGTGGTGGTAGACCAGATCGGCAACATCTTCATGCGCCGCCCCGGTCGCAACAATGCACTGCCACCGGTGATGACGGGCTCTCACATCGACACGCAACCCACCGGCGGCAAGTTCGACGGCAATTACGGCGTGCTCGCCGGCATCGAGGTGATCCGTACGCTGAACCAGCACGATATCCAGACCGAGGCGCCCATCGAGGTGGCGGTGTGGACCAATGAAGAGGGCTCGCGCTTCGTACCGGTGATGATGGGTTCGGGGGTCTTCTGCGGCGCCTTCACGCTGGAACATGCCTATAACGCCACCGACATCGAGGGCAAGAAAGTGCGCGACGAACTGGAACGCATCGGCTACATCGGCGACCAGGTCTGCGGCGACCATCCCATCGGTGCGTATTACGAGGCCCACATCGAGCAAGGGCCGGTGCTGGAAAATGCCGATACCGTCATCGGCGTGGTACCGGCGGTGCTGGGGCTGTCGTGGTACGACTGCACGGTGACCGGTTTCGAATCCCATGCCGGACCGACGCCCATGGAAATTCGCAAGGATGCGCTGCAAGTGTCGACGTTCATCATGCAGGAAGTGGTGGCCATCGCTCACCGCTATGCCCCGTATGGCCGCGGCACGGTAGGCCAGGTGCAGGTGATGCCCAACAGTCGCAACGTGATTCCGGGGCAGGTGAAGTTTTCCATCGATCTGCGCAATGTCAGCGAAGAGTCGCTCACCCGCATGCACGAGGACCTGCTGGCCTATCTGGAGGCCATGCGCAAGAAGACCGGGCTCTCCATCGAACTGGAGCGGGTGTCCTATTTCCCGCCCTGCCCCTTCCATCCGGATTGCGTGGACAATGTGCGCGCCGCCTCGGCGGCATTGGGCTACAAAACCATGGATGTGGTCTCCGGCGCGGGACATGACGCCATCTATGCCGCGCGCCTGGCGCCGGCAGGCATGATCTTCGTGCCCTGCAAGGACGGGGTCTCCCACAACGAGATCGAAGATGCCCGCCCCGAGCACCTGGAAGCCGGTTGCAACGTGCTGTTGCAGGCCATGCTGGCCAGTGCGGGCGTGGTCACGCAATGATCGTTGTCTGATGTTGGATTGATGCAAAAAACTGAATATGAAGCCGAAAATCGTCATTGCACGCATGAATCACGAGACCAATACCTTCTCGCCGATTCCCACACCCCTTGAAGCCTTTGCCCCGCAATGGGACGACGCGGCCTGTCGCGACCAGAAGGGAGCGCGTACCGCCATGGGTGCTTTCCTCGAACTGGCCGAACGGATCGGTGCCGAGATCGTCACGCCCCTGGCGGCCTGGGCCAATCCCAGCGCGGCGGTAGCGGCCGACGCCTATACCGTGATGTGCGACGCCATCGTGCGCGCCATCGAGGGAGGATGTGACGCCATCCTGCTGGACCTGCACGGCGCCATGGTGGCCGAGAACGCCGAGGATGGCGAAGGCACGCTGCTTGAGCGCATCCGCCGCATCGCTCCCGACACGCCCATGGCGGTGGCATTGGACCTGCATGGCAATGTCACGCAGAAGATGGTCACGCATGCCGACGTCATCGTCAGCTTCAAGACCTATCCGCACATCGACATGTTCGAGACCGGCGAACATGCAGGGCGCCTGCTGCTGGCGCGGCTGCAGGGCAAGTCGCAACCGCAGATGGCCTGGCGCCAGGTGCCTGTGCTGTCGGCCACGCTGACCAGCAATACGTCGGCATCGGCCATGCAGCGCGCAGTCGAAGCGGCCAAGGCCGCCGAGCAGGAAGCGGGGGTACTGGCGGTCTCGGTGCTGGCGGGATTCCCCTTGTCGGATTTCCGCGATGCGGGCATGTCGGTGGTGGTGGTGACGGAAAATGATGTGACGCTCGCCGATGCGGTGGCCGAGCGCATCGCGCGCCAGATCTGGGAAGAGCGCGCTGATTTCGTCTACGACAGCCTGCCGCTGGCCGAATCGCTGGCGCAGGCGCGCCAGTTGAGCCAAGCTCCGGGGCAAGGACCGGTGCTGCTGCTGGATCACAGCGACAACGTCATGTCGGGGGGCACCTGCAATACCATGGATGTGCTGGAAGCGGCCTTGCAGGCGGGTCTGCGCGGGATTGCCGTGGGACCGGTGAGTGATCCCGAGGCGGTAGCGCAACTGGTGCAGGCTGGTGTGGGCGCAACGCTCACGCTGGCCGTCGGCAACAAGGTGGAGCTCGCCGCGCAGGGCATCAGCAAGACGCCCCCGGTTTATACCGGCAAGGTATTGGCCATCAGCGATGGCCGCTTTGCCGTGACCGGGCCGATCTATACGGGGTCGACCTTGCAGATGGGACGCAGCGTGCTGTTCGATATCGGCGCGGCGCGCATCGTCCTCACCGAGGAGCGGGTCGAACCCTATGACCTGGGCGTGTTCACCAGCCTGGGGCTGGATCCGGCGCAGCAGGATTTCCTGATCCTGAAGTCGCGCATGTATTGCCGACCGGTCTTCGTCCCCATCAGTCGTGCACTGGTGGAATGCGATTCGGACAGCGGCGGCCCGACCAGTGCCAATTTCCGGCTGTTCCCGATCAAGAAAGTCCGTCGACCGATCTATCCGCTGGATGCGGGCATGGACTGGTAAGCCGCGCAGGCCCTGACTTGCGGCACGGTGCTTGGCCGTAATACAACACCGTGACGTCGGGACTTTCCCGAGTTGTGCCGTACAGGCCGGGGCCTGTGGTAGCCTGCAAAAGCAAGAAGGATAGTCGGTTCATCATTGCAACCAGCGCCCGGCCCAAGATCACGACAAAAAACCAGCCGCCGGTCGCCTCACCCAAGGGGACACGGGATGAAAAACCTCAAGATCGGCGTACGCCTGGCCATCGGTTTCATTGCCTTGCTGATGTTGATGGCGGTGATGGTGGGCCTGGGGATCTGGCGCCTGGGCAACATCGGCGAAGCCACCGACGAGATGACCCAGATCGCCTTGAAGAAGGAACGCGATGCCGTCCAGTGGCATGCGGCCATCAAGGAAAACGGAGTGCGGACCTTTGCCGTCATGAAGAGTGACGACCATGCCTTCCGGCAATATTTCCAGAAACAGATCGACGCCCAGTCAGCCCAGATCAGCCAGTTGCAGAAGCGGGTGGAAGCGGCCATCGCCGATCCCGAGGAGAAACATCTGTTCGTGGAGGTCGGCAAATTGCGTGTCGCCTATCGCGACACACGCCAGAAGATCTTCGACATCAAGGCCGCCGGCGATGATGCCCGCGCCCGCGAGATGACCGATACGGTACTGGTGAAGATGATGGATGACTACGCCAACAGCGTGCTGCGCTACGCCGACTACCAGAAGAAAGTGATCGACCAGACTGCCAGCGCGATCAACGGTGACTATCGTTCCGGCCGCAGCATGCTGCTGATGCTGGGTGCCCTCGAGATCATGCTGGGCGCCATGCTGGCCTGGCTGCTCACGCGCAGCATCACGCGTCCGCTGAACCAGGCGGTGGCCATTGCCGAGACGGTGGCGGCGGGCGACCTGACTTCCCGCATCGACGCCGACCGCCGCGACGAGACCGGGCAATTGCTGGCCGCGCTGAAATCCATGAATGGCAACCTGCAGGACATCGTGGGCCGTGTGCGCTCCGGCACCGATACCATCAACACCGCATCGCGCGAGATCGCCACCGGCAACCTCGACCTGTCGGCGCGCACCGAGCAGCAGGCCGGGTCGCTCGAAGAGACTGCCTCGGCCATGGAACAGCTCACCTCCACCGTCAAGCAAAATGCCGACAACGCGCGCCAGGCCAATGCACTGGCCGCATCGGCCTCGCAGGTGGCCAGCCAGGGGGGTGCCGTGGTGGAGCAGGTGGTCTCGACCATGGGGGAAATCCACGCCTCGTCGCAGAAGATGGCCGACATCATTGGCGTGATCGACGGCATCGCCTTCCAGACCAACATCCTGGCCTTGAATGCCGCCGTGGAAGCGGCACGGGCGGGCGAACAGGGACGCGGCTTCGCCGTGGTGGCTTCCGAAGTGCGCTCGCTGGCGCAGCGCTCGGCCTCGGCGGCCAAGGAGATCAAGCAGCTCATCGATGAGTCGGTGGAGAAGGTCGGCGATGGCAGCCGGCTGGTGGCCCAGGCCGGTGACACCATGCAGGAAGTGGTGCAGAGCGTTTCGCGCGTGACCGAGATCGTGCGCGAGATCTCGCTGGCCAGCCAGGAGCAGAGCGATGGCATCGAGCAGGTCAACCTGGCCATTACCCATATCGATGAAGCCACGCAACAGAATGCCGCGCTGGTGGAAGAAGCCGCAGCGGCGGCGCGCTCGATGCAGGATCAGGCAGTCTCGCTGACTGAGGCGGTCAGCGTGTTTCGTCTTGATGCCGGTGCGGCAGCAACGCCACCGGACGAAAGTCAGCGTGGCACGTTGCCTGTGACGGTGGTGCGATAGCGCCTCACGCGGCAGCAGCGGGACGAACGCGGCATCGTGCCGGATGCCGCGACGCATCCCCCGCGCGCACGGAATCGGTAAGAAGAATTCATCTCCCCCGGCGCAATGCGCGCCAGGCCCGGCGCTACAATAGCCCGCATGAGCCAGCCTGATCCCGTTTCTTCACTTCCCGCCCCAAGCGCCCGCACAGCTGCCCGCGCGCTGCCGCCGCGCCCCGACCTCTTGCCGATGAGCCCTGAAGAAGCCGCCGCGCGCGAGGCTGCGCGTGACCGGCGCGATGCCCAAGTGCGGGGGGTGGCGTCGGTGCAGGAGATGCGCCAGGCCATTCGCCAGGCCAGTGCCGTGCTACCGGCGGTACATGAGATCCCGCGTCTGGGTCCGCAGAAGACGGCCGCCTTCCGCGCACGCGCACGGGCGGGCTTGCCCTTCATCATGACCGGCATGGCCAACCGCTGGCCGCTGTCGGCGATGTCCGTGGAGACCTTGCGCGAACACTTCGGCCAGTTGCCGGTGCGGGCGCGCGTGGGGGATTACATCAACACCGCCTTTGCGCCGGACCGGGCCATGCAGGACATGACACTGGTCGCTTATCTGGAACGGGCAATGGCCGACGAGAGCGGGCTGCCGCCGTATCTGGGCAATCTGGAACTGCGGAATTTGAATCGCCTGTGCCACTGGCCCAACTTCTTCGAGAAGATGGGACCGCCGCGGTTCTGGATCGGTCCGGCAGGCTGTATCACGCCGCTGCATTGCGACTATGACGACAATGTCTTTGCCCAGCTGTGGGGCAAGAAGCGGGTCTGGCTGGCGCCGCCGCATCATGACCAGTATCTCTATCCGAAGCAGGCCAATGCCATCCTGTTCGGCTCGCCCTTCGATCCGGATCACCCGGACCTGGAACGCTTCCCGCTGGCGCGCCAGGCGGCACTGGTGTGCTGCGAAGTGCAGCCGGGAGAGATGCTGTATATCCCCGCGGGGTGGTATCACCAGGTCAGTTCGTTGACGTTCTCGCTGTCGAGCAATCGCTGGGCGCGGGGGCGGCCATTGGTTCTGTTTGCCTGAAGAAAAACCCCGCGTCCTTGGTCAGACGCGGGGTTCATTGCCCTACTGCTGTACTACTGTACGATGCAGAGGGTGTCGTCAGCCCGCCAGCTTCTTGCGCAGCAGTTCAGTCAATTGCGCCGGATTGGCCTTGCCGCGCGTGGCCTTCATGGCCTGGCCGATCAGGGCGTTGATGGCCTGCTCCTTGCCGGCGCGGAATTCGGCCACCGACTTTTCATTGGCCGCCAGCACCTGATCCACGATGGCTTCCAGCGCACCGCTGTCCGAGATCTGCTTCAGGCCCTTGGCCTCGATGATGTCATCGGCCAGGGTCTCCTTGTCGGACTTGGCTTCCCACATGCCCGCAAAGACTTCCTTGGCGATCTTGTTGGAGATGGTGCCGTCAGCAATGCGCTTCAACAGCAGCGCCAGTTGCGCAGCCTTCACGGGCGCATCGGCGATGTCGGTGTCTTCGCGATTCAAGGTGGAGGCCACGTCACCCATCAGCCAGTTGGCGGCAGGCTTGGCTTGTTCCTTGCCGGCCGCAGCCACCACGGCTTCGAAGTAGGAGGCCATGCCCTTGGATTGGGTCAGCACCATGGCATCGTATTCAGGCAGCGCATAGTCGGTCACGAAACGTGTACGCATGGCAGCGGGCAGCTCGGGCATGGTGGTCTTGACGCGATCGATCCACTCCTGCGAGATGGTCAGCGGCGGCAGGTCGGGGTCGGGGAAGTAACGGTAATCCTGCGCGTCTTCCTTGCTGCGCATGGAGCGGGTTTCCTTCTTGTCCGGATCATAGAGGCGGGTTTCCTGCACCACGGTGCCGCCGTCTTCGATCAGCTCGATCTGGCGACGCACTTCGTAGTTGATGGCCTCTTCCAGGAAGCGGAAGGAGTTCAGGTTCTTGATCTCGCAGCGGGTGCCGAACTTCTCCTGGCCGACCGGACGCACGGAGACGTTGGCGTCACAGCGGAAGGAACCTTCCTGCATGTTGCCGTCGCAGATGCCCAGCCATACCACCAGCGAATGCAGGGCCTTGGCATACCCCACGGCTTCGGCGGCGCTGCGCATCTCGGGTTCGGTGACGATTTCCAGCAAGGGCGTGCCGGCGCGGTTCAGGTCGATGCCGGTCATGCCCTGGTAGTCTTCGTGCAGGGACTTGCCGGCGTCTTCTTCGAGGTGCGCGCGGGTCAGGTTGATGGTCTTGATCTCGGTCTTGCCATCCTTCTCCACGGCGAAGGACATGGTGCCGCCTTGCACCACCGGGATCTCGAACTGGCTGATCTGGTAGCCCTTGGGCAGGTCAGGATAAAAGTAATTCTTGCGCGCGAACACCGAGCGCGGTGCGATGGTGGCACCAATGGCCAGGCCGAACTGGATCGCACGTTCCACCGCGCCCTTGTTCAGGACCGGCAGTACGCCCGGCAAGGCCAGGTCCACCGGGCTGGCCTGGGTGTTGGGCTCGGCGCCGAAGCGGGTCGAACTGCCGCTGAAGATCTTGGATTGGGTCGAAAGCTGCGTGTGCGTTTCGAGGCCGATGACGACTTCCCACTGCATGATGTTGTCCTTGCGAATGCTGTTGTTGGTGACGAGGGCCAGCGATCAGGCCGGTTCGCGCAGGTGCCAGTCGGTGGCCTGCTGGAACTGGTGCGCCACGTTCAAGAGGCGCGCTTCGTCGAAATAATTGCCGATGATCTGCAGGCCGACCGGACGCTTGCCGTTCTTCTCGCCCTGTCCGAATCCGCAAGGAATGGACATGCCGGGCAAACCGGCCAGGCTGGTGGAGAGCGTGAAGATGTCGGCCAGGTAGTTGGCCACCGGGTCATCGGTCTTGTCGCCCAGGTCCCAGGCCACGGTCGGCGAGACCGGTCCCATGATGACGTCGCACAGGCGGTCGGCCCCGGCCAGGGCGCGCTGGAAGTCCTCGGCGATCAGGCGGCGGATCTTCTGGGCCTGCAGGTAGTAGGCGTCATAGTAGCCGTGCGAGAGCACGTAGGAACCGACCAGGATGCGGCGCTTGACCTCTTCGCCAAAGCCCTCTGCGCGCGACTTCTTGTACATGTCGGCCAGGTCCTTGTAGTCGGCGGCGCGGTGGCCGTAGCGCACGCCATCGAAGCGCGACAGGTTCGACGAGGCTTCAGCCGGGGCGATCACGTAATACACGGGAATGGACAGCTCGGTCTTGGGCAGCGAGATCTCGACCAGGGTCGCGCCCAGCTTCTCGAACTCGGCCAGGGCGCCGCGCACGGCGGCTTCCACGTCGGCGGCCAGGCCGGCGCCGAAGAATTCCTTGGGCACGCCGATGCGCAGGCCTTGCAGGCTCTGGTTCAGCGAGCGGGTGAAATCTTCCTTGGGACGCTGCAGGCTGGTGGAGTCGCGTTCATCGAAACCGGTCATGGCATTGAGCAAGAGGCCACAATCTTCGGCCGTCTTGGCAATCGGGCCGCCCTGGTCCAGCGAGGAGGCAAAGGCGATCATGCCGTAGCGCGACACGCTGCCATAGGTCGGCTTGATGCCGGTCACGCCGCACAGCGAAGCCGGCTGGCGGATCGAGCCGCCGGTGTCGGTGGCGGTGGCCGCCGGCGCCAGGCGGGCGGCCACGGCGGCCGCCGAGCCGCCGGAGGAGCCGCCCGGGATGGCGGTCTTGTCCCAGGGGTTCCTGACCGCGCCATAGAAGGAATTCTCGTTGCTGGAGCCCATGGCGAACTCGTCACAGTTGAGCTTGCCCAGGGTCACCGTACCGGCTGCGTTGAACTGTTCCACCACGGCTGCATCGAAGGGGCTCACATAGTTCTGCAGCATGCGTGAGCCGGCCGTGGTGCGCCAGTCGCGGGTGACGAAAATGTCCTTATGGGCAATGGGCACACCGGTCAGAGCTCCGGCATCATTGCCTGCCAGGCGCACATCGGCGGCCTTGGCCTGGGCCAGGGTCAGATCGCGGTCCACGTGCAGGAAGGCGTTGAGGTCGCTGGCCGCGATGCGGTCCAGGAACAGGGTGGCCAGTTCGGTGGCGGAAATCTTGCGCGCTTGCAGTTGCGCGGACAGTTCTTTGAGGGTGAGCTTGTGCATGGAATTGGTTACGCTGCGGTCTTGCGGGCCGGCTGGGCCGGAAGCGGACGGTGGCTGGGGCCAGGCGCCGGGTTCATTCGATGACCTTGGGCACCAGGTACAGACCATCCTGGGTGGCCGGGGCCGGTTGCTGGTAGTCGTCGCGGCGATTGGATTCGGTCACGACATCTTCGCGCAGGCGCAGCGCCAGCGCCGGCTCAATGGCGGCGATCGGGTGCGACAGCGGTTCCACGCCGGAGGTGTCGATGGCCTTCATCTGTTCCACCAGGGCGAAGATGCCATTGAGCTTGTCCAGCGTGGCACCGGCCTGGGCGTCGGTCAGCTCCAGTCGGGACAGGTTGGCGATGCGTTTGACGTCGGAAAGGGCTAGAGACATGGTCGAAAGGACGCGCAGGGCGCGCCGCGTGATGTTGAAATTGGAAGACCCGTAGCCGCTGCGGCCGGTAGACGAATTCTGCAGCCTTGGCTGCCCGCGGCCAGTTCGCTTGCGCGGCGGCTTGACCAAGTCAGGGCGTGGTTCGCACAAGAAACGGCAAACCCGCGCCAGATGGCGGCCGGAAGGGCACGGGGTGCTGATACTTTTGGCAAGCCGGCTTGCTGGTTTCTCGGGAATTATAAGGTAGAATGTCGGATTAATGCCTTGCAGGCGCCTGATTTTCGCGTCGCCGCAGCATGAACGGACACCTCCCCCTATCAAAAAGCTAGCGCCCCCTCGCGGGCGCATCAGGACAACTCATGTTTGGATTTCTCCGCAGTTACTTCTCGAACGATCTGGCGATCGACCTCGGCACCGCGAACACGCTGATCTACGCGCGCGGCCACGGCATCGTGCTGGACGAGCCGTCGGTGGTGGCGATCCGCCAGCAAGGCGGCCCCAACGGCAAGAAGACCATCCAGGCGGTCGGCAAGGAAGCAAAGCAGATGCTGGGCAAGGTGCCCGGCAACATCGAGGCGATCCGCCCGATGAAGGACGGCGTGATCGCCGATTTCACCGTCACCGAGCAGATGTTGAAGCAGTTCATCCGCATGGTGCATGACTCCAAGCTGTTCCGCCCCTCCCCGCGCATCATCATCTGCGTGCCCTGCGGCTCGACCCAGGTGGAACGTCGCGCCATCCGCGAATCGGCCCTGGGCGCCGGTGCCTCCCAGGTCTACCTGATCGAGGAACCGATGGCCGCTGCCATCGGCTCGGGCCTGCCGGTCTCGGACGCCACCGGCTCGATGGTGGTCGACATCGGCGGCGGCACCACCGAAGTGGGCATCATCTCGCTGGGCGGCATGGTCTACAAGGGTTCGGTGCGCGTGGGCGGCGACAAGTTCGATGAAGCCATCGTCAACTACATCCGCCGCAACTACGGCATGCTGATCGGTGAGCAGACCGCCGAAGCCATCAAGAAGGAAATCGGCTCGGCCTTCCCGGGCTCGGAAGTCAAGGAAATGGAAGTCAAGGGCCGCAACCTGTCCGAAGGCATCCCGCGTTCCTTCACCATCTCCAGCAATGAAATCCTGGAAGCCCTGACCGATCCGCTGAACAACATCGTCTCGGCCGTCAAGAACGCGCTGGAACAGACCCCGCCGGAACTGGGTGCCGACATCGCCGAAAAGGGCATGATGTTGACCGGTGGCGGCGCCCTGCTGCGCGACCTGGACCGCCTGCTGATGGAAGAAACGGGCCTGCCGGTGATCGTGGCCGAAGACCCGCTGACCTGCGTGGTGCGCGGCTCGGGCATGGCACTGGACCGCATGGACAAGCTGGGCTCGATCTTCTCGGCCGAATAAGCCGGGCAGCAAGTCCGAGCAGCACGATGCGCCTGCCGGACTGCAGGCGCAGGCAGTACAGCATGAACCGGCGGCAATGTACCGCCGGATGAGTGGGGAACCGATCCGTTCGATATGACGCCGTTCACGCCGACCAGCCACAGGATGCGCACACCGCTTGCGCACAGGGGGGCAGGGCCGGCTGGTGGACCGTCGCAGGAACGCTTCGGCTCCCCTTTTTGTTACCGTTTTCGACGCAGGAAGTGAGTTATCCGCCTGCAGCCGGTCACCTGACGTGACCCTGCAGTCGGCCTGACGCCATGGAAATCCCACCACTCTTCAAGCAGGGCGCCTCGGCCCGGGTGCGCGTGACCGTCTTCGCATTGATCTCGGTCGTGATGCTGGTGGTCGACGCCCGCATGCACGTGCTGGGCACGCTGCGCCAGGCGCTGGGCACGGCCCTCTATCCGTTCCAGACGGTAGCGATGATTCCGCGCGACGCCTTTACCAATTCGTCCGAGTACTTTTCTTCGCTGGCCTCGCTGCAGAAGGAAAACCGCGAGCTGCGTCAGCAACAGATCGTCAATGCCCAGCTGATGCAGCAGGAAAGCCTGCTGGCAGCCGAAAACGCGCAACTGCGCAAGCTGCTGGACATGCAGCAGAAGGTGCCGGTCAAGTCCATCGTCGGCGAGATCCTCTACGATGCGCGCGATCCCTTCACCCGCAAGATCATCCTCAATCGCGGCTCGCAACAGGGCGTCATGCCGGGGCAGCCGGTGATCGACGATGTCGGCATCGTGGGCCAGGTGACGCGGGTGTTCCCGTTTTCTTCCGAAGTCACGCTGCTGACCGACAAGGACCAGGCCATTCCCGTGCAGGTGCTGCGCAACGGCCTGCGCAGCGTGGCCTATGGCCGTGGCCAGACCGGCGCACTGGACCTGCGCTTCATGCCCTCCAACGCCGATATCCAGAAGGGTGACGTGCTGGTGACCTCGGGCATCGACGGCGTCTATCCTCCCGGTCTGTCGGTGGCCAGCGTGGCGCTGGTGGAAACCCGCTCGGCGGACGCCTTCGCCCGCATCGTCTGCCGCCCGCTGGCCGGCATCGACCGTCATCGCCAGCTGCTGATCCTGCTGGTGGACCAGAACCTGCCGCCGCGTCCCGAACCGGACGTGATCGATGAAAAATCGGCCAAGCTCTTCAAGCGCCGCCTGCGTGACAGCACCCGTGACAACGGCGGCGAGGAAACCACCCCCGCACCCAAGGACAAGCCGGCCGAGGAGCGCAAGGGCTCAGCCAGCGTGACCACGCCGGCCAAGCCGGCCGGCGCTGCGGCGGCGACCACTACCCCGGCCACCGGTGCCAAGGCTGCCACCGCTGCCACTGGTGCCGCCAAACCGGCGGCCAAGGAATCCGCACGATGAACAATCAAACCATCCTCCTGCCGGCCAGTCCGCTGTTCATCGCCTTCAGCCTCATCGTGGCCTTCGTGCTGAACCTGATGCCCTGGGGCCAGATGGTCGGCGTGCCGGACTTCGTGGCACTGGCGCTGGTGTTCTGGAACATCCACCAGCCGCGCAAGGTCGGCATCAGCATCGCCTTCATGATGGGCCTGCTGATGGACGTCAACGAAGCCACGCTCCTGGGCGAGAACGCGCTGGCCTATACCCTGCTGTCGTATTTCGCCATCATGATCCACCGCCGCGTGCTGTGGTTTCCGTTGCGTACCCAGGCGCTGCATGTGCTGCCGCTGATGCTGCTGGCCCAGGCGGTGCAGCTGGTGATCCAGCTGCTGGTGACGGGCAAGTCGCCGGACTGGTTCTACTTCAGCGAAAGCGTGGTCTCGGCACTGCTGTGGCCGCTGGTGAGCATCCTGCTGCTGGCGCCCCAGCGCCGCGCCGTGGACCGCGACGAGAACCGCCCCATCTGAAGGGCCAGGTGCAAGCAGCATGACTGAATTCAAGAATACCGCGCAAGAACTGAGGCTGTTCCGGATGCGCCTGTTGGCTGCCAGCATCCTGGTACTGGTGTGCTTCAGCCTGCTGCTGGCGCGGTTCCTGTGGCTGCAGGTGGTGCGTCACGACGCCTACGCCGCCCAAGCCGAGGAAAACCGCATCTCGGTGGTGCCCATCGTGCCCAACCGCGGTCTGATCCTGGACCGCAACGGTGTGGTGCTGGCACGCAACTATTCGGCCTATACGCTGGAAATCACGCCTTCCAAGATCAAGACCAACATCGATGACCTCATCGACGAGTTGAGCAAGATCGTGGAAATCCAGCCGCGCGACCGCCACCGCTTCCGCCGCCTGCAGGATGAATCCAAGAACTTCGAAAGCGTGCCCATCCGCACCCGCCTGACCGACGAGGAAGTGGCCAAGTTCACCGCCCAGCGCTATCGCTTCCCCGGCGTGGAAGTGCAGGCCCGTCTGTTCCGCCAGTACCCCTACGGCAAGACGGCCGCGCACGTGATCGGCTACATCGGCCGGATCAGCCAGCGCGATGCCGAGCGCATCTCCGATTCCGACGATGAAGCCAACTACAACGGCACCGACTACATCGGCAAGGAAGGTCTGGAAAAGAGCTACGAGACCCAGCTGCACGGCACCACCGGCTACGAGGAAGTGGAAATCTCGGCCAGTGGGCGCGCGGTGCGCTCGCTCTCGCGCACCCCGGCCACGCCCGGCAAGAACCTGATCCTGTCCATCGACATCGAGCTGCAGAAGGTGGTGGAAGAAGCCTTCGGCGACCAGAAGGGCGCGCTGGTGGCGATCAACCCGGCCACGGGCGACATCCTGGCCTATGTCTCGCAACCCTCCTACGATCCCAACCTGTTCGTCGAAGGCATCGACCAGCAGAGCTGGGATGAGCTCAACAAGTCGCCCGACCGGCCGCTGCTGAACCGGCCTCTGTCAGGCGTGTATTCGCCCGGATCGACCTACAAGCCCTTCATGGCGCTGGCCGCCCTGGAACTGGGCAAGCGCCGCCCGCAGGATGCCATCCGCGATCCCGGCTACTTCGTGCTGGGCAACCACCGCTTCCGCGATGACAAGGAAGGCGGCCACGGCATCGTCGACATGTACCGCTCCATCGTGGTGTCGTGCGATACCTACTACTACATGCTGGCCAACGACATGGGGGTCAATGCCATTCATGACTTCATGAAGCCCTTCGGCTTCGGCCAGATCACCGGCATCGACCTGGAGCACGAGAAGCACGGCATCCTTCCCTCTACCGAGTGGAAGCGCACCGCCTTCCGCAAACCCGAACAGAAGCGCTGGATCGCCGGCGATACCGTCTCGCTGGGCATCGGCCAGGGCTACAACAGCTTCACCCCGCTGCAACTGGCGCAGGCCACGGCCATCCTGGCCAACAATGGCGTGGTGATGAAGCCGCACCTGGTCAAGATCATCGAGGATGGCGTCACCCATGAGCGCACCGAGACCGTGCCCAAGGAAAGCTATCGCATTCCGCTCAAGCAGGAAAACATCGACTTCATCAAGCGCGCCATGGTGGGCGTGGTCAAGGAAGGCACGGCCGCGGCGGCCTTCCGGGGCGCACCCTATGAGTCCGGCGGCAAGACCGGTACCGCACAGGTGGTCAACATTGCCAAGAACCAGAAGTATGATTCCAAAAAGCTGGCCCGTATCTACCACGATAACGGCCTCTACATCGGCTTCGCGCCGGCCGATGCACCGCGCATCGCCATCGCGGCCGTGGTCGAGAACGGGGGCTGGGGTGCCGGCGTGGCCGCGCCGCTGGTGCGCAAGGCCATGGACTACTTCATGCTGGGCAAGCGTCCCAACGAGCCGATCAAGGCTGTCGCCCCCGATGCGGCAGGCGCCGACACCCCGGTCGAAGGCCCCACCACCGAGGACGGCGGCACCACGCCGACGGTCCAACCGGATGTGCAGGAATGAAAGCCCATGACGTTTGGCCCCTGGCCGCTGACATGAACGCTGGCGCGGCGCCATCGCCCTGTGCCGGGCCAGACATCGCAACAAGCTGTACGCACGAGGAGCCGGCATGAGCCTGCAACGTCCGCCCCTGTGGCAAACCATCAAGCCGCACCTGACGGTGTTCGACGGCGCGCTGTCGCTGATCGTGTTCCTGATCGTCTCGGTGGGCATCGTCACGCTGTACTCGGCCGGGATGAACTTTCCGGGCCGGGTGGAAGACCAGCTGCGCAACATCCTGGTGGCTTTCGTCATCATGTGGATCGCCGCCAACGTCTCCCCGCAGCTGCTGCTGCGCCTGGCCGTGCCGGTCTATACGGTGGGGGTGACGCTGTTGATTGCGGTGGCCCTGTTCGGCATCATCAAGAAAGGTTCGCGCCGCTGGCTCAACATCGGCATGGTGGTGCAGCCTTCGGAGATCATGAAGATCGCCATGCCGCTGATGCTGGCCTGGTACTTCCAGAAGCGCGAGGGCATGCTGCGCTGGGATGCCTTCCTGGTGGCGGCGATCCTGCTGTTGATCCCGGGCTTCCTGATCATCCGCCAGCCCGACCTGGGCACGGGCCTGCTGGTGCTGGCCGCCGGTTTCTACGTCATCTTCTTTGCCGGACTGCCGTGGAAGATCCTGTTGGCGCTCTTCGTGGCGGGGGCGGCCAGTCTGCCCGTGGTGTGGTCCTTCATGCACGACTACCAGCGCCAGCGCGTCATGATGCTCATCGACCCGACCTCCGATCCGCTGGGCAAGGGCTTCCACATCATCCAGTCGACCATTGCCATCGGCTCCGGCGGGATCACCGGCAAGGGCTGGCTGATGGGCACGCAGACCCACCTGGAATTCATCCCCGAACGCACCACCGACTTCATCTTCTCGGTCTACTCGGAAGAATTCGGGTTGATCGGCAACATCGTGCTGCTGGTGCTGTACCTGCTGCTGATCGGGCGCGGCCTGATGATCACGGCCAATGCGCCCACGCTGTTCACGCGCCTGCTGGCCGGGGCCATCACCATGATCTTCTTCACCTATGCCTTCGTGAACATGGGCATGGTCAGCGGTATCCTGCCAGTGGTGGGCGTGCCCCTGCCCTTCATGAGCTATGGCGGTACCGCCCTGGTCACGCTGGGGCTGGGCGCGGGCATCCTGATGAGCATCCAGCGCCATCGCAAGCTGGTCCAGAGCTGACCAGGCAGCGCAGCTGCATTGTTGCCCCTCCGACAAGTTCACGACGATTCGTGAACTCGCTGCACGGACCTGTTGTCAGCTTCGCTGCATTGCACTCTGGTATCGTTGCGAACATTCCGGCCGGGACGGGCTTTTTTCCGTTCCGGCGCATCGACTGCTGACCAAGGACAGGCCATGGGAACACACACTCCAGAACATCACCACCGGCGCGCCCCCGGGGACCGCCTCCTGCGTTGGGGCGCGCTGCTGCTGCCCCTGCTGCTGGCCGCCTGCGGCACCACCCAGCAGGCCTCGCGCCAGACTGCACAGGCGCCGGCCACCACGAGCAAATCGGCCGGATCGCGGCCGGCCAATGTGCCGGCGCTACCGGCGGCGGGCTCCGGTCGCGGCGGCTACTACAAGGATGACGGTCCGGGCGACCACATCCCCGACGGACTGCTGGACGTGGCCGATGCCGAACCGCAGGTGGAACCGGTCTCCAAGGCGGCCAGCCGGCCCTACAAGGTGTTCGGCAAGACCTATGTACCCATCACGGACGAGAACCAGCCCTTCATCCAGCGCGGCATCGGCAGCTGGTACGGCAAGAAATTCCACGGCCAGAAGACGTCCTCGGGTGAGCTCTACGACATGTACAAGATGACGGCCGCGCACCCCACGCTGCCCATTCCCTCCTATGCCCGGGTGACCAACCTGAAGACTGGCAAGCAGGTCATCGTGCGCATCAATGACCGTGGTCCGTTCCACTCCAACCGCATCATCGATCTCTCCTACACGGCCGCGCTCAAGCTCGGCTACCTCGGCAGCGGCAGCAGCGAACTGGAGGTCGAACGCATCCTGCCCGAAGAAGCCCAGCGCATGGCCGATGCCCGCCGCAATGGCGGCGGCACCAGGCTGGCGGCGGCCGACCCGATCAACCGGGTGGCCGATAGCGGGGCCGCTGGTCAGGGCGTCTCCACCGGTGCGGTAGAAATCAATACGGTCAGCGCGCAAGGCCTGCCGCCACAGCCTACCGTGGCGGCCGTGCAGCCCATCAATGCCAGCACCACCAGTGCCGCCGGCGGGGCCGGTCTGGCCGGTGGCGGTGGCATCATCAATGCCGTGGCCAGCGGTTCGGCACCTTCCCCCGCCATGCCCCAGGCGGTCCCGCTGACGGCCGGCTATTACCTGCAGTTCGGTGCCTACTCGCAAGAAGCCAACGCCCTGGTGGCACGCGACAAGCTGCTGCCCAGCCTCACCGGCATCGTCGACAGCATGCAGGCGGTGCAGGTCAATGGTCTCTATCGGCTCTACGCCGGCCCCTATCCGACCCGCCCGGCGGCACAGAATGCGGCCATGCTGGTGCGCCAGCGCAGTGCCGGCACCCCCTTCATCGTGGAGCGCTGAGCCGGCCCCGGTTTTTGGGAAATGTCTTCACATGCCCTGCGGCGGACTTGCCGCACAGGGCGGCGTGGCGGGGGGGCCCGCGCACATCTGCATATCACGGCCGGAACCGGCTGTACCGGGGGCCTGGCGGGCCGGACTGGCCTCAGGCGTGGTCGGCCCCATCGTCTTGCGCAGCTTGCCGGATCTGCAAGGCGCGTTCATACAGGGCATTCTTTTTCTGACCGGTGATCTGCGCGGCCAATGCGGCCGCCTGCTTGACGGGCAACTCTTCCAGCAGGATGCGCAGCACGCGCTCGCCCTCGGCATCCTCGCCCTCGACCACTTGTGCGCCTTCCAGCAAGACCACGAATTCGCCGCGCTGGCGGTTGCCATCCTGCTCCAGCCAGGCCACCGCCTCGCCCAGCGGGCAGCGGTGGAGGTGCTCGAAGAGCTTGGTCAGCTCGCGTGCCAGCACCACCTGGCGCGTGGGGCCGAACACCTGCAGCATCGACTGCACGGTCTCGACGATGCGGTGCGGGGCTTCATAGAACACCAGCGCCGCCTGCAGGGCGACCAGTTCCTGCAGGGCGGTTTCACGCTGGCGGGTCTTGGCCGGCAGGAAGCCTACGAAGTGGAAACGCGCATCGGTCAGCCCCGAGGCCGACAAGGCTGTCACCGCCGCCGATGCGCCCGGCAGGGGGATGACCTGGAACCCTGCCGCGCGCACGGCGTCCACCACACGGGCGCCGGGGTCGGAGATGGCCGGAGTGCCGGCGTCCGAGACCAGGGCGACCCGCTGGCCGGCCTGCAGGCGTTCGACGATCCTGGCGGCGGCTTCGCGTTCGTTGTGCTCGTGGGTGGCCAGCAGCTGCTTTGAGAGACCATAGCGCTGCAGCAGCTGGCTGGTATTGCGGGTATCCTCGCAGGCCACTGCATCGGCGATGGCCAGTACATGCAGGCCGCGCAGGGTGATGTCGCAGACATTTCCGATGGGCGTGGCCAGCACATATAATGCCGACACCGGATAGCTTTGCTGGGCGGCATCCTGCAGGATGGAAGCGGCGACGCTGGAATTCTGATTCATTGAAGGGGGCGGGATGTTCACAAGTTGGAAGAAAATGACCGCGCACGCGGCCCTGCTGGCAGGCATGCTGGCACCATGGATGGTGACGGCCAGCGCCGCCGCAACCCACAGTGTACCTCTGCTGGCCCAGGCTGCCACGCCAGGCGCCCCCGCGGCCGCCGCCGACCCGGCCCCGCTGGCCCTGCCACCGGGCACTTCGCCCGAGATGCAAGCCGCCGCCGCAGGCGGCCCTGCCGTCCCGCCCGCGCCCCCCATCATCCACATGGCCTTGCTGCTGCCTTCCCGCAGCGGTGCCTTCGGTGCCGCTGCCGATGCGGTGCGCACGGGTTTCCTGACGGCCTATTCGCGCCAGAAGGAAAACATCCAGCTGGCCATCGTCGAAACCGGTGACTCTGCCGCCGACATGCAGCGCGCCTATGACGAAGCCTCGGCCAAGTACGACATCCTGGTCGGCCCGCTCTCGCGCAGCGCCGTCACCGCCGTGGCCCAGAGCGGACGAGTGAGCAAGCCCACCGTGGCCCTGGCGCAGCCCGACATGAATGGCGAAGCCGATCTGCCGCTGCCGCCGCAGATGCTGGCCGTGGGCCTGTCCATCGACGAGGAAGCGCGCCAGGTCGCCAACTGGGTCGAGAAGGAAAAGGCTCCCGGCAAGATCTTCGCCATTTCCACCGGCACGGCCTGGCAGAAGCGTGCGGCCCGCTCCTTCCAGCTACGCGCGCGCCAGCTCGGCATGCAGGTGGACACGCTGGAACTGAGCACGCCCGCCAACGCCCTCTCTGCCCCCGGCCTGGCACAACTGGCCAGGCGCGTAGAGCAGGAAAAGCCGGCCCTGATCTTCGTGGCCCTGGATGCGGCGCAGACCGTGCAGTTGCGCAATGCCGTGGGCAACGACATGCCGCTGTACGGCACCTCACAGATCAATCCCTACACCTTGAAGCGCGACAATCCCAACGACAAGCTGCCCGAACTGGATGGTGTGCGTCTGATCGACATCCCCTGGCAGCTGCAGCCGGACAACGTGGCCGTGGCTCGCTACCCGCGCCCGACCGTCAATGACAACGAGCGTCCCAATGCTGACCTGGCACGCCTGTACGCCCTGGGCATCGATGCCTACCGGGTGGCCTACGGCATCGCCCAGAAGCAATCCGGCTTCGACATCGACGGTGTCACCGGACGGCTGAACGTGAACATGGTCAGCGGCGGCACCACCTTCTTCCAGCGCCAGGAAACCCAGGCCGTCTACCAGGACGGCTGGCCGGTGCCGCTGGCCGACCAGTACTGAGGCCATCATGGCGCCAGGCAGCCTGCTGCGGCGCACGGCGCGCCAGCGCACCGGAGACGATGCCGAGGACCGGGCGCTGGCCTACCTCCAGGCGCAGGGGCTGCAACTGATCCAACGCAATTTCCGCTGCAAGGGCGGCGAGATCGACCTGATTCTGCGGGAGAACGCCACCATCGTCTTCGTGGAGGTCCGTGCCCGCGCAAGCAGCGCCTTTGGCGGCGCTGTGGCCAGCGTCACGGCGGCCAAGCAGCGGCGCCTGCTGCTGGCAGCCCAGGTCTGGTTGCAAGGCCAGTCCGGACTGCCACCCTGCCGCTTCGACGTGGTCGCCCTCGAGGGTGGCCAGCTGCAGTGGCTGCGCAACGCCATCAGCGCCTGATCCTCCCGGATCCTGCCTGAACGGGCAGCATGGGGCCATCACGCCGGGCATGGCGTATCATGTGCGACCGGATTCCGGAAACCTCTCTTTACCAATTGCCCGGGCTTGGCCGTGTTCAAGTCCTCTATAATCGCAGGCACCATGACAAATCCTCGCATCCTCGCCCATTTCCAGGAAAGCGCCGACCTGAAGATGAAGGCTGCCAACGTGTTGGCCCAACCGATCGAACAGGCGATTGAACTTATGTTCACTGCACTGTCGAATGGCAACAAGATTCTTGCCTGTGGCAATGGCGGATCGGCCGCTGACAGCCAGCACTTCGCGGCCGAACTGGTCGGTCGCTTCGAACGCGAACGCCTGCCGCTGCCGGCGCTGGCCCTGACTACCGATACTTCCATCCTCACGGCGGTCGGTAACGATTACAGCTACCAGGAAATCTTTTCGAAGCAGGTCCAGGCCTTCGGCCAGGCCGGCGACATCCTGCTGGCCTTCTCGACCTCGGGCAATTCGGGCAACATCCTGGCGGCCATCGAAGTGGCCCACGAACGCGACATGCGCGTGGTGGCCCTGACCGGCAAGGGTGGCGGCAAGATCGGCAAGATCCTGACCGACGCCGATGTGCATCTCTGTGTGCCGCATGACCGTACCGCGCGCATCCAGGAAGTGCATCTGGTGTCGCTGCACTGCATTTGCGACGGTATCGACGTCGCGCTTTTTGGAGATGATGCGAATGAATGATGCACGATCCTTGTTGATCCGCCTGCGCCGCCCGCTGGCGGCCGTGGCCCTGGGCGGCATGATGGCCCTGAGCCTGCAGGGCTGTTTTGCAGTCTTTGCCGGCGGTGCGCTGGCCACTACCTTTGCCGCCACCGACCGTCGCACCCTGGGTGCGCAGACGGAAGACAAAGCGATCGTCGTCAAGGGCGAAGCCCGCATTCCCGACGTGGTGGCGGCCGGCTCCCATGTCAACGTGACCGCCTTCAACCGCAAGGTGCTGCTGTCGGGCGAAGTGCCCGACGAAGCCTCCAAGGCCGCCGCCGAACGTGAAACCAAGGCCATCCAGAACGTCGAGACGGTGTACAACGAACTGGAAGTGGGCCCGTCGTCGAGCTTCGGTTCGCGCTCCAGTGACGCGCTCATCACCAGCAAGGTCCTGGCCAGTCTGGTGGATGACAAGACGCTGTATTCCAGCGCCTTCAAGATCACCACCGAGCGCGGCATCGTCTACATGATGGGCCGCGTGACCCAGCGTGAAGGCCAGCGCGCGGCGCAGATCGCCAGCGGCGTCTCGGGCGTGAACAAGGTCGTGACCCTGTTCGAATACATCACCGAGGACGAACTGAAGGATTACCAGCGCAAGCCGGCCGACGAGAACAAGTCCACCAGCTGAGCGCAGGCCCCCCCTGATGCAGGTCAAACCGCCGGCCCGTCCGGCGGTTTTCACGTACAGGCCCGGCCCGCAGGATCCCGCGCGGCGGTCTATAATGCTTCACTTCAATGGGGTTGCCCTGTGCAGCCCCTTCCCGCATTCCGAATCCGGAGTTTTCCATGCAAGCACAGGCAAACGCTTCCAAGAACGGTTTCATGATCAAGCTGGCCGCCGTCCTCGTGGTGGCTGCCGTGGCCGCCTTCGCCTATTTCAAGGTCAATGCCGGCAATGCCGCACCCGACGTCACCTTCACCAAGCTCGATGGCCAGCAGGTCGCCTTGAAGGATCTGCGCGGCAAGGTGGTCATGGTCAATTTCTGGGCCACCAGCTGCACCACCTGCGTGGGCGAGATGCCGCAGATGATCGAGACCTACAACAAGTTCAAGGACCGTGGCCTGGACTTCGTTGCCGTGGCCATGAGCTATGACCCGCCCAACTACGTGCTGAACTACACCGAAACCCGCAAGCTGCCCTTCAAGGTCGCGCTGGACCCGCAAGACACGCTGGCCAAGGCCTTCGGCGACGTCAAGCTGACCCCGACCACCTTCGTCATCGGCAAGGATGGCAATATCATCAAACGCTACGTGGGTGAGCCGCAGTTCGCCGAACTGCATCAGCTGCTGGAAAAGGCCCTGGCGGCCGCCTGAGCCCTGCGCCACCCTCTCTCCCCCCCCCAAAAAAGCCGGCTGTGATGCCGGCTTTTTCATTTCCGATTGCAATCGGGCAACTGCAAGGAACATCCCTGCGCCTGACCTAGTCCAAGATATTCATATTGCTGTCATGACAAGCACTTGCGTGCCTCTGCCGACACCTTCACAACAAAGGAGGCTGACATGAAATTCCGGACCATTTTCCTGATTGTGCTGCTGGCGCTGGTCGCCATCTTCGCCGCGGTCAATTGGACGGCCTTTACGGCCACGACCACGCTGTCGCTGATCTATACCGAGTTCCAGGCGCCGCTGGGTGCGGTGATGCTGGGCGTGGTGGTGGTGCTGACGGCCTTCTTCCTGCTCTACATCCTGGCGCTGCAGACGACCGTGATGCTGGAAAGCCGGCGCCTGACCAAGCAGCTGGAAGCGCAGCGCGCCCTGGCCGACCAGGCCGAGCATTCGCGCTTCAACGACCTGCGCGGCTATCTGAAGACCGAGCTGGAGCAGTTGCAGCAGCGCCAGAACGAGCAGCAAACCCTGCTGGCGCAGCGCCTGGATGCCTTGCAGCGTGACATCCACCAGCGCGTGGAACAGACCGAAAACGCCGTCGCGGCCCAGGTCGGCGAGCTCGATGACCGCCTGCAGCGCCAGCGCGTGACTACCCTGCCCCAGAATCTGGCGTAATTCTTCCAACGCCCACGCAAAAAAGGCTGGAACCTCGCGGATCCAGCCTTTTTCTTCATTTAATGCCTGTTGGAGGCATTTCCAGGGTACTTAGACGCCGTAACGGGTCCGATACGCTGCCACCGCATCCTTGTACTGGCTCAGGCGGGCATCGCCGCCGTTGGAGATGTACTCGAAGAGGTCATTGAGGTTGCCGATGGAAATGACCGGCATGTCGTACTCGCGCGCCACTTCCTGCACGGCCGACAGTTCGGAGAGCGCACCGTCCTTGCCCGAGCGCTCCATGCGGTCCAGTGCGATCAGCACGGCGCAGGGGGTGGCACCGGCGGCGCGGATCATGTCCACCGACTCGCGCACCGAGGTGCCGGCCGAGATGACGTCATCGATGATGACGACCTTGCCCTGCAGCTTGGCGCCGACGATGGTGCCGCCTTCGCCGTGGTCCTTGGCTTCCTTGCGGTTGAAGGCGAAGGGCACGTTGCGGCCCATGCGGGCCAGCGCCACGGCAGTGGCCGAGGCCAGGGTGATGCCCTTGTAGGCGGGGCCGAACAGCATGTCATATTCCACACCCGAATCCTGCAGGGTCTGGGCGTAGAAGCGGGCCACCTGGGCCAGGGTCGCGCCCTCGCTGAAGAGGCCGGCGTTGAAGAAGTAAGGCGAGGTACGGCCTGCCTTGGTGACGAATTCGCCAAAGCGCAGCACGCCGGCCGATACCGCGAATTCGATGAATTCCTGTCGCAAGTTGCTCACAATGTATTTCCCGGGAAGAGTCAAAACGGAAGGTGCGGACCGCGCCCGCTTGCCGCAGGGCAAGGCAGCACGGTGGCAAAGCCTTCATCAGGCCGCCATTTTAAATGATTCATCCTATCGGTTATGCTACCGGCCTTAATGAACACGCTTGCACAACAAGCAAACAGGACATCCATGCCAAAAATCGTCTCCGCCAACCTCAACGGAATCCGCTCGGCCGCCAAGAAGGGCTTCTTCGAGTGGATGCAGAAGGAAGCGCCGGACTTCGTCTGCGTGCAGGAACTCAAGGCCCAGACCGCCGACATGACCGAGGACTTCCTGGCCCCGGCCGGCTATGTCGGCCATTTCCACTATGCCCAGAAGAAGGGCTACTCGGGCGTGGGCGTCTACAGCCGCCGCCAGCCGGACTCGGTGCGCGTCGGCTTCGGCAATACCGAATTCGATGACGAAGGCCGCTATGTCGAATGCGACTACGGCGACCTGACCGTGATCTCGCTCTATGCGCCCTCGGGTTCCTCCAGCGAGGAGCGCCAGGAAGCCAAGTTCCGCTTCATGGAAGCCTTCCTGCCGCACCTGATGGAGTTGGAAAAGAGCGGCCGCGAAGTGGTCATCTGCGGTGACTGGAACATCGCCCACAAGGAAATCGACCTGAAGAACTGGAAGAGCAACCAGAAGAATTCCGGCTTTTTGCCGGAAGAACGCGCCTGGATGACGCGCATCTTTGACCAACTGGGCCTGGTGGACGTCTACCGCCGCCTGCATCCGGAGACCACCGGCGAAGCCTATACCTGGTGGAGCAATCGCGGCCAGGCCTGGGCCAACAACGTGGGGTGGCGTATCGATTACCATGTGTCCACGCCGGGCATTGCGGCCAGGGCGGTCAGTGCGGCGATCTACAAGGAACAGCGCTTTTCGGATCATGCGCCGCTGACGGTGGTGTACGGCGACTAAGCCACACTGAGCTCGCCAACAAAAAGCCCTCGCACCGTGAAGTGCGAGGGCTTTGTCGTTTCCGGCCGGCCGGAAATCAGGCGTCAGGAGCTGCTGCCTTCTTCGGCGTCGCCTTGCGCAGGGCCGGCTTCTTGGCCGCTGCCGCCTTGGTCTTGGTGGCAGTGGTCTTGGCTGCCGTTTTGGTCGCCGTCTTCTTGGCGGCTGCCTCGTCGGCACCATCATCAGCGTCCGCCGCCTTGCCCTTGGCGGGCGCCTTGGCCTTGCGTTCCTCGAACTCGAAGCTGATCTTGCCATCCTTGCCACGCACCAGGAAAGCCTTGAAAGGCCGGCGCGTGCGCTGCGAGATGAAGCCCGGCAGCAGGTCGGTCTTGCCGTCGTTCAGAAGCTTGCTCATCTGCTCCGGCAGGATCTCCTGCTGCAAGATGATGCGGCTGCTGCGGAAGTCGCAGGCCTTGGGCTTGGCCACGGTCTTCTCGCACACATAGGCCAGGCCCATTTCGTAGACGCCGCTGCCGCACTTGGGGCAGGCGCCCAGCGGGGTCTGCTCGCTGAAGTCGACCGGCTCGCCGCCTTCGCCGTCCGCCTGGTCCTGGCCGAAGTCGAATTCCAGCTTGAAGTTCTTGATCTCTTCGTCGCGCGAAATCTTCAGGATGGCCGCAAACGGACGGCCCATCTTGGAACGGAAGCCCTGCAGCGGGCCGATAGTGCGGTTCTGCAGCAGCTCTTCCACCTCGGCGATCTCGAACTGACGGCCACCGGGCACCTTGCTCATCGAGAATTCACACTTGGTGCAAGCGAAGCGACGGTAATTTTCCTTCACCACGCCACCGCAGTTGGGGCAAGGCGTGTGCAGCGTCGCGTAGTCGCCGGGGATGGTGTCGTTGTCGTATTCCTTGGCGCGCTTGACGATGATCTGGGTCATCTGCGCGATTTCGCGCATGAACTCGTCACGGCTGATCTTGCCGCGTTCCATCTGGGCCAGCTTGTGTTCCCACTCGCCGGTCAGTTCGGGTTCGGTCAGTTCGTCCACGCCCAGGCCGTGCAGCAGCGTCATCAGCTGGAAGGCCTTGGCGGTGGGCATCATTTCGCGGCCTTCGCGCAGCAGGTACTTTTCGTTGAGCAGACCTTCGATGATGGCCGCACGCGTGGCCGGCGTGCCCAGGCCCTTGCCGGCCATGGCTTCGCGCAGCTCATCCGAATCCACCAGCTTGCCCGCGCCTTCCATGGCCGACAGCAGCGTCGCTTCGGTGTAGCGGGCGGGCGGTTTGGTGACCAGGCCGTTGGCGGTGACCTTGTCGGTCTTGACCTTCTCGCCCGGAGCCACGGCGACCAGGTTGCCGCCGCCTTCCTTGTCCTTGTCGTCTTCCTCGACCTGCTTGCCGTAGATGGCCAGCCAGCCGGGGTTGATCATGACTTTACCTTCGCTCTTGAACTGGTGGCCCGACACTTCCGTGAAGCGGGTGGTCACCTGGAACTCGGCCGGCGGGAAGAATACCGCCATGAAGCGGCGCGTCACCAGGTCGTAGAGCTTCTGTTCCGGCTCCGACAGGTTCTTGGGCACCTGGGTGGTCGGGATGATGGCGAAGTGGTCGCTGATCTTGGTGTTGTCGAAGATGCGCTTGTTCGGCTTGACCCAGCCTTGCTTCAAGATCTGCTTGGAGAACTGGTGGTAGTTGTTGTTCTCCGCCAGCGCCTCCATGGTGTCCTTGACCGTGTTGATGTAGTCCTCGGGCAGGTGGCGCGAATCGGTACGCGGATAGGTCAGCACCTTGTGCTTTTCATACAGCGCCTGGGCCAGGCCCAGGGTGTTCTTGGCCGAGAAGCCAAAGCGCGAGTTGGCTTCGCGCTGCAAGCTGGTCAGGTCGAACAGGCCCGGCGACATCTGCGTGGTCGGCTTGGATTCCTCGGTGACATTGCCCGGCTTGTCGCGGCAGGCGGCCACGATGGAGTCGGCTGCGGCTTTGCTCCACAGGCGCTCGGGGCGCTTCTCGGGATCGGCTTCGTCCTTCTTGTGGCCCTTGTCCAGCCAGCGGCCCTTGTAGATGCCGGCAGCGCAGACGAACTCGGCATGCACTTCCCAGTAGTCGCGCGGGACGAACTTCTTGATCTTCTCTTCACGCTCCACCACGATGGACAGCGTAGGCGTCTGCACGCGGCCCACGGTGGTCAGGTAGAAGCCGCCTTCCTTGGAATTGAAGGCGGTCATGGCGCGGGTGCCGTTGATGCCGATCAGCCAGTCGGCTTCGCTGCGGCAACGCGCGGCATTGGCCAGCGGGAGCATTTCTTCATCATCGCGCAGATGGGCAAAGCCCTCGCGGATGGCGCCGGGGGTCATCGATTGCAGCCACAGGCGCTTCACCGGCTGCTTGGCCTTGGTGTATTGCGCGATCAGGCGGAAGATCAGTTCACCTTCGCGGCCCGCGTCACAGGCGTTGATGAGGGTGGTCACATCCTTGCGCTTGATGAGCTTGGAGAGCACCTTCAGGCGCGACTCGGTCTTGGCGATCGGATTGAGCGCAAAGTGCGGCGGAATCATCGGCAGGTGGGTGAAACTCCACTTGCCGCGCTTGACGTCGTATTCCTCGGGGACTGCGATTTCCAGCAGGTGACCGACAGCCGAGGACAGGATGTACTCGTCGGATTCGAAATACTCATCGTGCTTGGTGAAGCCGCCGAGCGTCTTCGCGATGTCGTTCGCGACAGAGGGCTTCTCGGCAATGATGAGGGTCTTGCTCATAAGTATGGATCTCGGTGGTGAGAGGTCAGTTGCTGGCGTGTTGCGGAAATGCGATCAGCCTCACATGGGGCCGGAATGTCCCGAAACAACGCCATGCCATCCCAGGCGGGAAACGATGCGCGGCGGCGAGCTGGGCAAGTGGCCGGCGTTTCATTGCCTGTGGACAACGGAATTTTTATATAGTAGCCAATATCGGGCCAATGCGGGGGAATGATAAGCGTGATGCAAATGAAACGGCAAGCACAAGGGCTTGCCGTTTCAATGAATCATGCGCTTTTCCGGGCTTTCATGTTCATTCCTGCTCATTCATGTCGAAATGGCTTGAAATGAAGCAACAACGCCAGGATGCGGCGTCAGCACGATGTCAGCAAGGCTCCCTCCCAGCCCTGTCGCTCGTGCCAGGCCGGTGCTTTCAGTGCAGCAGGCGAGGTTCGGTGTCGTCCTCGTCGAGGAACAGCTCCTCGAACATCAGACCGTCCGGTTCCTTGCCCTGGCTCCACAGCACCATCAGGACGATGACCTTGAGCTTTTCCAGGCCGACCGGCGCTTCACCGGCGGCCAGGGCGCGCTCGATGACGATCTCGCGCTGGATCGGGTCCAGCATCTTGGCCGATTCGAGGAACTGGATGAAACCGATGGCTTCCACGCCCAGAACATCGCTTTCCTGGGTCGCATAGATGCGCGTACCGAAGGAGAAGGCGGTCTGTCGGGGATAGTTGTCGGCGAACTCATGATTGGCGACTTCAAGATCCGTCAGCCATCCGAGTGCCTGGGAGATTTCATCTTCTTCGAAACCAATCGCGGACAGCTTCTTGACGAGCGCCTCGGGTTCGGGGCAGGCATCAGGGCGATAGTAGGTTTCGTACAGGTAAACGAGGACATCAAACATGTTCGTACTCTATCGCGAAGGTTATGAATGTACAAGTCAGCCAAGTCCAGTATGGCAGGATTTGCGGCGCTGCGGGGATAATTTCTTCACACGAGTCGACGATAACGTGCACCCGGCAGCAACTCCACCCAACCCTGCAGTTCCAGCGTTAGCAAACTCCCTGCCAGGGCCGCTGCATCAAGGCCGCAGCGCTGGGCGAGGGTATCGGCATCCACAGGATCATGACCCAGACTCTGCAGTACGCGTCGGCTTGCCGGATCGACATCTTCCACGGCGGCAGGTGAAGGTTCCTGCACGACAGCTTGCTGCGAAGACAACACGGACCATGCGGGCAATTCATCGAGGATGTCTTGCGTGGTCTCCACCAGCTTGGCGCCCTGGCGGATGAGCTGATGACAGCCCTTGGACAGCGGGGCATGAATGGAGCCGGGAATGGCAAACACATCTCGCCCCTGCTCGGCCGCCATGCGCGCGGTGATGAGCGAGCCCGACTGGGCTGCCGCCTCCACCACCAGCACGGCGCGCGACAAGCCCGAGATGATCCGGTTGCGGCGCGGAAAGTTGGCCGCCAGCGGCGGCGTACCCAGCGCATATTCACTGACGATGCAGCCGCCCTCGGCAATGCGTTGTGCCAGCGCCCGGTTACGCTGGGGATAATCCAGATCGATGCCGGTGCCGATCACCGCCACCGTCGAACCGGTCCCGCTGAGCCCACCCGCATGGGCCGCCGCATCGATGCCCAAGGCCAGCCCGGAGACGATGGTGATGCCGGCCCGGCTCAGTTCCTCGGAAAAACGCGCCGCATGCAGCACGCCCTGGGTCGTGGCATTGCGGCTGCCGACCACGGCCAGGGCCGTACGCGCCAGCAGTGCCGGATTGCCGCGCAGATACAGCAGCAAGGGCGGATCGGCAATCTGCAACAGGCCCGGCGGATAGGCTGCATCGGCCAGCGTGACGATGGACTGCCCCGGCACCTGCACCCACGCCAGCGTGGCCGCGATGCGTTCACATTGCTGCGCCGTGGGTGCCCGCAACAAGCTGGCCGCCACCGGCGCCGGCACCACCTCGCGAATGGCCTGCGCATCAGCCTGCCAGAGATTGCCCGGCAAACCGAACACCGACAACAGCCGGCGCGCCAGCACCGGACCGACACCGTCGGTCATCGCCAGGCGCAGCCAGGACGCCAGATCGGCAGACTCTTGATGGAAATGCTCTTGCATGACAGGAAATGAAGTTTTGTGCATCAGATGCCCGCTCAAGGCCGCGCAGCGCGGCTCTCCGGGCGAGCCGGGGGCTGGCTGTGATACACTTTTCCAATTGATCGGGAAACCCTTGGCCGCCGGGCCATGCAGCACACGCCAGCCAAAGAGGGCAATTGTGCTGCCGCCGCGCTTGAAGCGTCGCGCTCCGGCCACATTTACACGATAAATCCCGAAATGAATTCCCTGGACGCTCGCAAAATGACGAGATCCGGCCTGAACCAGGTCCCCCGAGACCGAATCCCAAGCTTACCGAGAACCCACGTATGGCCCTGCTGAACATCCTCCGTTACCCCGATCCGCGCCTGCACAAGATCGCCGCCCCCGTAACCGTCTTCGACGAGCGCATCAAGAAACTGGTGGCTGACATGGCCGAGACCATGTATGCCGCGCCCGGCGTGGGCCTGGCCGCGTCCCAGGTGGACGTGCATGAGCAGGTGGTGGTCATCGACGTCTCCGACGAGGGCAAGAACCTGCAGGTCTTCATCAATCCCGAGATCCTCTGGGCCAGTGAAGAGAAGCGCGTCTACGACGAGGGCTGCCTGTCGGTGCCCGGCATCTACGATGGCGTGGAGCGTCCGGCCCGCGTGAAGGTGCGCGCCTTTGATGCCGACGGCAAGGCCTTCGAGGTCGATGCCGATGATCTGCTGGCCGTGTGCATCCAGCACGAGATGGATCACCTGAAGGGCAAGGTCTTCGTCGAATATCTCTCGCCATTGAAGCGCAACCGCATCAAGACCAAGCTGCAGAAGGAAGAGCGCGAGATGAAGAAGAAGGCGGGCTGAAGCGCCTGCCCCATCCGAGATGAAAAATAACGCCGGCCGGGTCATCCCCGCCGGCGTTTTTCATTGATGCGTCATCTGCATCAATGCCATCGATTGATGCAGAAAGACTTACACCGCCACGAAGCGATACACCCCATCCTCTCCCAGCATCCGCCTGACCGCACCGTCAACCCAGAGCTTGTGCAAGTGGGCCACCGCCTCGCCCAGCGCAAAGGAGAGCTGGTGCGTATCCAGCGGCCGCTTGAACATCACCGGCAGGATATCCACGCCCGTCTGCGGCGTGGCGCAGGCGTGCAACACTTCGGCCAGACGCTCGCGGTGATGATCGTTCAACTGCGCGATACGCGTATGCAGGCCACGGAAGGGCTTGCCATGCGAAGGCAGCACCAGCACCTCAGCCGGCAGGTGGCCATACTTCTTCAGGGAATCCAGATACTGCTGCACGGGATTGCTCTCCGGCTCGATGGCAAACACCGAGACATTGGTGGAGATGCGCGGCAACACCATATCCCCCGAAATCAGCACATTGAGCGCTGCGCAGTACAGCGACACGTGCTCCGGTGAATGCCCGAAACCGGTGATGATGTCCCAATCCCTTCCACCGATGCGCACTGCGTGACCGTCCTGCATGCGGTGATACGCATGCGGCACCGCCGGCACCAGATCCTGGTAATAGGAATTGCGCCCCTGCAGTGTGGCTATCGTCTCGGGGTCGGCCAGCCCGTGGCGCCGGAAATGCGGTGTGGCCGCCGTGCCCTCGGCCCCCGGCAAGGCCGCCGACATCACGCGCGCAAAGGCGTAATCGCCGGTGCTCATCCACAGCGGCGCCTGCCAGCGTCGGCACAGCCAGTCGGCCAGGCCCACATGATCCGGATGGCAATGCGTGACCAGCACGCGCAGGATGGGCAGTCCGTCGAGCTCCTCGGCGAAGATGCGCTCCCAGGCCGCGCGGGTGTCGTCGGTGGCGATGCCGCAATCGATCACGGTCCAGCCACGCTGGCGGCCCTGCGGCGTTTCTACCTCGTCCTCCAGCAACCAGAGATTGATGTGATTCAGGGCAAAGGGCAGCCCCATGCGCAGCCAGCGCACACCCGGCGCCACCTCCATGGTGTGGCCGGTGTCGGGCAAGGTGTCGCCGAAGGCGTAGTCGAGCTGGGATTCAAGAGCATTCATCAGTAAGCCTGGCGATCATCGAGAAGGGAAGTCATGCGCTGTCGTGCCAGCCCTGCATTTTTTGCTGGACGACAGGGCACAATATACTTTACGTTAACGTAAAGTGCCAGACCAACCCATCGATTCGTCCCATGCCTACCTACACCATCACCGAACTGGCCGAAGAATTTGCGATCACGCCCCGTGCGATCCGGTTCTACGAAGACCACGGCATCCTCAATCCCAAGCGCGAGGGCGTGGGCGGGCGGCATCGGGTCTATCCGGCGCGCGAACGTACGCGCCTGAAGCTCACGCTGCGCGGCAAGCGTCTGGGCTTTACGCTCGCCGAGATCAAGGACCTGATCGACATGTACGAGTCGCCCAAGGATACGCAGCCACAATTGCAACGCTTCCTGGGCCTGTTGCAGCAGCATCGCGAGAAACTGGAACAGCAACGCGAGGACCTGGAACTGACCCTTTCCGAAATCGCCGCGCACGAAGAAGAATGCCGGCAACTGCTGGTCGAGGCCAAACCGAAAACCAGACGCAAGGCGGTGGCCGCCTGACCTATACGGAAAACAGAGGCCCTCACGCCATCACCATTGACGTTAACGTCAAGCAACAGCATCCCATGATCAGAACAATAATTTCCCACTACCCAACGAGGAGACACCCATGATCCACCTGCCCGGCCTCACCTTCGACCACGGCGAGGACATCGCCGCCCTGCGTGAAGCGGTCGCCGCCTTCGCGCACACCGAGATTGCCCCGCGCGCAGCCGAGATCGACCGCAGCGACCAGTTCCCCATGGACCTGTGGAAGAAGCTGGGCGAGCTGGGCGTGCTGGGCATCACCGTGGGCGAGGAATATGGCGGCGCAGGGCTGGGCTATCTGGCCCACATCATCGCCATGGAAGAAATCTCGCGCGCCTCAGCCTCGGTGGGGCTGTCCTACGGGGCGCATTCCAACCTGTGCGTGAACCAGATCAAGCGCAACGGCAACGAAGAGCAAAAGCGCAAGTACCTGCCCAAGCTGATCTCGGGCGACTTCATCGGTGCACTGGCCATGTCCGAACCCAATGCCGGCTCCGACGTGGTGAGCATGAAACTGCGTGCCGACAAGAAGGGCGACCGCTACGTGCTCAACGGCAGCAAGATGTGGATCACCAATGGCCCCGATGCGGACGTGCTGGTGGTCTATGCCAAGACCGATGTGGAGGCCGGCGCGCGCGGCATGACCGCCTTCCTGGTGGAAAAAGGATACAAAGGATTTTCCGTCGCGCAGAAACTGGACAAGCTCGGCATGCGCGGCTCCCACACTGGCGAACTGGTGTTCCAGGATTGCGAGGTGCCCGAGGAAAACATCCTGGGCGGCATTGGCCGTGGCGTCAACGTCCTGATGTCGGGCCTGGACTTCGAGCGCAGCGTGCTCTCGGGCGGGCCGCTGGGCATCATGCAGGCCTGCATGGATGTGGTGGTCCCCTACGTGCATGACCGCAAGCAGTTCGGCCAGGCCATCGGCGAATTCCAGCTGATGCAGGGCAAGCTGGCCGACATGTATTCCACCATGATGGCCTGCAAGGCCTACGTCTATGCGGTGGGCCAGGCCTGTGATCGCGCCGACAGCGCCGACAAGGTGCGCGCCCTGCGCAAGGATGCTGCCGGTGCCATCCTGTATTCGGCCGAGAAGGCCACCTGGATGGCCGGAGAAGCGATCCAGTCGCTGGGCGGCAATGGCTACATCAACGAGTATCCCGTGGGCCGCCTGTGGCGCGATGCCAAGCTCTACGAGATCGGTGCCGGCACCAGCGAGATCCGCCGCATGCTGATTGGCCGCGAACTGTTTGCCGATACGCTGTAAGCGCCCTCGCCTCTTTTCAAACTTCAGACACGACGGACATCATGAGTACACCCATCGATTTCTACTTCGACTTCAGCTCGCCCTATGGCTACTTCGCTGCCGTCGAGATCGACAAGCTGGCCGCGAAATACGGTCGCGGCGTCAACTGGCATCCTATCCTGCTGGGCCCCATCTTCAAGGCGCTGGGGACCAATTCGCTGGTCAACATCCCGGTCAAGGGCGACTACTCGCGCCACGACATGGAGCGTACTGCGCGCTTCCACAACATCTTCTACAAGGCCCCGAGCCAGTTCCCCATCGGCACGCAGGTCGCTGCGCGCGCCACGCTGTGGGTGCAGCAGACCCAGCCGGCCAAGGCGGTGGACCTGATCAAGACCTTGTACAGCGCCTACTTCACCGAAGACATCGACATCAGCGTGCCCGAAAACGTGCTGCGCATCGCCGCCGACAATGGCATCGACCGCGCCGCGCTGGAAGCGGCGCTGGGCTCGCCGGAACTGAAGGAGCAACTACGCGCGAGCACCGACGCCGCTGGCCGCGCCGGCGTCTTCGGCTCGCCCTTCATGATCGTCGATGGCGAACAATTCTGGGGCTTCGACCGCTTCACCCAGCTGGAAGCCTTCCTCAAGAACGGAAAGATCTGATGAGCACCAAGAAGGACAAGTCCGGCCCCTGCCCCTGCGGCCAGCCCGGCTTCGAGACATGCTGTGGCCGCTTCATCACCGGCGGCCAGGTACCGGCCACGGCCGAGCTGCTGATGCGCTCGCGCTACAGCGCCTTCGCCCTGCGCGATGAAGCCTACCTGCGCGCGACCTGGTTCCCGGACACGCTGCCGGAAGAAGAACTGACCAGCGAAACCGACGTCAAGTGGATCGGCCTGGACATCAAGAAACACCAGCACGCCAGCGGCAGCGATGAGGCCACCGTCGAATTCGTGGCGCGCTTCAAGGTCGGCGGCAAGGCGCACCGCCTGCACGAGATCAGCAACTTCGTGCGCCAGCCCGATGAGAGCGGGCAGGCGCGCTGGTACTACGTGGATGGGCGCTTTCCGGACGGGTGACGTTTTCTGCACCATGCCCCGCCTGCCGTGCGCCTGAGCGCCCGAGAGCACAACAAGAAACTGAACAGAGAGACGAAAAACCATGCCGCAGATTGAAAGCAAGCTCAACCCGCGCAGCGAGGAATTCCAGCACAACCGCGATGCCATGCAGCGCATCGTCGACGATCTGCGGCAGAAGGTGGCCGCCATTGCCGAAGGCGGCGGCCAGGCCGCGCGTGACAAGCACGTGGCACGCGGCAAGCTGCTGCCGCGCGAGCGCGTGCAGATGTTGCTGGACCCCGGCACGCCCTTCCTGGAGTTCTCGCAACTGGCCGCCTACGGCATGTACCGCGAGAAGGACCGCGACGGCAACCTCAAGGACGCCGCGCCCTCGGCCGGCATCATCACCGGCATCGGCCGCGTGGCCGGGCAGGAATGCGTGATCGTCTGCAATGATGCCACCGTCAAGGGCGGCACCTATTACCCGATGACGGCCAAGAAGCACCTGCGCGCGCAAGAGATCGCCGAATTCAATCACCTGCCCTGCATCTATCTGGTCGACAGCGGCGGGGCCAACCTGCCCAATCAGGATGAGGTCTTCCCCGACCGCGACCACTTCGGCCGCATCTTCTACAACCAGGCCAACCTCTCGGCCAGGGGCATCCCGCAGATCGCCGTGGTGATGGGCTCCTGCACCGCAGGCGGCGCGTATGTACCGGCCATGAGCGATGAATCCATCATCGTCAAGGAGCAGGCCACCATCTTCCTGGCCGGGCCGCCGCTGGTCAAAGCGGCCACCGGTGAGGTGGTGACGGCTGAAGAGCTGGGCGGCGGCGACGTCCACACGCGCCTCTCGGGCGTGGCCGATCATCTGGCACAGGATGACACCCATGCCCTGGCCATCGCGCGCAACATCGTCAGCCACCTGAACCGCCGCAAACCCCAGCAGCTGGCCGTACGCGAGAGCGTGGAACCGAAGTATCCGGCGCAGGAACTGTATGGCGTGATCCCCACCGATACGCGCAAGCCCTTCGACGTGCGCGAGGTCATCGCCCGCATCGTCGATGGCAGCGAGTTCGATGAATTCAAGGCGCGCTACGGCACCACGCTGGTGTGTGGCTTCGCGCACCTGCACGGCATGCCGGTGGGCATCATCGCCAACAATGGCATCCTGTTTTCGGAAGCGGCAGAAAAGGGCACCCACTTCATCGAACTGTGCTGCCAGCGCAAGATCCCGCTGATCTTCCTGCAGAACATCACCGGCTTCATGGTCGGCAAGAAGGCAGAGAACGAGGGCATCGCACGCCATGGTGCAAAAATGGTCACGGCCGTCTCCACCGCCAAGGTGCCCAAGCTCACCGTCATCATCGGCGGCAGCTTCGGTGCGGGCAACTATGGCATGTGCGGCCGCGCCTTCTCGCCGCGCTTCCTGTGGATGTGGCCCAATGCGCGCATCTCGGTGATGGGCGGCGAGCAGGCCGCCAGCGTGCTGGCCACCGTCAAGCGCGACGGCATCGAGGCGCGCGGCGGCAGCTGGAGTGCAGAAGAGGAGGCCGCCTTCAAGGAGCCCATCCGCGCCCAGTATGAAACCCAGGGCCATCCGTATTACGCCTCGGCCCGGCTGTGGGACGACGGCGTGATCGATCCCGCCGATACCCGCCAGGTATTGGCGTTGGGATTGTCCGCCGCCCTGAACGCCCCCATCGAAGAGACCCGGTTCGGTGTCTTCCGCATCTGACGCGCGCCACCGAGGAGAGACCATGTTCACCAAGATCCTGATCGCCAATCGTGGCGAAATCGCTTGCCGCGTGGCCGCCACCGCCCGCCGCATGGGCATTGCCACCGTGGCCGTGTATTCCGATGCCGACGCGCACGCCAAGCATGTGGCCGCCTGCGATGAGAGCGTGCATATCGGCCCGGCACCGGCCAAGGAAAGCTATCTCTGTGCCGACAAGATCATCGCCGCCGCCCTCGCCACGGGCGCGCAGGCGATCCACCCCGGCTACGGCTTCCTGTCGGAGAACGCCGGTTTCGCCCAGGCTTGTGCCGATGCCGGCCTGGTCTTCATCGGCCCGCCGGCCTCGGCCATCGATGCCATGGGCTCCAAATCCGCCGCCAAGGCGCTGATGGAGAAGGCTGCCGTCCCCCTGGTGCCGGGCTACCACGGTGAACGCCAGGAGAGCGATTTCCTGCGCGCCGAAGCTGACCGCATCGGTTACCCGGTGCTGCTCAAGGCCAGTGCCGGTGGCGGTGGCAAGGGCATGCGCGTGGTCGAACGCAGTGAAGATTTTGAAGCGGCACTGGCCTCCTGCAAGCGCGAAGCAATTTCCAGTTTCGGCGATGACCGCGTGCTGGTGGAGAAATACCTGACCCGTCCGCGCCATATCGAGATCCAGGTCTTTGCCGATGGCCATGGCCATTGCGTCTATCTCTTCGAGCGCGACTGCTCGGTGCAGCGCCGCCATCAGAAGGTGCTGGAAGAAGCGCCCGCGCCCGGCATGCACCCTGATCGTCGCGCGGCCATGGGCGAGGCTGCCGTCGCTGCCGCCCGCGCGGTCGGCTACGTCGGTGCAGGCACGGTGGAATTCATCGCCAACCAGGATGGCAGTTTCTACTTCATGGAGATGAACACCCGCCTGCAGGTCGAGCACCCCGTCACGGAAATGATTACCGGACTCGATCTGGTGGAGTGGCAATTGCGTGTCGCCGCCGGCGAAACCCTGCCACTGAAGCAGGAGCAGTTGCGCCTCCATGGTCACGCCATCGAGGCGCGCATCTATGCCGAGAATCCCGAGAAGGGCTTCCTGCCCTCCATCGGAACCCTCACCCGCATGCGCAGCGCGCCCGCCGTGGAATTCACGCTGGCCGCGCCCGGCGCCACGCAACCCGCAGCCGTGCGCATCGATGCGGGTGTACGCGAAGGCGATGCCATCTCGCCCTTCTATGATCCGATGATCGCCAAGCTCATCGTCTGGGGCGAGGATCGCGACGCGGCCCTGCGCAACATGGCGCGGGCGCTGGCGCAATACCAGGTGGTCGGGCTGGCGACCAACATCGGCTTTCTGCAGCGCTTGATCGCAGGCCAGGCATTTGCGACAGCCGATCTCGATACCGGCCTGATCGAACGTCACCGCGAGACCCTCTTCCCGACCCCGGCCCGGCCCACGACCGAGACGCTGGCGCTGGCCAGCGCCGCGCTGCTGCAACAGGAAAAGCGCGGTCAGGCCAACAACGATCCGTGGGCGCAGACCAGCGGCTGGCGTCTCAATATGCCGCTGCGCCGCACGCTGTCCTTCGAGGATGAATCGGGCCACAGCAGCGTGACGATTGACTATGCAGGAGACGGCCAGCACTGGCAGTTGCAGGTCGATGGCAGCACGCATACCCTCGCGCTGCATGAGAGTGACACGGAGAGCCTGCTCATCAACCTGGATGGCCGCACCCTGCGCGCCCATGTCGCGCGCGAGGGCCAATGGCTGCACCTCTTCGATGGCCGCAGCCAGCACAGCCTGCGCTACCTCGACCCGATGGCCCACGCCGGCCACGCCGAGGCCGAGGGCGGCCGCCTGACCGCGCCCATGCCCGGCAAGATCGTCGCGCTGCTGGTGGAGCAGGGCGCGAGCGTGGCGCAAGGCACGCCGCTGCTCATCATGGAAGCCATGAAGATGGAGCACACCATCGCCGCGCCCTCGGCCGGCACCGTGGAAGCGCTGCGCTATGCCGTCGGCGATCAGGTGGCCGAAGGTGCGCAGCTGCTGGACTTCAAGGCCGCGTGAGCAACGCACCGTGAACACGTCCGCACTGCGCCTGCCACCCTCGCTGCACGTGCTGGAGCGGGGCTGGCTGTCGTCCAACAACGTGCTGCTGTTTGGCCGCGATGAAGTCGTCATGATCGACAGCGGCTACGTCACGCATGCCGAACAGACGCAGACGCTGGTGCGCCACGTGCTGCACCAGCGCGGGCGTAAGCGACTCGATGTGCTGCTCAATACCCATCTGCATTCGGACCACTGCGGCGGCAATGCCGCGCTGCACGCGACGTATGACTGCCGCATCGCCATCCCCGCCGCCGAAGATGACAAGGTGCGCCGCTGGGACGAAGACGCCCTGAGCTATCGCGCCACCGGCCAACGCTGCCCGCGCTTTGCGCATGACCAGCTAATCCGCAGCGGCGATGTGCTGCGCCTGGGTGATCTCGACTGGACTGCCCTGGCTGCACCGGGCCATGATCCGCATGCGCTGCTGCTGTATTGCGCGCAGGAGGGTGTGCTGATCTCGGCCGATGCCTTGTGGCGCAACGGCTTCGGGATCATCTTTCCGGAGCTCGATGGCGAATCCGGTTTCGAGGAGGCGCGCGCCACGCTGGAGCTGATCCGCAGCCTCGATGTGCGCACCGTGATTCCCGGCCATGGCGCGCCCTTCACCGAGGTGGACGATGCGCTGGAGAAGGCCTTCTCGCGCCTGAATTATCTGCAGGCCGAGCCGCTGCGCAATGCGCACAATGGCGTCAAGGTCCTGGTGAAGTTTCTGTTGCTGGAACGTGGCCGGATTGCACTGGCGGACTTGCCGACGATGATGCGAGAGATCCCCTTGTTGCGCATCACCAATGCGCGCTTCCTGCAGATGGAGGATGCCGCCCTGGCCGACTGGTGCGTGGCGCAACTGCAGAAGGCGGGAGCGGCGGCCAGCGATGGGGTCTTCCTGCTGGATCGCTGAATACGGGCCTGCGCGGCAGAGGGGGTGGGGGTGCTGTTATCATTTCCGGCTTGTCCTGCTGCGGGCCTTGTGCCCACTTTAAACCACCATGAACGATACCGCCGCCCTGCCCTCTTCCGCCCAACGCGTTGCCGACCTGCTGGCCGCGATGGGCCATGACAAACCGGTCACGATGCTGCCCTCGACCGGCCGCACCTCGGCCGAAGCCGCTGCGGCCGTGGGTTGCAGCGTGGCCGAGATTGCCAAGTCCATCATCTTCCGGCGCGTGGCTGACGGTGCGCCGGTGCTGGTCATTGCCAGCGGTGCCAACCGGGTGGACGAAGCCAAGGTCACCGCGCTGACCGGCCCGCTGGGCAAGGCCGATGCCAAGTTCGTGCGCGACACCACCGGTTATGCCATCGGTGGCGTCTGCCCCATTGGCCACGTGGTCAAGCCGGTGATGCTGATCGACCGTGACCTGTTCAACTTTGACAGTGTCTGGGCGGCGGCCGGCCATCCGCATGCCGTCTTCAACCTCACGGCCGCGCAGCTGGAGAAGATGACCGGCGGCACGGTGGCCGATGTGCGGCTCGATGCCGCGCCAGTAGCAAACTGAATGCGTTGACAGCCAGCCACGCATCACAACAACCCCAACGGAGACCCGCATGATGAGCCTGCCCAAGAAAGTGAAGATCGTTGAAGTCGGACCGCGCGACGGTTTGCAGAACGAGAAGGAAACCATTTCCGCCGAGGTCAAGATCGAGCTGGTGAACCGGCTTTCGGCGGCGGGTTTTCCGAATGTGGAGGCGGCTTCTTTCGTCTCGCCCAAGTGGGTGCCGCAGATGGCGACCTCCAGCGAGGTCATGCACGGCATCACGCGCAGGTCGGGCGTGGTGTATTCCGCGCTGGTGCCCAACATGAAGGGCTTCGAGGCGGCGCTGGAAGCGGGGGTGGATGAGGTGGTGATTTTCGGGGCAGCCTCGGAGGCGTTCTCGCAGAAAAACATCAATTGCTCCATTGCCGAGTCCATCGAACGTTTTGCCGAAGTGGCCAAAGCCGCCAAGGACCACCGCAAGCGCCTGCGTGCGGCGGTGAGTTGTGCGTTCGGTTGTCCGTACCAGGGGGAAGTCCCACTGGAGGCGGTGGCCGACGTGGTGCGGCGTTTCCGCGAACTGGGCTGTGACGAGATCGATATTGCCGACACCATCGGCGTGGCCACGCCGGGCAAGGTGCGGCCGGTGATGGAGACGGCGATTCGTGAATTCCATATCGAAGGTTTGTCGGGTCACTTCCACGATACTTATGGGCAGGCGCTGGCCAATATCTATGCCAGTCTGCAGACGGGGATCAGCATCTATCACGCGTCGGTGGCGGGGCTGGGGGGATGTCCGTATGCCAAGGGCGCGACCGGCAATGTGGCGACCGAGGATGTGCTGTACATGATGAACGGGCTCGGGATCGAGACCGGGATTGACCTGGATGCGGTGGCCGAGGCGGGGCAGTTCATCTCGCAGCAGCTGGGACGCAAGTCGGTGAGCAGGGTGGGGAATGCGTTGGCGGCTAAGCGGGTGGGGTGAGGGTTGGTGCGGGGGCGAGATGGTGTGGGAGGAAGGGATGCCTGCTTACGCAGGGTAGCGCGATCACTCACTTAGACGATGAGAGGAAATTCCTCGACATCGTCTATTTCGTAGTTCGGCAAGATGAGTACTTCCTCGACGGGGCATTCGGGATAGATCCATTTCGCCCAATTTTCTACGATCCAAGGCAGAGAGGCCGTGCCCTTCGCTCCATAATGCATCGGGGGGCAGCTTGACCAGTATTCGTCCAGCTTTTCGTCCCGTTGACACCACCAAGGCAAAGGGCCGCTCATCGCCAGGAATGTCGACTACCATGAAGTCCACCAAGGACTCGTAGGGTGAGACGGAATTCATCCTGAAGACAGTGCCACTTCCGATCGCTTCCCACGCAACGTCTACCAGTTTCAACCAATTCATTGGCTTACCTTTCGCGAAACGAATGGGCTTGATACCCAGATCAATTGAACTCGGTTGCCATCTCGCTCCAAGGTCTAGCTGTCCAGAATCAACTCGTTACTCGTGATGTAAGAACGCTATTCGCCGAGACGTAATGAAATTTCTTCAGAATCTAAAAACGCTTCGATTGCAGACTTGAGGCTTCCTTTTGGTAGGGCAAGCTTTACCACCTTTCGTCCGTGATCACCAGACAAGAGCATGATTTCCTTTTTCCCACGCGAATAAAGAAAAAATCTCCAGCCGTTCTCGCGGAGCTTCTGTCCCATGAGAATTTCATGACCGAATGGTGGATTAGCTCGACGTTCCTCTATCAAGTCGTTCAAGGTCCGTAAAAATTCCCCGATTTTTCCGCCGCCATCTTCCTGCCATTGGGCAGGAATCACCGGGTCTTCAAAACTAAGATATCCATGCTCATGCAGCGAGCGAAGAAACAGATTCTTTGCGTCTGCGGATTTAGGAATTTCCATCAGCGCGTGAATTTCACCAAGCGTCTTTTTTAAGCCCGAGGCAATAGACATAAGCTCGGATTCCGCGTCAACGTCGTCCAACAATGACGTCCCGGCCACGAAAATATTAAACGGCCCATAGATATTCTCCGGGGTCCATCTTATAACGTCGTACCAAAAAGCAAAATGTCGAGAATTTCCTGCCAACATCCGAATTCCTCGTTATTCAGAAATCTAAATTTTAGGTATTCATGCGCTCGACCGAATGAGTCTTGAACGTTTCGACCAATCACTAGACTTTGTGCATTTTCAAGAGAAAAATTGCTTCATCGCCTTACAATAATCTCGAATAACACCTTCCACTTTGCCATGGTTCAGCACCGAGCTGAAAACACTTCTGCCGCGGTCCTTTGAGTAAATCAGTATTTCCGCACCTTGGCTCTGAAAAAGGAAGAAGTGCCATCCAGCGTCGCCAATATCTGAGTACATCGAAAGCTCCAATCCGAAAGGAGGACTTCTTCTTCTTTCGTCAACGATGTCGATATAGAGGTCCGTCAGTTGCCCCATTTTTCCACCATCATCTCTCCACCAAACGCTCGGAAATTCTGGATCGGTGGCCGGAAAATAGCCCCGGCTCTCCATGGCGGCAACGAATAGTTCTCTTGCATCATAGTCACTCGCGACCTCCGCAACCGTTTGCTGCCCGTCCAAAGATCGATCCAAATCTGCGGCAATCATGTTCAAGGTAAAACTATCTTCAGTGCTCCTGAGGACGGTCTTTCCATTGACAAAGATGTTGAATGGACCAAAGCAGAACCCATTCGATTCTGAATGGATGTCATACCAAAACGCAAAAGTCGCTGTGTCGCCAATGATCATTTTTTCCGTCACCTTATTGGATCGTGAGGCAATCCTATCTTTTCTCACCCGTCACTCGTCACCGCATTTAAACAAGAAAAACTGCCATCCCTTATCGATTATTTCGACATACATCGAAAACTCTACGCCAAATGGTGGATCAGTTCGGCGCTCGGTTTCGATCTCGATAAATAAATCAAGTAACTTGGATGTCCTGTCATCACTGTGCGCCCACCAGCTGGGCGGAAATACCGGATCTGATTTCGTCTGATATCCATGCGTGTGCATCGCCTTTTCAAAAATCTCATCCGCATCGAAACCCGGCTCCAATTCATCCAGACGATCCAGTCTCTCGAATGAGCGTCGCAAATCGGAGGCAATGATATTTAACCTAAAGTTATCTTCGCTATTGCAGAGTAGTCACTGTGAATTTACAAAGATATTGAAAGGACCAAAACAAAAACTGTCATTGCCTTCCTGTACGTACTACCAGAACGCAAAACTTATAGAATTGCCAGCCAACATCATTTATCTCCCAGTTTTTCAGCTCGGCAAAATCCAAGTTCCTGATAGCCGCCCGCTCCAATGCAACACACCAGCGATCTTTAAGCAGAGCTCTCACTTAATTTTCAAATGGCTAAAAATTCACGCAAGATCTGGAGCCTTGTAACGTGGCAGGTACAGTACCTTCTCAACCGGACACTCTGGATATATCCACTTGGGCCAATTTTGTACTAACCATTGTCTGGAAATCCCTCTACCATGTTCATAGCTTGCATCCTCCGGAAGTCGAACCAAAACAAGCCCTGCTTTCAGTCCTGTCGCCACGAGAATGGCGTAATTCCTTTCGGCCACAGGCAAGTCGACCAACATGAAATCGACCTTTTCCTCATACGGCCATTTCGCTTCAGCCCTGAATATCGCGCCGTTTGAAATTGCTTCGCTTTTTAGGTCAACCAAGTTTTCCCATTCCATCATTTCACTTTCACGTCGCGACCGTATCAATAAGGATTCTGAAAGACGAAAATGAAGCTACATCTCTACCTGCAATGCGCTCTCTACCTTCAGTCAAATATTTACTAAAGGACTAAGGGACTGACGTCGATGAGGCCTCGTTGATCAACAGCCGCCTCTCATCACCAGATGTTCTGGAAATCTGTAGTCATCAGGGATATCTGGCCAAGCAAATCTTTCATCGAAAATGCTGACCTTATGCGCATCAGCCTTGATATCTCCGAATAACTCCGATATCGACCGGGCATGAGTTCCGACATCTTTGAGGGCTTGGTAAGCGGCCAGCTGGTCACTCCTGTGAGTAGCAATACGGTGGACCTCTACGCTGAGCAAGAGCTGGTCAAGATATCTCTCCAGCCGATCACCCAGGGAGGAGTCGTAGTCAATACGCCATTCGAAATGATCATTTTCATCCTTCGCTTTATCCATTTCTTCTCGCGTGACCCCTATGCTTTCAGCTATTTTGATAAGCGTCTTCCTGATTGCATCGATGCGATCCTTTTCCATCACCTCTATTTCTCTTGTTGCACTTTTCCAGAGCATCAGTCCGTCGCGACCAGCAATGTCATCAGGACCATTCACACGCTTCATTGCGTCAGCCCCGGCAGTCAAAAAATGCTGAGGTATCTGGTATCCCGTGGGGATCGATGGCCATGAAAATCTTTTATCTCTGCATAAAACCTTATCAACATCGCCCCATATATCTTTGAAGAGATTTGACAACAATTGCGCGCTCGACGCGGCCCGCATCAGTGCACAACAGGCAGTCACATCATCACCGGACGGCCTTGATCTGTTGAAAAATTCAACCAGAGAGACTAGCGCTCGCAAGTCCTGATTGAAAGTTGAATTCATAGATACATCCTGGTCAATGAACCAGCAATATTGTCCGTCCTCCTCTCTCTCTGACATGATCTCGTCTTTAGTCAAACCTACGGATTGAACTAGTGACAAAAATATAGTCTGGACAATGTCCAAATTGATTAAGAATTTCATTTCAATTTTCTTCCTTGGGTTGATGCTGCTTTTGTTTTAGTTTCGTTAAATGTTCCATCTAGATTTAGTACGACAGAGAAATCTCCGCGTTTATCAAATACTTCAAGATGATCTTTATGTCGCCCATCCAGATATAGCCGATCACCTTTCCGAATGGTATTTCCTATGTCCCTCTTCGCAACATACACACTTTGCCCATCAATAATAGTTGTCGACTTTTCGGTATTAGCCCGTACCTGTTCGCCAAAATCAGAGCCTTTAAAAAACTCTTTCATATTCGCCACTGCTCCCGCATTAGGAACATATTTTTCCCTCGCGTGACTTATCGCCACATTCCCCGAACTGATCAGTCCTGAACTTGCCCCCGCAGGCCCGACATCCGTCCACATCTGCTGCAATTGCAAAGCCAGCTGATCCAGAAAACCAGCCCTCTCCCCCAACGCCGCCAGATTGGGATATTGCCGGTCCATATCCAAGGTCTGTTCGACAATCAGCGCCTTGACGTACGCTTTTTGATCCCCCGTCTTCGCGAAGTACAGCGCATGAGCAAGATCACTGAGCGCAGCCTGCCCCGAGCTCATCACCGCCTCACAGGCATAGGGAGTCGCCGCGGCTCCGCTGCACCCCTTCTCCAACTGCTCCGTAAACAATTTTCTTTGCTTCGCAGCGTCTTCCTTCAGCTCGGCAAAGCACGCCCCCTGCGATGCGTCGCAAGCCCTCATCTTGTTCAGGAATTGTTTGGAGTAGCTCACCCCCAGGGCATTGTTTTCTGCCTCCAGCTGGGCGGCGAGCGTGGCCGTCGGATTCGCTGTGCTTCCGGCAGCGGTCGCAATCCCGGCCACGATGCTGGTCACCAGATTCGTGCGCGACTCCTTCTCCTGACTGCCCGGCCGGTCCGCAGACTGCAGCAGCGCATTGATGACGGTGCCGGCCGATGCGCCCAGCGCACCTGCGCCACACGCTGCCTCCTTGGCCATGGCACCGGCGCATCCCAGGATGCCCTGCAAGGCGGAGCGAGCGGCCTCACTCTGCAGGTCGTCAGCGATCCTCTTGACCTGTTCTGCGCCCAGCCCTTGCAGATAGTTGACTGCCGCCGCCTGGATGAACTGCGATGAAGAAGCACTCAGATTGCCTGTCACCGCACCTGCAATGGCCGTCGCATACCGACGATACGTACCGCCCGAAGACCACTTTTCGGCATCGAGATACTGCTCCGTCAGGCCCCGCAGCCTGGCTTCGTCACGTTGTTCAAGCGGCTTGCTCCGCTCCTCCGTGATCGCATCGTCCAACTTGCGCTTGGCCTCATCCGCCTCCTTCGCCCGGTTGTTCAGGAAGCTCCCCAACTCCCGCGTAAAGGCCGCCGCAATGGCCGTCCGATTCTCGATCTCCTCCTTGTCAAAGATCGGCTTGAGCGCATTGCTTCCCTCCTTGCTGATGCTCACCTCCCGATTCACCGAGGCCACCGTCTGCTCTGCCGTCTTGCCTGTCAGCACCTGCTGCTGCTTCTCATCGGTGATCTTGATGACGCCGCCGCTGATTCCGCTGCGGGTCGTGCTTGATGTACTTTCACTGGCACCAACGACCAGCGGTGGCAGCGCTGACAAGCCGCCATCCTTGCCCGTGCTGTAGCCGCCACTGATGCCGACGCTCTGCGCTTCATAACTCGCGCGATTCTCGATATCACTCTGGGTCAGGGTCCTGGTGGTCACGCGGTTCTTGTTCTCCGCAACGGCCTGTTCGCTGCTGGCAATCACGCCACCCTTCAGGTCCGTATTGCCGCGCACATTGACCTGGAAGCCACCATCACCTGCTTTGATGCCTGACTGCTCGATGACGCTGGCATAGTCGCTGTTGACCTTCGACTGGCTGTAGCTGGCGCTGCCGCCCATCTTCCCCATACCCACCGAGACACTGCCGCCCAAGCTTTGCTGGCGGCTCTGGTAAGTGCTGGTGTCCTGCTGGCTGGCGATATTCAGGTTGCCCTGGCCGCTGGTGCCCACGTCGAGCTCCACCTGTCGGCCGCGCAGGACTGCACCACTGATGGTCGTATCGCTGCCCGAGACGACACTGAGCTTGTTACCTGCATCGACGTGAGAATTGACCTGCTTGACCTCTTCGCCACCGCCCTTGCCACGATTGCCGGAGGCGCTTGCCGTGAAGAGCAAGCCGTCCGTGCCAATGGAGAAACCGACCGATCCCGAGGCGCCGCTGTTGCGACTGCGTTGCTCCGAGGTCTCCTGCGCTGCGATCAGTCGGACCTCATTGGCGGCCTTGAGCGTAGCGTCCACTCCCGCCTTGATGTCACTGCCCTGGACGAGGATGTTGCCGTCGCCGTCGCCGCCTTCGCCGTTGGCAGTGATAGCGACGCTTCCGCCTGCCGACACGCTTGAACCGCGCACCGTCTTGTTGGTCTGCTCCGATCTGCCTTGGCTGCTGCTTGCGCCCAGGCTGAAAGCCAGGTTGATGCCGCCGGCCTTGTCGGCGGCATTGGCATCGCGGGTTGGGGTCTTCCCGGTAGCAGGGTCCGTCGGGCCGGTTGCAATCTGGTTGGGCTTGTCATTGATGGTCTTGCCCTGGCCCGCGATGACGGCATCCGCGGCATTGGATGCCGCCAATCCTGCCGTCGCTGCGGCCAGGGCTTGCGTGCGCCGGTCCCTTGTCTTGCTGGCTGCTTCGGCCATCTGCTGCACCGTCTGCACCGCCGACAACACCGGACTGGTCACCGCCACCGTTACCCCCTGCTGGCGGAACTTGTCCTCGGTCACGGTGCGGCTGCTCTGCTGTGCAGCGAGAATGCTGACCGTCCGGGCCACGATGTCGATGTCGCCACCT